>CAIPKV010000031.1 GCA_903865745.1 uncultured Verrucomicrobia subdivision 3 bacterium | reverse complement strand
TGCCCGCTGGTCTCCGCCTCCCGCAGGATGCGGATGATTTGCTCCGTCGTATGATGTGTCTTCTTCATGATGGTTTTCTTTTCGTTACCCGAAAACCATCCCATCCTCAATGGCCTAGTTCAGAGGGGCCCAATCACCGGAGCCGGCTGGCGCCTGGGCGCTTTTTCCACCACCGCGAGAGTCACACTTTTCCGATGGTTACTTGTTGCGCACCCAACCTGTCATCCTAGATCGGAAGCAGGTGGGAACACTCTACCTGCGCGCCAATTTTGAACGGACATTTTTGAAGCTACTCGAATTCTACGGGTTCGTGATTCTGGACATCACGATTTTATCCGTAAGCTTGGCAATTTTTCTTTCCCGCCGTTTTCAGCTAGTCATCACCGAGCCGGTTTTACATTTAGCCGAGACAGCTAAGCGGATTGGCTTGGAAAAGAACTACGCCGTGCGGGCTACCGTCAGCGGTCGCGGCGACGAACTGGGACAGCTAACGGAATCCTTCAACGAGATGCTTGACCGCATCCAAGCCCAAGATGTGGCCATTAGCCTGTCGCAACAGCGGTTGCAAGTGCTGATTAACTCAATTGACGGCATTGTCTGGACTTGCGACCCGGAGAAATTCCGTTTTTCCTTTGTCAGCCGACAGTGCATACGTATCCTCGGATTTCCGCCGGACGAATGGCTGGCCAATGAGAACTTTTGGCGGGATCATCTTCATCCAGAGGACAAGACCAAGGCAGTTCAAATGCGCCATGAATATGCCCGCATTGGGCGGCCTTACACCTGTGAATACCGGATGCTGGCGGCGGATGAACGGGTGGTCTGGATTCGTGAAAGCGGTTCGTTGATGGGTGAGCAAGGAAAAGCTTCGGCCATGCGTGGCATTTTCCTTGATATTACCGCCAAGAAAATGGCGGAGGAAGAACTCGCGCGTTTGAACAGCCGGCTGCTTGAATCTTCCCGCATGGCTGGTATGGCTGAAGTAGCCACTGGTGTGCTACACAATGTAGGCAACGTACTCAACAGCGTGAGCGTATCTGCCACGCTTGTAGGTGAGCGCCTGAAACAATCCAAAGTCACCAACCTGCTCCGCGCCTCTGGCATGTTGCACGAACACATGAACCGCCTTGCAGAATATCTGACAAATGATCCCAAAGGTAAACTCCTGCCAGATTACCTGGTCACAGCTACGAACCATCTGGCCGCCGAGCAAACGGAGCTCATTACGGAAATAAATTCCGTCGCCAAGCACATCGATCACATCAAAGAGATTGTGGCAATGCAGCAAAACTTTGCCAAAATGTCCGGCGCCTACGAAAATTTGTCTGCGAGCGAGCTGACCGAGGACGCGTTGCGGATTAACGCGGCGGCGTTCGAGCGGCACCGCATTCAGGTGATTCGCGAGTTTGATGAAGCCACGCCACCCGTGTTTGCTGACCGGCATAAGGCGTTGCAAATCCTCATCAACCTCATCAGCAACGCGAAATATGCGATGGATGCGCACCCCACTAATGAGAAGCGCATGATCATCCGAGTTGAGCCGCTGACGCCTGACCGTGTCAAGATTACCATCCGCGACAGCGGTGTGGGCATCGCTCCGGAAAATCTACTTAAGATTTTCACCCACGGTTTCACAACTAAAAAGGACGGGCACGGCTTTGGCCTGCATAGTTGCGCCAACGCGGCCAAAGAGATGAGTGGCAGCCTCACCGCTCAAAGCGACGGCATCGGCTTGGGAGCCTCTTTTGTTTTGGAATTGCCTGCAGCCACAATCGTGCACCGCGAAAATCACACCACACACGAAGGAGCCTCATGAGTACATCAAACTTCAAGCCTAACCATCGCATCCTGATTATTGACGACAACCCGTCCATCCACGCCGACTTCAGGAAAATCCTCTGCCCGAGTATTGCCGATAGTTCCAAACTCAAGGGCATGGAGGAGGCGCTGTTTGACGAATTTCAGCCTGCCATTGACTCCATAAGTTTTCAGTTGGACTCGGCCTACCAAGGTAAGGACGGTCTGGCAATGGTGAAACAATCCCTGGAAGAAAACCGGCCTTATGCGATGGCCTTCGTGGATGTCCGGATGCCGCCTGGCTGGGATGGTGTAGAGACCATTTCACGCATCTGGGAAGTCTTTCCGCAACTCCAAATTGTCGTCTGTACTGCCTACTCGGATTATTCGTGGGAAGAGCTACGGCTCAAAGTTGGCCAACCCGACAACCTACTCGTCCTCAAGAAGCCATTCGACAATGTGGAGGTCCAACAACTAGCGCACGCCCTAACAAAGAAATGGTTGCTTGGTATTCAGGCGAACTTCCAGATGATTGAACTGGAGGCCATGGTGGAGCGGCGGACATCAGAGTTGTCGCAAACAAACACCCTACTCAGAGCAACCGAGGAGCGGTTTTCGAAGGCCTTTCATTCCAGCCCGATTCCCAGCGGCATCCTGACCCTAGATGGTCATCGTTTTGTAGATGTTAACGACCGGCTCGTCGCGCTAACCGGCTGCGCTCGGAACAAGCTCATGGGGAGCGCTTCCAACGAACACTTACTCTGGGAACAGCCCGAGTTAGCGGAGCAATGGGTTACGCGATTGGCCAAAAACGAGGAGGTGCGGGAAGAAAACGCCAAAGTCCGCAGCCTGTCTGGAGCTATCCATGACGTGCTGGTATCACTGATTCCGTTGTCGCTGGGCGGTCACGCGCACGCATTGTTGTTGGTGCAAGACATTTCCGAGCGACTTATGCTCGAGCGCCAGTTGCTCCAGGCTCAAAAGATGGAGAGTATCGGCCAGCTAGCCGCCGGGGTTGCGCACGACTTCAACAACATATTAACCGTCATTCAAGGCCATTCCGGCCTGATACAGATGCGCCTACCTGAGGAAGATCCCAGCGCCAACTCGATTAATCAGGTTCTCATAGCGAGCAAGAGGGCCGCCGCCCTAGTCCGTCAGTTGCTCATCTTCAGCCGCAAACAGGTCACGCAGTTTCGCGACATTGATCTCAACGAAACCGTGGCCAATTCGCTAGCGATGATGGAACGGCTCACTGGCGAATGCATCCGGCTGGATTTTCAACCCGGCTCGAACCTGCCCGCCATCCAAGCCGACGATGGCATGATTGAGCAGGTGATTATGAACTTGTCCATCAATGCCCGCGACGCCATGGCAGAAGGCGGACGGATACACATCGATACGGCTCTGGTTACGGTCCATCGCTCGACTGTTACCTTGGATCCGGAAGAACGCCACGGTGAATTTGTCTGCCTGACCTTTACGGATACCGGCTGCGGAATGGACACGCATATTCTCAACCGGATTTTCGAGCCGTTCTTTACTACCAAGGCACCCGGCCAAGGGACTGGCCTAGGACTGGCGACGGTATTGAGTATCATTCGGCAGCATAAAGGCTGGCTGGAAGTGGAAAGTCAGCCCAATCAGGGCACAACCTTCAAACTTTATTTCCCGCCTAGCAAACAGCCCGCCGAGAAACCGGCAGCTACCGACGATGAGGGCGAGCTGCAACGTGGACGCGAAACAATTTTAGTGGCCGAAGATGAGGAACCCTTGCGCGATATGATTGCTGAACTGCTGGCATACCAAGGATACAAGGTGTTAACTGCACGTTCCGGGCGACACGCCCTTGAAGTGTGGGAATCGGCCAACCATGAAGTGGACTTGCTCCTGACGGATTTGATAATGCCCGAAGGTATCCTCGGCGGCGAACTGGCCGAACGGCTACTTGCTCAGAAGCCCAGTTTGAAAGTTATATTCACCAGCGGTTACAGCCCAGACATGGCTGGCAAAGACATTTCGCTGACAGAAGGCATTAATTTTATGCCCAAGCCTTACTCAATTGGCAAAATGGCACAACTCGTACGGCAATGTCTGGATACCCCGACTAATACGCAGGCTTAAAAACTGTTAAGAAAAGAAAAAATGGAGCGAGCGAAGGGATTTGAACCCTCGACGTTCACCTTGGCAAGGTGATGCTCTACCAACTGAGCTACGCTCGCGTCCGAAAGTGGGTTGATATTAAGTTAATTCTGACCACTAGCAAGTCTGAATTTTGCTCACCTAACGGTTTCACCTAGGGTCGCCCGGATGACCTTGAGCAAATAGTCATGTTCCAGCGGTTTCTGGAAAAACGCCACTGCGCCCGTGTTCGTAGCGCGCTGCTTCGCCTGCGGATCGTCAGAGCCAGTGATGACGATTACGGGTATTTTTTTTACCGTGTCCAGCCGGTGAAACCATTCCATGATGCGAAAACCATCCCACGGCACCCCGTCTACATCCGGGGGAAAACTCAAGTCTAGCAAAATCAAGTCCGGCGTCTCTTTTCGGGCAATGGCCACCGCCGCCGAGCCATCCATGGCGGTCAACACTTGGTAGCCGGCACCCTGAAGCTTAAGTGAAATCGTCTTGATGACAATTTCATTGTCATCCACCACCAAGATTTTTTTTTGCGCGCCAACTGTGCTCATAGGGCTGATTGCTGTTGTTTAATACGCTTAATTTTCGGCGAACCTAACAAAGCCAGCGTCCAACGCAAAGACATTTCTCCGCTTTGCGCCACGCGCCACCCTGCTAGAATATCTGCGTGAGCAACGCCTATTATGCGCCTGGCGATCAGCGCGCCGCAAAAGTCAACGACCTCTTCGCCCGCATCGCCCGCCGCTATGATTTCATCAACGACCTCCAAAGCTTCGGCCTGCACCGGCTTTGGAAACGCCGCGTCGTCGAGCTGGCGCAGATAAAACCCGGCAGCCGCGCCCTCGACCTATGCTGCGGCACCGGCGACATTTCCTTTGCCCTCGCCCGGGGCGGTGCGACCACCACAGGCCTTGATTTCAGCGCCCAAATGCTTGAGGTCGCGGCGAACCGAAGTGGAAAACTTAAAACCCCAACTTTCAACTCCCCGCACCCCGTGCCTACCTTTATCCAAGGTGACGCGCAGGAACTTACCTTTTCCGAAAACTCCTTTGACATCGTCACTGTTGGCTATGGGCTACGCAACCTGACGAGCTGGGAGCGCGGTCTGGACGAAATGTGGCGCGTGGCGCGACCGGGAGCGCGACTCATCGTATTGGATTTTGGCAAACCGGCGAATGTGCTCTGGCGTAGTCTCTATTTCACCCACCTCAAGATGTCCGTGCCGCTGATGGGCTGGCTATTCTGCGGCGATGCCTCGGCCTACGCTTATATTTTGGAATCGCTCAAACATTACCCGGCGCAGCTGGCGGTGGCGGATAAAATGCGCGCACTTAAATTGAAAAACGTCCGCGTCGTCAACCTACTCGGCGGCGCGATGGCGATTAACTACGGAGAAAAATCGGAATAAAAGAAGTCTGCGTCTGAAAGTTTAACGCCCTTACTTGCCGCCAAGTTCAATCGTCATCCCCTCGCGCGCGGCTTCCACTTTCAATTTGGCCTTCTGCTTTTTCACCAGCGCGCGGGCGTGTTTCACAAATGCGTCAATCTTCCGGTCATCGTGGTCGGGGTCATGGTGGAAGAGGATAAGCTTCTTTACACCAGCTTGGAGCGCCAGCGCCACGGAATCATCCACGCAACCGTGACCCCAGCCGGTGTGCTTCTTGTATTCCGCCCGGTCGTATTGCGAATCTAAAATCAACACATCAGCGTCGCGGACAAAATCAATCATCTCATTGTCTTTACCACCCAAGCGCGGTTCCGTGTCGGGAAAAAAACAGACGATACCGTCCGGCGAAAACAACCGGTAGCCTACCGCCACGCCGGGATGATTGGCGCGCTGCGCCCGGACTAAAACCTGGCCAATGGTAAAATTAAATTCCTCCAGCTCTTCGATTTCAATATTGCTGGGTAGCTTCGAGAACGGCACCGGAAAATACGTACTTTCCATCTGGCCGGTGAGCGCGGCAACGAGACTTTGGCGCGCGCCCTCACAGCCGAGGATGCGCAGCCGGCAGCGGGATTCGTAAATTGGCGCAAAAAACGGGATGCCCTGAATATGATCCCAGTGAGTATGTGATAGTAACAGCGAGAGGGTGAGCGTACCTCGCCGGAATTCTTCGACCAGCGACTGGCCGAGGTGGCGCAAGCCGGTGCCAGCATCAAGAATGATGATGTCACTGCCGTTGCGGACCTCGACGCAAGTGGTATTACCGCCATAGCGAACCGTGCCTGCACCGGGCGAGGGAATGGAGCCGCGAACTCCCCAAAATTTTATGTGCGTGCCCGTCTTGATGAAACCACTCTAGCGCAGCCGGTGCAAAAAACAAAATTGAAAATTACCGTCCCATAACAATCTTCAGCGACCCCTTTGGCGGAGGGGAAAAACCTTGCTTTCGGGCGACAATAATCTATTTTCCTCCGCCCTGTTGGGTTGGTAGCTCAGTCGGTAGAGCAGTGCCCTTTTAAGGCATTGGTCGAGAGTTCGAGTCTCTCCCAACCCACCAGCTTCTTAATTGTTTGGCAGAAAACCATCCGCTGTCTAACCTGCACCATGCGGTTGCACGACCGATACCTGTTTCGCGAATTACTCACGCCGCTGGCCTACTGCCTCGGCGGCTTTCTCGTTTTCTGGGTCGCCTATTTCTTCTTCAGCGAACTCGACATCATGCAGGAGCATCAGCTCCGGCTGTGGGATTGCGTGGAATACGCCGGCGCCATGATGCCGGGCTTTCTCATTTTAGTGCTCCCCATCGGGCTGCTGCTCGCGCTGCTGTACGCGCTCACGCAACATTCCCGCCACCACGAGCTCACCGCACTCCGGGCGGCTGGCGTGAGTTTGTGGCGGCTGTGCGTGCCGTATTTTGTCGTCGGCGTGCTGGCAGGCGGAATTTATTTTGGCATCAACGAAAGCATCGTGCCGCGCTGCGCCACGTGGACGGAGGAAATCCTTTCGCGCCATGTTCAGTTGGAAAACAATCCGAAGGCCAAGACCCACTTCACCAAGATCGGATTCCGCACCGCGCACGCCAACCGCATCTGGCAGATTGGCGAATACGATGCCCCCACCCGCATCATGCTGAATCCGAATGTGACCTGGACGCTGCCCGACGGCTCGTGGCGCGCGCTCAAAGCCGACCGCGCCGACCGGACCAACGGCGTCTGGATTTTTTACAACGCGAAAATGTTCACGCAACTCAGCCCGAACGGCAGCCTCGTGCCGACGTTCATCACAAACCAGATTGCCATGCCGGAGTTTGACGAAACGCCGGGCCAAATCTTGAGCAACATCAAACTCAGCGACTCGCAGACCCTGCGCGGCTCGCGCGCCGCCGATATCCCGCTGAAAGATTTGCGCGAATATCTACGGCTCCACCCTGATTTGCCGCGCGACGATGCGAACGCCCTGCGCACGAAATATTACGGCCGGCTCGCCGCACCGTGGACCTGCCTCGTCGTTGTGTTTATCGCCGTCCCGTTCGGCGCGCAATCCGGGCGCCGCAATTTATTCTTCGGCGTCGCGGGCAGCATTTTTATCTGCTTCGCTTATTTCGTGCTGCAACAGGTCAGCCTCGCGTTCGGCTTGAACGGTCATTTGCCGCCGTGGCTCGCGGCGTGGCTACCGAATCTGTTTTTCGCCACCGTCGGCACCATTTTGATTCTGCGCACAAGATGAGTTTTGAGTTTTTAATGCTTAGTTTTAAGTTAAAACAAAATTGCCGTGCCACGCTCCGCCAACTAAACACTTAACCTTAAAAATTGAACGTGTGAGCGAGCAGCTGGAAAAACTTGAACGGAGCCACGAACGCCTGCGCCTGTTGTATCAGGTCGGGAGCGTCATCCATTCCACGCTCGACTCGCAGGAGGCGCTGCAACTCATCGTCAGCGAGGCCGTACGCGTGATGCGCGCTTCGAGCGGCTCGCTCGTGCTCATCAATCCCACGTCCAACTTTCTCGAGATTCACGCGGCGCAAAATCTCTCCGCCTCCGCGCGCAAATTAAAACTCCGCGTCGGCGAAGGCGTCACCGGCTGGGTCGCGCAGACCGGCAAACCCGCACGTGTCGGCGATGTCACACAGGACAAGCGCTACGTCAGCATCCGGCGCGATGTCCGCTCTGAGCTTGCCGTGCCGCTCGAAGTGCAGGGCGAAGTGCGCGGCGTCATCAACGTCGATTCCGAACGCGTGGATGCCTTCTCAGTGGATGACCAGGAGCTGTTGCAGGAACTCGCGATCCAGGCGGCCAAGGTCATTCATCACACCTGGCTTTACGAGCAACTGCGCTTGAAAGTCATGCTGTTTGAATCGCTCTCCAGCGTGAGCCGCACGATTAATTCCACCTTGAATCTGGATGAAGCCCTGCGGGCCATCACCAAGGAAGCCTGCGAACTTATGCGCGCGCGGATGTGTTCGCTCATGCTGCTCGACGATTCGGGCGAGTGGCTCGACCTGCGCGCGAGTTTCGGCGCGGGCGATGCCTACATCAACAAACCGCGTTTGAGCGCCGAAGATAGCCTAATCGGCGTGGTCGTGCGGCGCAAAAAACCGTTGCAGGTCGCCAATGTCCAAACCGACACGCGCTATCAGAACGTCGAACTCGCACGGCGCGAAAACCTCGTGTCGCTGTTGAGTGTGCCGCTGATTTTTGCCGGGCAAAGCATTGGCGCGCTGAGCGTCTATACCGCGCGCGCGTACAGTTTTTCCAACGAAGAAATCAAAATCCTCTCCGCCCTCGCCGAGCTATCCGCCATCGCCATTGAGAAGGCGCGGCTCTACGAACGCGTCGTGGATGTGGAAGAACAGTTGCGCCAGAACGAAAAACTCTCCGCGCTCGGTCTGCTCGCGGCGGAGGTCGCGCACGAGATTCGCAATCCGCTCACCGTGATGAAGCTGCTCTACCATTCGCTCGACCTGAAATTCGATGCGAAAGATCCCCGCAGCAAGGATGCGCAAATCATCGAGTCCAAGATTGAGCACCTGAACAAGATTGTGGAACAGATCTTGGATTTTGCGCGCACGACCGAGCCCAAGTTTGCGCCGGTGAACCTGAACGAGCTCGTGGATGAATTAAGTCTGCTCGTGCGGCACAAGCTGGCGAATCAGGGCATCAAGCTCGTGCGCGATTTGCAATTGGACCTGCCGCTGGTCTCCGGCGATGCGCCGCAACTCGAGCAGGCGTTTCTGAATCTCATCCTGAATGCGGCCGAGGCGATGGCGGGCGGCGGCACGTTGACCATCCGTTCGCGCGTGGTGACCGGGCCGGATAAAACCGAGCACGCGGCGGTGGAATTCAAGGACACCGGCGGCGGCATGACGCCGGAGCAGCAGCAGCAGGCGTTCAAGACCGTGCTGGCCACCACCAAAGCCAAGGGCACTGGCCTGGGCTTGGCGATTGTGGGGCGGATTGTGGAGACGCATCACGGCGAAATCCGCATCCGGTCGCGCGTGGGCCGGGGCACCACCATGCGCATCGCCCTGCCGGTGAAGTGAACTCAGCCTGCCGAGTCAAAAAAGCGTTCGGCGCGGCAAAAATGAGCGGTTTTTAGCAAAAAACACCCGAAAAGTAGGTTTTCCACCCGAGAATGAGCGGCAGCTTCTTAAGAATGAACGACTGTTTCTCAAGAATGGACGGTAGCTTCTCGAGAATGAACGGTAGGTTCTTAAGAATGAGTGACTGTTTCTCGAGAAGGAACGGCAGATTCTCGGGAATGGATGACTGTTTCTTAAGAATGAACGGTAGCTTCTTGAGAGTGGACGACAGCTTCTTGAGAAGGAACGGCAGTTTCTTAAGAAGTAACCGTTCCGGATGGGTCTTGGACGGCTCCGGATTGAGCGCGGATAGCTGTAACTCGGGCGGCGGGGGCGGCAACCCGCGCTTCGTTCAGAGCCGAACCTGTCTCCGGCCAAAACCCTGCTGGATTCTGGCGGCAGGATAAATTATTCTGCGCGAATGTTCGATATCGTCCGCCCCCAGATCGCGACCGCCGCCGACAAGGTTTCTCACCTGCGGAGGTTTCTTTGACGTCGCCAAATTGAACCAACGGCTCGCCGAACTCGAAAACCAGATGACGGGCGAAACATTCTGGAATAATCAGGACGCCGCCCAGAAAGTTATCAACGAGACGAACGATATCCGCGGCAAACTCGATCCGCTCGCGCGCTTCGGCAAGGCGGTGGAGGATTTGCAGGTGATGCTCGAACTCGCCGCCGCCGAACCGGAGGCCGCCCAGACGAGCCTTGAAGCGGAGATGGAGGCGGACGTCAAAAAACTTTTCGCACAGCTGGATTCCTTCGAGCTCAAGACGTTTCTCAATGGCCCGCATGACAAATGCAATTGCATCTTCACCATCAACGCCGGCGCGGGCGGCACGGAGGCGCAGGATTGGGCGGAAATGCTCTCGCGCATGTACGGTCGCTGGTTCGATCTGCGCGGCTGGAAATGGGATGTGACGGACGCGCTCCAGGGCGATTCGGCCGGGCTCAAGAGTGTGACTTTCCGCGTAGAAGGCGAGAACGCGTACGGCTTCTGCAAGGCGGAACGCGGCGTGCACCGGTTGGTGCGTATCTCGCCGTTTGATTCGAATAAGCGGCGGCATACGAGCTTCTCCAGCGTGGATACGGTGGCGGAATTGAGCGATCTGGTGGAGACGGATATAGTGATTCCGAAGACGGAAATCTTGCGCGACACGTTCCGGTCCGGTGGCAAGGGTGGCCAGAATGTTAATAAAGTTGAAACCGCCGTGCGCCTGACGCACATCCCGACCGGGCTCGTCGCCGCGTCGCAGGCCCAGCGCAGTCAGGTGCAAAATGAGGCGACCGCGATGGCGATGTTGATCTCCAAACTTTATGCGCTAAAGCTGGACCAGGCGAAGAGCGAGATGGAACGGTTTTACGGCGATAAGGGCAGTATTTCGTGGGGTAATCAGATTCGCAGCTACGTCTTCCAGCCGTATCGCATGGTGAAAGATTTGCGCACGGGCGAACAGTCGAGCGATGTGCAAGCGGTGATGGACGGCGCGCTGGACCCATTCGTGAACGCGTGGCTCCGCGCCGGCTGCCCGCTCAAACGCATGCAGGGCGTGAAGGATGACGAGGAATGAACATTCTCGATTCAATTGTTGAACAAAAGAAACTGGAAGTCGCCAAGCTGCCGGAGCGCCTCATCGCCGCGGGCGATTTGCGCGATGCCATGCTGGAGCACGGCAAGCGCCGTGACTTTATCGCGGCGCTCAAAAATCCACGCGGCGGCAGCATCGGCCTGATTGCGGAGGTGAAGAAGGCGTCGCCCTCGATGGGCGTCATCTGTAAAGACTTTGATCCGGTGCGTATCGCCAAAGAATACGAGGCGGCGGGCGCGAGCTGCCTGTCGGTGCTCACGGACGAGAAGTTTTTCCAAGGCTCACTGGATTATCTGCGCCAGATTCGCGCGGCCGTGAAACTGCCGCTGTTGCGCAAGGATTTCATAATCGATGAACGCCAGATTCTCGAAGCCATCGAATGGGGCGCGGACGCCATTCTGCTCATCGTCGCCATTCTGACGGACGCGCAACTGGAAAAATTCCATGCGCTTGCGACCGAAGCCGGGTTGGCCGTACTGGTGGAGGTTCACGACGAGGAAGAATTGGACCGCGCGCTAAGAATTTCTCCGGCACTCGTTGGCGTGAACAATCGCAACCTGAAAACTTTCAAGGTGGACCTGGCGACGACGGAACGGCTGGCGAACAAAGTTGGCGGCGGCAAAATCCTTGTTGCAGAAAGCGGGATTCATTCGCGCGCCGACGTGGAGCGGGTTCAGAAGTGTGGCGCGGGGGCAATCCTCGTTGGCGAGTCGCTGGTTAAGCAAGGCGATATCGGCGCGAAAGTCCGCGAGCTGATCGGCTAGCTTTTATTCTTCGCCAGCTGCTTCGCCAGCCGAATCGCCGCAATCATGCTGCCGGGGTTCGCAATGCCTTTGCCCGCAATGTCGTAAGCCGTGCCGTGGTCGGGTGAAGTGCGGATGAAGGGCAGGCCGAGCGTCCAATTGATGCCGCTGTCGAAGGCGACGGCTTTCAGCGGCGCGAGTCCCTGGTCGTGATACATCGCCACGACGGCGTCAAATTCCCCTTTCAACGCGTAGTGAAAAACGGTGTCGCCGCTCAACGGCCCGACGACATCGTAGCCCCGCTGCTGCATCGCCTGAACCGTGGGCGCAATCGTGGTGATTTCTTCATCGCCAAATTCTCCGCCCTCACCAGCGTGCGGATTCAAGCCGGCTACGGCGATTTTCGAGCGCGGCAAACCGAGGTCGCGGCAGGACTGCGCAGCGAGTTCGATGGCGAGCGTGATTTTTTCCGCCGTCAATTTTTCAGGAACGGACTTGATGGCAATATGCACCGTGGCCAGCGCGACGCGCAGCCAACGACCGCGTTCGTCCGTGCCAAGCAGCATCATGGCGGTGCGCTTCGTACCGGCAAGCTCGGAGAGAAATTCTGTCTGGCCAACAAACTTGTGCCCGGCGCGGATGATGGCTTCCTTATTTACTGGAGCCGTGACGAGCGCATCGAGTTCGCCACGCAGGCAGCGCTGGCCGCCATCTTGTAATGCCGCTACGGCGGCGTGGGCGGCGAGCGGCGAACCAGCGGGCAGATTCTCCGGCAGCGGGGTAGTTAAAGGATTGGTGATGAAAAATCTGCCGCTGTCGCCATAGCCGGAGAATTTTTGCAGCGGCAGGTTTAACTGAAGGTGGCGCGCCAGTTTTAGTGCGGAAGTCTCGTCGCCAATCAGGAGATACTTTGTATCGTCAGCCGGCGCTTCGGCGGCGATGGCCTTAAGCGTGACTTCGAGTCCGACGCCGGTGGCGTCGCCGAGGGAAATGCCAATCCAGTTATTCATTGTGCCGCCGGATCCGGCAATTTTTCAGAAGTAGCGGATGAAGGTTTTTTTCTTAAGACCTTCAATCCAATCCTTTTGCAGCTTGGCCTGCTGCTTGATTCGGAGAGTTTTCTCAATATCTGCAGCCACCTCGGTCAGCGGGCGGACGTGGCTGGCGTGCTTGTCTTCGACGAGCATCAGATAACAGGTGTCGGGCGTGTCCACCAAATCGCTGACCGTGCCAACAGGCAAACTGAAGGCGACGTCGGCGAGCTCCTTGCGCAAAACGGATTTTTGCACCCAGCCCCAATCCCCGCCCTGATGCTGCTGCGAGCCTTGCGAATAAATCGAGGCCATCTCCGTGAAGGGTGCGCCGTCTTTGAGCTTGGCCTGGATTTCGCGCGCGAGCTTGAGCGTGTTCGTGTCGTCCGGCGTAGATTTGGCGAGGACAATCATGCGCAGCTTTATCTGATCCTCCACACGAAACTCGTTCGGGTTCGCGTTGTAATACTTTTCAATCTGGTAGGGCGAAATAAAGATTTCCTTCTGCACGTTCTGATTGCGCAACGCAGCCTCGATGTATTGATCGCGTACCTGCTTACGAAACTGTTCCACGGTCAGTCCTTGCGCCTGCAACGTCTTCATGAAGGTGACCCGGTCGCCAAACCGCTCGCGGACGCGTTCCTGCACGAGCTCGTCCACAACCGCATCAGGCAGCTTGTAACCCTCAGTGTCAAAGCTGCGCAGGATGAGCGCGTTTTCGACGAGCTGATTCAAACTGTCGTTTAAAGTGTCATTGAGCTTCTGTTGGAATACGTCCGGCTGGTCACCGTATTGGCGGCGCAGCGCGTCGGCTGCCGGGCGAGAATAATCCTCCACCTCAGAAAACGTCACCACGCTGCTGCTCACCACACCCTTGATACCATCCACGACTGCCGGATCGGCTCCGGCGGACAGGGCGGCGAATGCCAGCAGACCCACAATGAGATAAAAAGACTTCATCAAATTTTTGGCATGGTAACAACCCCGCCTGCGCGGTCAAGCGCCGCTCATGGCTGCACCCGCGCGGCGTGCCACATGACCAGCGTAATCACGCTCCCCAAAAGCAGCGACACCAAGACGGCCCAGCACAAAAACACTTTCTGTTTGCGGTAATAGTTGCGCCCGCCCTGGCCCGGCAGCAGGTAAAAACGCTCGCGCGGTTTATTCGATTTGAAGCCGAACACAACCGAGTTCTACCACGCCCCACGCCGCGCGACAAGCCGCCGCTTGCGATTAGAAAGAATTTTAGTATCGTCTGGCGCGTGCAACTTGAAGATCATTTAGGCGACATCGTCCGCAAAGCCGCCGCGGCAAACGGCATTACCACCACCGCCGCCGCCGCCGCAGCGGGCTTGACCGAAAGCGAATACTCGGCCTTTAGCGAATCCGGCCAGTCCGCCAAGAAGGTCAACCTGACCGCGCTCAGCCAGTTACTTGGCCTCAACCCAACCAAGCTAGAAGGCGTCGCCAAGGGCTGGCTGCCCGCCCCCATTGATTTATCCGGCTGGCGCGAACTGCGCGTCATTGCCACCAAAAAAGACGAGTTGTCCGTCAACTGCTACCTCATCTGGGACGAAGTCCAGCGCGACGCCGCGCTCTTCGACACCGGCCTCGATGCCCAGCCCATCCTCGACCTCATTGCAGCGGAAGGCCTGACGCTGCGCCACATCTTCATCACCCACTCACACTGGGACCATGTCGAAGCGCTGCCGGCCATCCGCGCGGCCTGGCCCAAGGCGCGCGTTCATACCAGCTCCAAAAATGCCCCCGTGGATCAGCGCAACAAAAACGCCGAGATCATCCCGCTCGGCGGCTTGCGCATCACCCACCGTGAGACGCCCGGCCATTCTGAGGATGGCGTGACCTATCTCATCGGCAACTGGCAGGAAGACGCCCCGCACGTCGCCATCGTGGGCGATACCATTTTCGCCGGCTCCATGGGCGGCGGCAACGGCGCATGGGATTTGGCGAAGCAAAAGGTGCGTGAACAAATTCTCTCCCTGCCGCCGGCGACTTTGCTCTGCCCCGGCCACGGCCCGCTGACCACCGTGGCGGAAGAAAAGGCTCACAACCCGTTCTTCTGACCCGATGACGCGGCCAAGCCGGCTGCGGCTGACGGGTTCAACTTGAATTGTCGCATTATTCCGGCGAAAGTTTCCGCGTGCGTTTTAAACCCGGATTTTGGCGACGCTGCCGTTTCGGCTTTCGCTGTGTCCGCTTCACCGCGTGGCTGCTGGTCCTCGCCGGGCTGCTTTTCTTCATTTGGTGCAATCGCATCGGCCTGCCGAACTTTCTGAAAACGCGCCTGGTCGCGACCTTATCGGAACGCGGGGTTAAACTCGAATTCTCGCGGATGCGCCTCAGTCTCATCCGCGGTCTTGTCGCGGAGAATGTCCGCGCCGGTCAGGCGCAATCCACGGACGCCCCGGCGTTTGCCGCCCGGCAGGTCCATCTGCTCATCAACTTCCCCGCGCTCCTGCACCGGCAATTGCAAGTGGATGGCCTCGTGATTCGCGATGGCCAATTCATCCTGCCCCTGTCGCCGACCAATACGCTCGCGCTCACCAATCTCCAGACCGAAGTGCGCTTCCAAGCCGATGACACGTGGTCGTTCGACCATTTCCGCGCCGACTTTGCCGGGACGCAAATTGGCATCAGCGGCGAAATCGCACATGCGCCGGAAGCGGCCAAATGGAAGATGTTCGCCGGGCGCGGCACCGACCGCGGCGCGCTGCTGGCCTCGCTCAACATCTTTTCCGATGTCCTCCGGCAAATTCATTTTCAAGGTGAACCGCAACTCCGATTGACGCTGGCCGGCGATGCCCGCGACCAGCATTCCATCACCGTGCGACTGAACGCCACGGCGGCGGGCGTGCAAACCCCGTGGTTCGGCGCACACGCTTTCGCGGCGGACGCCACACTCACGGAACCCACCGACGCCCCGACCAATGGCGACGCCGCGTGGGGTTTCTGGACCAATCTGCAACCGTACCGCCTCGCCTGGTCCCTGCAGCTTGGCGCACTGCGCTCGAATCCGCTTAATGCCGAGACCATTGCTTGCGCCGGCGTCTGGGCGGCGCCAAACCTGACCGTGACAAAACTCGCTGGTCAACTTGGCGGCGGACAACTGATTGCCGGCGCGGCCTTGGATGTGGCGATGCGCGAAGTGACGTTCACCAACGACTCGCAGTTCGACCCGCGCGTCTTGGCGAACCTACTGCCAGCATCAGCGCGGTCCAGCTTGGCAAAGGTTTCGTGGTCGCAACCGCCGGCGCTGCGGGCGGAAGGTTCGCTGCGGCTGCCACCGTGGACCAACGCCCCGGACGATTGGCGCGACAAGCTCGCGGAATCTATTTCCCTCCACGGCGATCTGGCGGCCACCAACGCCAGCATCGCCTCCGGTTTGAGGCTGGACGCGGTGCAGACGCATTTCGCCCTGGCCGACCAGATCTGGGATTTACCGGATTTTACGGTTAGGGCGGGGCGGACGCAGTTGCGCCTGAGCGGCGAGGTGAGCACGGCAACGGGCAATTTTCACGGCCTGCTCGCCGGGCAACTGGCTGAGGCAACCATCCTCGCGCCGCTGTCACCGGATACCGCCAGTCAATTTCTCAAAATCCTGAACTGCCGCGAACCGCTCGCGCTGAATGTGGATTTGAGCGGCAATTTCAACAACCTCGCCACCTTCTGCGCCACCGGTCAGGTCGCGCTGACCAATTTTACCGTGCGCACCGAGTCGATGGATTCCGTCGCCGCCAGGTTCCTTTACACGAACCTGGCCTTCGATGTGTTTGCGCCGGACATAAGACGGGCAGGCGGGACACAATGGGGGAAGGCTGACCGGGTGTTCATTGATCTGCGACGGAAGGCCCTCTGGATTACGAATGGCCTCTGCCTCATGGATCCGCAGGCCGTGACGCGCGCCATCGGTCCCAAGACGGCCCACATGACCGAGCCGTATCATTTCCTGTCACCGCCGCTGGCGAAGGTGCAGGGCAGCACGCCCATCATCCCCGTGAACAATGCGCAGGATGCCCAGCTGGCCGACCTGACCTTCGACATCGTGCAGGGGGTGCCGTTCCGCTGGGCGCGACTGAACACGACGCAGGTGACCGGCACCATCCATTGGTATCAACAGTCGCTGACGCTTTCGCACATCGTCGCGCAGCTCTACGACGGCACGGGCACAGGCAGCGGCTTTCTGGATTTCCGGCCGGTGAATTACGATTGCGATTTCAATTTCGCCTTTGCCGTCACCAACATTGACCTGCATCTGCTGGCGACGGATTTGACCACGAACAAAAGTAAGCTCGAAGGGCGCCTGAGCAGTACGACCCGGGTGACCCGGGGCAATTCGGCTGACTGGCATTCCTGGAATGGCGACGGGCAGGTGCAACTGCACGACGGCCTGCTATGGGACGTGCCGATGTTCGCCTTTATGTCGCCGGTGCTGAACGCCGTGATGCCGGGGCTGGGCAATAGCCGGGCGAAGGCGGCGGCGGCGGATTTTATCATCACGAACGGCGTGATCACCACCGACTCGCTGCTCATCCAGTCTGCCACGATGCGGCTGCAATACGCCGGCACGGTGGACCTGATGGAGAATGTGAACGCCCACGTCACGGCGCAATTGCTGCATAACATGCCCTTGGTGGGGCCGGTCATCAGCACGATGCTGTGGCCGGTGGGCAAGATTTTTGAATGCCACGTCACCGGCGAGTTGGGCGAACCAGTCGTGACGCCGGTCTTCATCCCGGGCTTCATCCCGAAACTGCTGGCGGTGCCGCTGCATCCCATACACAGCATGGAGCAACTGTTTTCGCCCGCCTCCACGACTAACACCCCCGCTGCCGCCAGCTCAAAACCGTAGAATTGGGGCTTCGCCGAACTGCCCGCAGCCGGTTTGGGCGGTCTTCCGGTCCTCACTTGGACACTTGACCGGGGATGCGAAAGGCCCTTTTGCTGGGCTTATGGTCAATGCGTAGAAAATCATGACCATTTTCCTCGGAAGATGGTCGTAGCGTAGAAAATCAGGACTATCTTCCGAGGAATCTGGTCCTAGCGTAGATCCGCAAGCTTATCGGCTAGGCCGACTGGGCGGGGGCCGGGGCATCACCGACGCCCGCCGCCAGCTAAGCTGCTGGCGGGCGGGGCTGAGGTCAAAAGCGGGGTAAACCGTCCCTTTATTGCGGCGGCGGGGTGGCCAAGGTGGGCGGCGGGACGGACTCAGCCGCTTTTTGATCAAGATCCTGCATTTTCTGCTCCAGCGCGGCGCGGGCCTTGTCTTGGGTGGTGCTGTCGGTGGCGGCGGGCGCAGGGGCGGCCGCTGCCGGGCTGGGTTCCGGGGCGGTACCAAAATCACCGGATTGTACATTCGTACCCATGACGGAGCTGGGTTTCATATTAAAGAAGCCGTCGCCGAGACCGCCGTTGGTGGCGTGCTGCAGCTCCTTTTTGCGCTCGGCGGCAATGAGCTTGCGGTTATAGTCGGCCTCGTCAGCCACGGCCCCGGAAACCCCCGGCAGCCGCTGACCTTCGCGGATGGTCTCGACGGCGGCGAGTTCGGGCGTCTTCAACACGGTGGGCCGCAGCAGCACCATCAGCTCGTTATGACTCTTGTTGTCGGAGGTGCTCCGGAACATCCAGCCGAGCAGGGGGATGTCCATGAGCAGGGGGACGCCGGAGATATTGTGGGCTTTATCCGAATAGACGAAGCCACCGAGGATGACGGTGTCGCGATCGCGTACGGTAATCGTGCTGTTTAAAGTGCGTTTGACGGTGCTCGGCTGGCCGGTGTTGTTGTAGTTGGCATCGGCGATTTCATCAATCTCCTGCTGCACCTGCATGGAGACGGCGCCTTCGGGGTTGATGAACGGAGTGACATCCAATTCCACACCGACGGATAACTGCGAGTAGCTGTTTTGCACGCCGTTGTAGGAGTAACTGCCAGTGATGTAAGGCACGCTTTGGCCGACGAAGAACTGCGCGGGCACGGCCTGCGAGGTCTGGATGCGCGGGCGCTGGATGATGTGGGCCTTGCTGTCGGATTCCGCCGCCTGCACGGCGACATCCCAAGTCTGGCCGATGCTGCCAAAATAACTCAGACCGGCCGTGCTGTTCGTGGGGAAGCTGTACGACGGCTTGCCGGTGGGCGTGCCGTTAGTGGAGAGATTCCGAATGACATTCAAGAAGGAGCCGGTGCCGTTGTTCATGATGCCGCCACCAGCGACATTGGAGTTGTTAAACTGCTGCGGCTTTTGCACAGCCGAGACACCAGCGTTTAGAGTGTTGCCCAAGGTGACTTCGACGATAATGGACTCAATCAACACCTGCGCGAGCGGGACATCGAGCTTGGCGATGATCCCTTTGATGGTCTCCATATCCTGACGTGTGGCGTAAATCAAAAGGGAGCTGCTGCTCTCGTCGGGGATGATCTTGGTCTGGCCAAACAGCGTGATGGGCTGGTCCGAACCGCCGCCGCTAGGCGAGGTGGAGCCCGAGGCGCGCTGGATGATGGATTGCAAGCGCTGCTGGAAGGTCGTGCCGCCGGTGGGCGTGCCGTTAGCAGTAGCCCCACCGCTGGTTACTCCAATGCCGCTCCGCGTGGTAATGCCACCCCCGTTGTTGCCGCCGATATTGCCAGACTGGTAAGAGCTGCCGCCGACCCCGCCGTTACCGTTGTAGCCGCCCGACGTGGATCCGGATATGCCGCTGATGCGGCTGGGGCTGGGCGCGGTGCCAATGCTTACCGACGTACCGCCGCTGCCACCAAGGGCGTTGAGGGCACTGGCAATATCATCCACTTTGGCGTAGCGGATGGGGATGACTTCGGAGATGTATTCGGTTGGCGTACTGATATCCACCTTGTCAATCATCTCGAGCATGCGCTTGACGTTTTCTGCGTTGTCGCGCAGGACGAGGATGCCATTGCTGTCAATCGCGAGAATGGAATTGGCCAGTTTGGAAAACGGCTGGATGACTTGCACCATCTCGCTGGGCTTAACATATTTCAACTGGACGATGTGCGTAACGTAGGAACCGAGGGTCGGCAGATTGGTTGCGTCGGTGTCGTCGAAGGAAGCGCCGGCGGAATTGGCGTCACCCACCGGCAGCACCTTTA
The DNA here is from genome assembly GCA_903865745.1 of uncultured Verrucomicrobia subdivision 3 bacterium. GTDB lineage: Bacteria > Verrucomicrobiota > Verrucomicrobiia > Limisphaerales > UBA11358 > UBA11358. Next base: position 60,812 of record CAIPKV010000031.1, on the reverse strand, counting down.
CGAACTTGTCACCGATGTTTACCACGGCGATTCCGTTCAGCGCCAACACTGCTTGAAGCGCCTCGATGGCCTCGCTCTTGGTGAGTGGCGTTTGCGTCTTCAGGATGATTTGTGCGGCCGGGATTGCGCCACGGATAAGCGTGCGATTCACCAGTTGTGCGTAGATTTCCAAGACTTGGCTCACATCCACGCCTTGAAAATTGATGTAGCCGGCGGGCACCATCTCCTCCGGTGGAGCGGACACGGTAATCGCCTGCGTCGTGGACGCGGCGGACGGAGTTGCCAGCGCGGCACCGGGATAAAGCGGCTGGTGGCTGCGCGTCAGGCCGGGCGACTGGCCCGCTGGGCGACCGGGCAGACCAGGTGGCGTCTGCGCCTGCAATTCAAGGCCAGCGAGGGCCAAAACCAATGTCAGAAGTATAGTTTTCATTTTGCATTTGCGGTTGAATCTTTGGCAGCGGGCAACTTGTTTTTACTATAGCTCGCTACAAGCCGGATGTTGGCGGCAAGCCGTTGGCGCGGTTGGTCAGGCTGCAATTCCAAATCACGCACCCGAATCATCGAGGCACCGGAGCCGAGCTTGTAGAGGAAGTCCACCAGCTGATCCTCGGTGGCGAGAACGTTGATATTCTCGACCTGCTCGACAAAAAACGCGTCGTTTGTATGCGTAATCTGACGTGAGGTGTTGATAATAGCCACACCACTTTGGGCGGACTGCGCCTGAATGGTGCGCATAAAGTTGATACCTTGGTCTTCGGGCGCGACGAACTCACCCTCGCTCTCAAATTTTTTTACGTCCGCCTGAAGGGCGGGAATTTGTGAAATCGCTGTTTGATAAAGTTTTAATTTTCGGTGCGCATCATCTAGCCGACCTCGGAGCTTGCCCCAGTCCGCAAAGTGCGGCCAGATGAACACTGCGTTCAGCACCAACACTAGTACTACCGCCACACCAACAACGAGGCGGCGCTCCATCGGGCGCAACTGAGCGAAATACTTTTTCATTGCGAATCCGCCTCCGTTTCCGTGCGCAGTAGTGTCAGCCCGAAATTCCAGGTATCCTGACCGCCCTGACTGGTGCGATAGCTGAGCTGCTGGCTAGTATCCGGCGTGGGATTGAATACCGGCTGGCCCTTCACCTTCACCTTGCGGATGGCATCGTTGAAATCAAAAATCTTTGTGATATCGTCTGCCGCTACCTGCCCGCCAAGTGTTACTGTCTGGCCGTTTTCGAAACTAAACCGCGATAGGGCAAGTTCCGGCGGCAATTCCTGCGCGACCAACTGCCAGGCGTCTAGCGCCGCGTATTTTAGCTGTTGCCGCTCCTGGAGCACACCATGCCGCGCTTTGAGCTGAAGGGCGTTCGTGTAGTCATTACTGATGGCCGCCACTTGCGCCTCTACGCCAGTCGTGCGGAAATTCAGCACACTCACCGCACAAAAATAGATGACAAGGCAAAAGGCGTAGGCCACACCAGCATAAGCCAGACCTCGAAGCCATAGACGGTCGACGAACTGCTGATGATACCGCAGAGTAAATTCTGCTGGCAGCAGACCGGATTTCTCCGCCGCTGCGGCCCGCTTGGCCGTGGCCACCGCGAGTTCCGCAAGTGCCGGCGGAGCGGAAACTTTTACCGGTTCATTAAGCGCCGCGCGCAAAACATTTTCCCATTCCGTCGCGTTCACGGGATCTGCTAAGAGATGCCATTTTGGCGCGGCCGTCAGCCAGCCCTCGAGTTCGCCCGACCAAGCAATGTGGGAAAGCTGGTCCTTCAATTCCAACGCGCGGTCGCCAGCGGGTGGCAGCGTAACAAAACTTAGATTCCGCCATACACCTCCAAACCACCACGCCACTAGCGCGGCATTTTGTCCACCAAGCGACAACGGAAAAAACCAAGCACCTTCTTCAGTGGGCGAAACGGCCGCGAGTTGGTCAAGCATTGGCGACTCCAGTCGGTCGGCGAGAAATCCGTCCTTCTCTAAACGCCCCAAAAATTCTTCCACCACACTGCGTTCAACAACGACCACGATAACCGTCTGTAAACTTTCCGGTGCAGCATCCCCCTTTGCCGGCGCGGTGTGCGTACCGACAACATGCATCGTCCACACGATTTGCGTGACGGGGAGTGGCGAAAATTTTTCCAGCTGTAATTCCACCATTGCGAGCGTTTCCTCAAAATTGCTCGCTGGCAGTTCGATTACACGGAGAAAGACGCTTTCCGCCGGCAGCCACGCGACGTTTAGTTTCGGTGACCACAGCGACGACCAATGTTTCGCAATGCCCTTGGCAGGCAGCCGGTCCGTGTGCGGTACCCGCTGCTCACGATTTAGCACGAAGCCGCCGCCCTTCGCGTCAAACTGCCAGACGCGTTTCGCGTCGGGAGCGACGTGCAGGATGTTGCAAGAATTCCAGCGGGCCATGAAAATTGGTTAGCTTCGGGAGATGAACTGCGTTTTGTCCTCGCCACCGCTCAGGGCATCCAGATGTTCTTCCATTTGGGTGACCCGCAGGATTTCCTCGATGGTGGTCGTCCCCTCTTTTACTTTTTTCCAACCGTCGGTACGGAGCGTCCTCATGCCGGCCTCCATGGCGCGCTGAGCAATGGTCGTGGCCGGCGCACGATTCATTATGAGCGGGCGCAATGCTTCTGTTACGATTAGCAGCTCATAAATACCTTTACGGCCTTGATAACCTTGCTGGCGACAGTTTTCACAACCCGCACCGTGCCAAAATTTCGCCGTGCCGATGTCAGCCTCGGGAAAACCGATACGTCGCAGATAATCGTGATCTACCTTCTGCTCCGTCTTGCAATGCGGACAAATTGTACGCACGAGCCGTTGCGCCTGAACAGCTTCAACGGAGGAGGCAATCAAAAACGGTTCAATGCCCATGTCGGTCAAACGGGTAAACGCACTCGGCGCATCATTCGTGTGTAGTGTGGAGAAAACCAAGTGACCGGTCAGTGACGCGCGGATAGCGATGTCCGCCGTCTCACTATCGCGGATTTCGCCGACCATCACGACATTAGGGTCCTGGCGCAAAATGTGGCGCAAGCCCATTGCAAATGTCAGCCCGATGTCTGAGCGCACGGCAATTTGGTTGATGCCCTTGAGCTCGTATTCAACCGGTTCTTCAATTGTGATAATGCGTTTATGAACGGAATTAATTGCCGAGAGAAACGCGTAGAGCGAAGTGGATTTACCCGAACCGGTCGGGCCGGTAACAAGAAAAATTCCGTGTGGCTTGATAATGATTTCGCGGATGGCGTCCTCTTCCAACTTGGAAAAACCAAGCTTGTCGAGCGACAGGAAAATTTTCCCGCGCGTTAGCAAGCGGAGTGAAACTGATTCGCCATAAACCGTTGGCACGGTAGAAACACGGATGTCAATTTCTTCGCCCTTGATGCGAACATTGATACGACCATCCTGCGGCAGGCGTTTCTCGGAGATATTCATGCCGCTCATCACCTTGATGCGCGAGATGATGGCGGATTGAAATCGCTTAAGGGTCGGCGGCAGCGGTATCTGGTGGAGAATACCGTCCACGCGGTTGCGGATGCGCAACTCTTCTTCCTGCGGCTCGAAATGAATATCCGTCGCACGATCCTTGAATGCTTCCCAGATTATCTGGTTTACAAACTTGATTACGCTCGCTTCCTGGTCGCCTTCGGTGATTTCCTTGTCGTAAGCTAGCTCCAACTCCATCGGCTCGCCCTCGCCCATTTCGTCCAGCGTTTCGGCGCCGACGCCGTAATATTTCTTCAGCGCTTTCTCGATTTCATTTCGGGTTGCAAGCGCGAAGCTCACCGGCATTTTCGCGTCAAACCGAACGGCGTTCATCATCGCCGCATCAAAAGGGTCACTGACGGCAATCTGTAAAATTCCACTATTAATCGCCACCGGCAGGACAAAATACTGAAACGCGATTTTCGTGGAAATCTTGCCGCGCACCTCGTTCTCAATCGTGAGCTTCGGCAGTTCGAGATAAGGCCAAGCGAGCGCGGTCGCGAGCTTCTGAATAAATACGTCTTCGGCTACGCCACGTTCACGCGCGACAAAGGTCAGCAACGGCTCGCTGGAGCCGGCATCCACCGCTGCGCGCCACGACTTGCGCCAATCGTCGAACTGCGCCGGGGACGCTTCCGCTACCGTCGCAACGAGATTTCTGACTGGGCTAAAGGCCATTTAGGTTCAAATTGAACAATCCGAGCTGCGAAAAGTTGCAGATTATCTCATGATTTACAAACCCAAAGCGCAGCCCAGCAGGTTGGAAACCCTGCAAATTCCTTTAAATTTGGTGGACTTCAGTTTATTCCTGTGCCCATGAAGCAGTTCGCCACCATTACCGTTATCGGGCGCGACAAGACCGGTGTTATCGCCCGTGTCACTAATTTCCTCTTTGAGCAGCACGCCAACATCGAGGCGCTGGAGGAGCAGGTCACCCGCGGCCAGTTCAGCATGACGCTTCAAGCTTCTTGGAAGCGCGGTGCCTTGAAAACAGACATACTCCGCGTCGGCCTTGATGCACTTGCGATATCGCTTGGAATGGAAATCAAGCTGCGCTTGACCAACCCCACAAGCCGGCAGCGTTTCGCCATAATGGTGACGAAAGAGACGCACTGCTTCAACGCGCTGTTGGCGGCAAAATTACCGGCGGAACCAGCATTGGTCATCGGCAACCACGCGGATTTCGCGCCGCGCACCAAAAAACATAAGCTGCCTTTCGCGCATCTTGACTGGCATGACCGCGCCAAGTCTGAAAATACCGCGCTGGAACTTCTGGAAAAACACGAGATCGATTTCATTGTACTGGCGCGGTTCATGAAAATTCTCTCGCCTAACTTTGTTTGGCGGCACAAGAACAAGATTATCAACATTCATCCGTCGCTGCTGCCAAATTTTCCCGGCCCGCAGGCCTACCGGCAGGCCTACGAAAGCGGTGTGAAAATCGCTGGCGTCACCGCGCATTTTGTCTCGATGCGGCTCGACGAAGGCCCGATTATCGCGCAAGCCTCCTTTGCCATCACGCCTGGCATGGAATTAAAGGACATCATCGCCGCTGGCCAGAAAGAGGAGGCTAAAGTCCTCGTTAAGGCCGTGAAGTTATATCTCGGCAAACGGCTAGACGTTTATTGGGGCGTGGTGCGCGAGGTTTAATCTTTGCAGTCACTCGCCCAGCCGCATTTGCCTTGCTCGCGCTAAGCTGTATAATGGCTGCAATGAATTTTTTCATCCAGCGCAGCGAACTCCGTGACCTCTACGACAAGGTAGTCGCGGGCGAACGCATTTCCGAGACTGACGCACTGCGACTGTTTGAAAGCAAAGATCTGAACGCATTAGGTGCCATTGCAGATTTCGTGCGGCAGCGGAAGGTCGGCAACCGCGCGAGCTTCATCATCAATCGCTACATCAACTACTCTAACTATTGCATCCTCTCGTGCCAGTTCTGCTCTTTCGCGCGGAAGAAGCGCGACGCCGACGGCTTTGAGCTGTCCGTATCGCAGATTGTCGAAAAGGCTCGCGAGGCGCTGAAGCTAGGCATCACAGAACTACACATCGTCGGCGGATTGCACCCGTCGCTGCCTTTCAGTTATTACACGGACACGCTGAGGGCGTTGAAAAAACTCGACGCGCGACTGCAACTAAAATGTTTTACCGCGATTGAGATCCTCCACCTCGCTTGGCTCGCTAAAAAGACTGTCTTGGAAACGCTCACCGAATTGAAGACCGCCGGTCTCGACTCACTGACCGGCGGCGGCGCAGAAATTTTCCGCAAGGAAGTCCGTTCACAAATCGCCAAAGGCAAGGAGTCTGCCGACGAGTATCTCGATGTGCATCGCACCTGGCACAAGCTAGGCCAGCGTAGCACCTGCACGATGCTTTACGGACACGTCGAAAGTCTTGCCGACCGCGTGGATCATCTACGGCAACTGCGCGCCTTACAGGACGAAACCCATGGTTTCACTGCGTTGATTCCGCTCGCGTATCAGCCGGAGAACAACGACATCCCAGTTAAGAATCCACCGACCGGCTTTGATTCGCTGCGCACCATCGCGGTTAGCCGCATCTATCTCGACAATTTTCCGCACATCACTGCTTACTGGGTCGGGCTTGGCATGAAGCTCGCACAAGTGGCGTTGAGCTACGGCGCGGACGACATCCATGGCACCATCATCGAGGAGCACATCTTCCACATGGCCGGCGCGACCTCGCCGCAATTGCAGACGGAGGCCGACATGGTCAAGGCCATCCGCGAAGTCGGTCGTACGCCGGTGCAGCGAAATACTTTTTACGAACCCATTAAGGTCTTGGCCGAAGGCCACCCCGCCGAGCCAACGGAAAATACCGCGCACTCGAAAGTCTTGGAAGATAACCTAGCGACAGCATAGAAACCTGCCGCGCCTTCTTCTCAAACAAATTTCTTCAGCACCACACCAAGCCGCTTAATTCCCTCGCGGATGTTCTCTTCATTCGCACTGCCAAAGCTGATGCGCATTTCGCAATCTGGTTTGGCTCGCGTCGAATCATCGGCGTAGCAGATTTCACCGGGAACGTAGAGCACATCCGCCTTCAGCGCGGCTTGAAACACCTTCGATTTCATACCGGTGGAAATTTCCTTAGGCAGTCGCGCCCAGAAATACAGCCCGCCACCAGCCTCCCAGATTTCCACATTCGCCGGAAAATGTTTAGCCAGCGCCAACTGCATCAACCGCGCTTTGCGGGCGTAATTTTTCCGGATTATCGCAACATGTCGGTCGTAAAGCTTCGTGGCCAGCGCTCGGGCGAGCAAATGTTGCAGCAGATTCGCGGTGCCGAAATCATGATTGCCCTTGATGCGCAAGACGGTGGTGTAAACCGGTTCCGGCAAAATCCCAAAGCCCACGCGCACACCAGTCGCGAACGGCTTGCTGTAAGTACCAGCATAAATCACACGTTCGCGCGCGCCGGGCAGCGTCAACGCAGTCGGCACATCCTCGCCGTGATCAAAGCGCAGCTCACGATACGCCGCGTCTTCGATGAAATACAGCGGGTGTCCAGCGGCGCGCTCGAATTTCTTCAGTAGCTTCAGAACCGCATGCTTCTTGGTCAGGCTGGTGGTTGCGCCGGTAGGATTTTGAAAATACGTGACGAGGTAAAGCGCCTTAACGCGCCGCAGCTCGCCGGACTTTTGCAACTGCGTCAGGATTTTTTCCAGGTGCGTCAGATCAACGCCGTCGGGCTCCAACTTCACGCCGCGCGCCTTTATATTTCGACTTTGGAGAATGCTTAGAAAAACAAAATACGTTGGATCCTCGACGAGCACGATATCGCCTTCGTCGCACAGCGCCTCCAGCGTCATGTAGAGCAACTGCTGCGAACCGCCGGTGATGAGCACGCGTTCCGGCGAATGCGCGCGGTCATGGCCGCCGTCGAGCTTTTGGAGATGTGTGGCGGTAAGTTCGCGCAAAGTGTTTTCGCCGGCACTGATGCCGTATTGCAATGCAGGCCGGCCGGTTTTGGGCGAAAGTAGAATTTCATTTAGCAGCTGGCGCGAAATTTTCGTGGGCAGCGTGGCGTTGTCCGTAAAACCAGCGGCGAGCGAAATCAGCTTCGGCCGCGACAGCGCGGTTTTCATCAACCACGAAATGGCGGGCGGCGCGGTACGGCGACCGAGCGCGGACAAGGCGGCATTCGTTTTCAAGGCGGCTGACGGTAGCAGAGCGGCGCAAAGCGAATCAAGCCGTCGTCTCGACTTCGATGGCTTCTCTGCTAGATTGTTCCCGTGAGTTTTGTCGCTGAATTCAATTCATTGCCGCTGGCTGCCCTCGTCAAAAAATCGCTCGGCACCACCGCTGCCGCCGCGCGCGAGGCGGTTGCCAGAAATAAATTTTCCCTCGCCGACTTCGCCGCGCTGATTTCGCCGGCCGCCACGGAAAATCTGGAAGCCATGGGCCAGCGCGCGCATCTGCTGACGCAGCAGCGCTTCGGCAAGACCATCCGGCTATTTGCGCCGCTGTATCTTTCCAACGAATGCGTCAACAATTGTTCCTACTGCGGCTTCTCGCGCGACAACCCGATTCTCCGCGTCACGCTCTCGCTCGATGAAATGCGGCAGGAAGCGCAGGCGCTCAAGGCGCAGGGCTTCCGCAATATTTTGCTCGTGGCGGGCGAACATCCCAAATTTGTTTCCAACGGCTATCTGCGCGACTGCATTGCCGCCCTGCATGCCGACTGGCCCAGCGTATCGCTCGAAGTCGGTCCGATGGAAGTGGCGGAATATCGTCCGCTCGTCGCCGCCGGCGCGGACGGACTCGTGGTGTATCAAGAAACTTACGACCGCGCGGTCTATGCCGAGATGCACACCGCCGGGCCGAAACGAAATTTCGACTGGCGCCTCGAAACACCCGAGCGCGCCTACGCCGCCGGTTTCCGCCGGCTCGGCATCAGCCCGCTGTACGGTTTGGCCGACTGGCGCTACGAAGCGCTGAGCGCGGCGGCGCATGCCGATTATCTGTTGCGCAATTGCTGGAAGGCCGCCCTCACCATTTCCACCGTGCGCATCCGGCCCTGCGCCGGCGAGTTTCAAGCCCTCACGCACATCAGCGACCGCGAGCTGGCGCAACTCATTTGCGCCCTCCGCCTGATGTTTCCTGACGTGGGAATTGTTTTGTCCACACGCGAAAATCCAAAGCTCCGCGACGGCTTGATTCCGCTGGGCGTCACCACGATGAGCGCCGGGGCGCGCACCGAGCCGGGCGGCTACACCGGTGCGGGTCGCGAGAAAATCCATCACACCGAGCGCGGCCTTATCAAGGAACTCGCGTCCGGCGCGAGCGAATGGGCGCCCGTGGAAAACCGCGCGACGAACGCCACCGGCCAGTTCAATATCGCCGACGAGCGCACGCCTGGCGAAGTGGCTGCGCGCATCCGCACCCTAGGCTACGAACCGGTCTGGAAAGACTGGGACGCGGCGCTGACGCTGTAACAAATCCGCCGGCTGACGGTTGACGCCCATTTTCTTCCGGAAAACCGTCCCGGACTTCCGGGAGCCACTCTTTGGCGCACGGAGGTCGGTGACCGACGCACGGAACTCGCCGGTTGGCTTCCAGATATACCTCGCCGCCGCACGGAAGCCGCCGCTTCACTCACGGAATCCCCACCTCGACACACGGAAAAACCACCTTCACTCACGGAAAAACGTTGGCTACTTCCTGAAGAATGTCTCCGACGCATGGAAGTCAGACAGCGTTATCCGGAAGAATTTCATTTTATTCCCGCTCAAAACCGCATTTGTGTCCTGTCTTGGGACAGTTTTACCCCTAAAACCCGGTTTATCGCGTTTTGAAGTCCTTTCCACTGAAAATCGGTGAAGAAAAGTTCGTGCCGTAAATTCGGCTTTAAATCGCGGCCACGAGTTTGCGCATGGCCAGTTCCTGCCGGCGGATGGATTCAAACAATTTGAACTGCGCACGGCAGCGGTCGAGGTTTTCGCCGGATTGACGAACTTTGAAATAAGCATCGCCTGCCAGAAAATCGGTCAGGAAGCGGAGGCCCAGCTCGAAGGTGATGAGCTGGCCGGAGACCGGCAGCAGATTTTTTTTCGCCGGTGTCAGAAAATCTCCGGTGCCCGCCAGATAGCCGCGCAGCAACGCCTCGAACAACGGAAACTGCATCTCGACTTTTGCCAGATCGCGTTCGCCTTCCGCCGCCGGATTCGTCATCGAACGTACCATGTCGCCGAAATCATAAAGCGCGAGCCCGGGCATCACCGTATCCAAATCAATCACGCAAACGCCTTCGCCGGTCGCCGTATCGAGCAGCACATTATTCATCTTTGTGTCGTTGTGCGTGACTCGCTCCGGCAGATTCGCATCGAGCAGGACAGAGCATATCGCCGCATTTTTCAGGGCGAATTCGATTTCCGCCTTGGCGGAAGCGGCGCGGTTTTGCGCATCGGCGCCAATGGTTTTTTCCAAAGCGGCCATGCGTTTGGGCGTATGATGAAAATCAGGAATCGTCTCGTGCAATCGGGGTGCGGGCAGATCTTCGAGAAGTTTTTGAAAATTGCCAAACGCTTGGGCGGCCGCGAACGCCTGGGCGGGCGATTCCACGACATCCACTGCGCACGTCTTTTCGATAAACGGAAAGATGCGCCACCAGTATCCGTCTGCGTCGCAATGAAACGATTTGCCATCACGTGCCGGAATCAGCGTGAGGGCGCGGGCTTTTTTTCCGGCCAGATGGGCCGTGACGCGCCGGATGTTTTCCATGACGGCGGCGGGATTCTGGAAAACCGCCGTGTTTAAGCGCTGCAAAATAAAACGGCTGCGCGCGCTGCCGGTTGCAAGTGTGAAGCGGTAAGTATCGTTGATGTGGCCGCTGCCAAACGGTTCGGCCTGCAGAAATTCGCCGGCCAGTTGAAACTGGCCGGCGATGGCGCGCGCATCATGCTTCAAATTCATGCGGCGAAGTATTTCGCCTCAATGGCCGCCGTGACAATGCCCTCCACAACAGCCACCACTACCACCGCTGGCTTTTCTGCTCGCATTAGTGTCATTGCCGGCTCCGGCAGAAGCGAAGGTGGAAAATTTCTTGGCCAGCTTCGCGGAACCGCAATGCGGACATTTTGTCCCCTGCCATTCAGCGGAGCGGATTAGGATTTCGGAATCTTTTTCGCACTGGGCACAATGAAATTCGTAAATTGGCATAAAGAAAAAGTAATCCTCTCGACAGGAATGTTCAAGCGCGGCGGCTTACCAGGCGCGCGCGTATTGGTTCGGCGGCGTTAGCTTATGACCCAGCGCCTTGGCGGCGTGCGCTGGCCAATAGGGATCCACGAGCATCTGCCGGGCAAGCAGCACCACGTCAGCTTGACCGTTGCGCACGATGTCATCCGCCAGTTTCGGTTCGGTGATGAAACCCACGGTCGCAGTGGCGATGCCCGCGCCGTGCCGGACTTTTTCGGCGAAGGGAACTTGATAGCCGGGCTTTACCGTGATTTTTGCATCCGGCACCACGCCACCGGAACTGCAGTCCATCAAATCAACGCCCTCGGCTTTAAGTAATTTTGCCAGCGCGATACTATCTTCGATCTGCCAACCGTCTTCCCTCCAGTCGGTTGCCGAAATGCGCACGGCGAGCGGCAGATGATCCGGCCAGACTTTCCGGACAGCGCGCGTGGTGTCGAGCAGCAGGCGGGTTCGATTTTCAAAACTGCCACCATATTTATCCGTGCGCTGGTTCGTGAGTGGCGAAAGAAATTCGTTGAACAAATAACCGTGCGCCGCGTGCAACTCCAGCCATTCAAAGCCAGCCGTTAGTGCGCGCTTAGCGGCCGCCACAAAATCATTTTGCACCCGGACGATTTCAGCTTCCGTCATCGCGCGCGGAACTTTCGTCAATTCACCACCAAAGGCGATGGCGCTGGGCGCAATGGTTTCCCAACCGCCTTGCGCGGCGGATAAATGCGCGCCGCCATTCCAAGGCAGATCGGCAGACGCCTTGCGACCAGCGTGCGCAATCTGAATTCCGGCCACCGCGCCATGCGCCTTCACGAACTTTGCGATGCGCGCGAGCGGCTCGATGTGCTGCTCACCCCACAAACCAAGACAGCCCGGGGTGATGCGGCCTTCCGGCGCGACGCCTGTAGCCTCAACGATGACAAGTCCCGCGCCGCCGACGGCGCGCGAGCCAAGATGGACATAATGCCAATCGTTCGCGACGCCGTCCGTGGCTGAATATTGGCACATGGGCGAAACGCCGATGCGATTGCGCAGCGTCACCGAACGAATGGTCAGCGGTGAAAACAGGTGCGGAGTCGAAGTTAAATTATTTTCCATAGCGCGAACAAAATATGACTAAACTGGAAATTCGCAAGTGACGCAGCGCCAAACTTACCAAGGCCGGGCGCCCTTGAGTTTTTTTTTGGCGAGCGGATCTTTTTCGCGCACATTGCCGGCGCGTATCTGCATTCGGAATGGCGGTTCGATTTCCGGGGGAAACGGCACTGTCGGTGGCGCGGGTTCGGACAACGCTGGGCCGGCATCCACAATTTTGCTGATAACGGCGAGTAGTTCGGTCCGGCCATGCCCGGTTTCAGAGGAGCACTGATAAATCTCCGGCAACTGCTCGAACCAGACGGCGATGCCCGCCTTGAACGCTGCGATGTTTGACTGAATTTGTTCCGGCGTACCGCGGTCCGTCTTCGTGAATACAATTACAAAGGGCAACGCATGACTGGCAAGCCATTGCACAAATTCCAAATCAATCGGCTGTGGTTCAAGACCAGAATCTATCAGCAGAAAAACGCAGCAAAGATTCGGCCGGCGCTTGATGTAATTTGCCGCCGCCCGGTTGAATTGAGAAACGTGTTTGCGGGAACCCTCTGCATAACCGTAGCCGGGCAGGTCCACGAGCCGCCAGGTTTTGCCCATGGCATAAAAATTAATGAGCTTTGTGAACCCCGGCGTTGGCGAGACGCGCGCCAGCCTTTCCACACCCGCCAGCGTATTCAATAGTGATGACTTGCCGACGTTCGAGCGGCCGATGAAGGCGAACTCCGGCAAGGACTCATCCGGACACGAGGCCAGATCCGGCGCGCTACATACAAAATTGGCGGATGAAATATTCACAGTAAAACCTGCCCTGACTGTCGCAACAAATTCACTCGGCGGAAACAACCTTTTTGCGGCAAGGTTTAGAAAAGCTCGAAGCTTCTGGCCTCAAACGTTGGCCTGATCAGGTAGAAATCGGGGACCTATCCTGGCTAAACAAATCCATCTGCGGCGGTGGCGCAAGGGATTTTAGTTTCTCCCGGTCTTGCTGGCGGCGCGGTTGACGCACGTTGCCTTCCGGCGTGAGTTCGGATTCTTCCAGATTACCGAGGATTTGTTTAGCGCGTTCTAAAACTTCCTTGGGCACACCTGCCAGCCGTGCGACCTGGATGCCGTAGCTCTTGTCCGTGCCACCCTCGACGATTTTGCGAAGGAATACAATCTGGTCGTGCCACTCGCGCACGGCGACGTTGAAATTCTTGATGCGCGGCAGACGCGCGGCGAGTTCGGTCAATTCGTGATAATGCGTGGCGAACAGCGTTTTCGCACCAACCTGATTATGCAGAAATTCTACAATGCTCCACGCTAGCGATAGTCCGTCAAAGGTGCTCGTGCCACGGCCGATTTCGTCCAGCACGATGAGGCTGTGCGGGGTGGCATTGTTCAAAATGTTAGCGGTTTCAGTCATCTCGACCATGAACGTGGATTGTCCGCGTGACAAATCATCGCTCGCCCCGATGCGTGTAAAAATACGGTCAACAAGATCAATCCGCGCTTTCGTCGCCGGCACAAAACTGCCGGTGTGCGCGAGTAACGCTAGTAGCGCCACCTGGCGGATGTAAGTAGATTTACCCGCCATGTTCGGCCCGGTAATGAGCGCAATTTGGAGTTCGGTATTGAACCCCGTATCGTTCGGTACAAATCGCTCCTCGACGAGTTGCTGTTCTAATACCGGATGCCGGCCGTCACGGATTTGCAGCACACCTTCACCAGCGACATGCGGGCGGCTATAATTATGCAGCCTGGCAGTTTCGGCGAATGACGACAGTACATCCAATTGGGCCAAGGCGGCTGCGGTCTGCTGGATTTTGGGCAGCCGACCAAGTACTTCTTCGCGCACGCGCTGGAAGATTTCGTATTCCAATTTAACACTACGCTCTTCTGCACCAAGAATTTTGCCTTCCATCGCCTTCAACTCCGGCGTGATGAAACGCTCGCCATTAGCAACGGTTTGCTTGCGATGATAATGCGCCGGTACCTTATCGAGATTCGTCTTGGTAACTTCGATGTAATAACCAAAAACCGAATTGAACCGGACTTTTAGTGAGGAAATTCCGGTCGACGCAATTTCATCGGCCTGCAATTTGGCAATCCAATCCTTACCATCGCGCTGCGCATTACGTAATTCATCCAGCGCCGAGTCAAATCCGTCACGAATCATGCCGCCTTCTTTGATGGGCAGTGGTGGCTCGTCCACTATGGCGCGGGAAATTATTTCGACGAGGTCGGGTGATTCAGAGATTTGCAAATCCAGTTCGGCAATCAAGCTGACTTGTCGCAAGTGATTTGATTCTTCACTAGTAGGAACTGCAGTGAGGAGGCTCTGGTTTTCATTTAAACCGTCTTTCCTAATCTCAATTACCAAGTTTAGAAGTATTTGTTTCAGTGGCGGAATTTGTTCGAGCGCTAAACGTAGCGCGACTAAGTCGCGCGCATTGCCGCTGCCGGAACTTAAACGACCCAACGTGCGTTCGAGGTCACGCACCTGCCCTAGCTGCTGGCGAAATGCGTCGAGACCAAAAGAATTGTTGATGAACGTTTCCACAGCGTCCTGACGCTGCCGGATCGGTTCCACTTTGGCAAGCGGTTGCGAGAGCCAGTTGCGTAGAAGCCGCGCACCCATCGGTGTGACAGTCTTGTTGAGTGCGCCGTAAAGTGAGGCATTGCGGGGTGCGTCATGGCGCTGAGGTTCAAGGATTTCCAAATGTCGCAGCGTCGTGTAATCCAGCGTTAGAAAATCACTACGTTGGTAAAACGAAATGCGCGTGAGGTGTTTTACGTCACGGCGCAGATTCTGCGTGAGGTAATGTAACGCCCCGCCCGCAGCGCCAATGGCGGCATGCCTATCTTTGAGCCCGAAACCGTCAAGGGAGGCAACCTTGAACTGCTCCTTAACCATAAAGAACGCGGTTTCCGGCGCGAAAGTCCAATCGTCATAGCCACTTAAAATCTGGAATCCGGCGCGTAGTAAATCGCGTAGTGAAACTGCTTCAGTGGGAAAAATGATTTCTGTCGGACGCAACCGTTCCAACTCGGCCAGTAAAGCAGCATGGTTTTCCAATTCCGTCGTCAAAAAATCTCCGGTAGTCAAATCGACTAGCGCGAGGCCGAAAATTTTTCCCGACGGATAAACGGCAGCCAGAAAATTATTCCGTTCCGCAACGAGCATCCGTTCGTCAAAATGCGTACCGGGTGAGAGAATTTGTGTTACTTCACGATTCACAAGCTTGCCTGGCTTCGCGTCTTCGGTCTGATCACAGATTGCAACCTTACGTCCACTTTTCAAAATACGCGCGATGTAGCCGTTGGCGGCGTGATGCGGCAGACCACACATCGGAACGCCATTGCGCGCGGTAAGCGAGAGGTTAAGCAACTGCGCGCCAGTTTGTGCATCTTCAAAAAACATCTCGTAAAAATCACCCAGCCGGAAAAGCAGAAGAGCATCCTTCGGTAGTTCGCCTTTGATACGGCGATACTGCGCCATCATGGGCGTGAGTTGAGTTTCGGCGAACATTGCGATGGGAAAGCTAAACATGAACCGGAACAAAATCGAACAACTTTTCAGCAAAGCTGGGTTTGACAGTGCGATGTACATTTGGTGAACTTCGCCTCCATGAAATCCCCTCATCCAATCGCAAAGAAGTTTTTTGTTTTTTTATGCTTTTTTTACCTTTGTTTAGTTTTTTCCGACCTAGCTGGTGCGGCTGACGAAAAACCCGTCGGCAACCAACTTCAAGCTGCTGTTACCCCTGTGGTCCCAATCAATAATGGCGATAACGCCTGGCTACTCGCCAGTTCCGCGCTGGTGCTAATGATGACAGCTCCAGGTTTAATCCTGTTTTACGGCGGTTTGGTGCGGACGAAAAACGTGTTGTCCACAATGATGCACAGTTTGATTTTGATGGCTCTCATTTCAGCCTTATGGATGGTATTCGGGTATAGCATGGCATTCGCGCCCGGTAATGCGTTTTGCGGCAACCCAATGACGCATCTGTTTTTGAAGGGCGTCGGCGCGGCACCTAACGCGGATTATGCTCCAACCATCCCCGAGGAAACATTCATGTTGTTTCAAATGATGTTCGCCATCATCACGCCCGCGCTAATTAGCGGCGCGGTGGCAGAACGAGTAAAGTTCAAAGCTTATGTGGCCTTCATGCTAATCTGGGCGATTTTGATTTATTTTCCACTCTGCCACATGGTTTGGGGTAAAGGCGGCTTTTTCAACTGGGCGCTCGGCGGGGAAATTCCCGTTCTCGACTTCGCCGGTGGCACGGTAGTTCATATTAGCTCCGGTGTTTCAGCGCTCGTGTTTGCAATCATGATCGGCAAACGCGCCGGCTTTCCGCGAGAGCAGATGGTGCCACACAACGTTGTATTGTCTTTGGTCGGCACTGGTTTGTTGTGGGTTGGATGGTTCGGTTTCAACGCCGGCAGTGCGCTTAATGCAGGTTCACTGGCGACGAGCGCCTTTGCTGCCACGCACTTTTCGGCGGCGGCGGCAGCATTGAGCTGGGCCGTGATGGAATGGAAATTAAAAGGAAAACCCAGCGTGCTCGGCGCGGCAGCTGGCATGGTCGCGGGTCTGGCCACAATTACTCCAGCGTCAGGATTTGTTAGCATTCCAGCGGCCTTTTGTATTGGTCTTGCAGCTGGTATTGTTTGTTACACGGCGGTAACAAAAATTAAATCCCTGTTTAACTACGACGATTCGCTGGACGTATTCGGTGTTCACGGCATGGGTAGCGTAGTGGGCATGTTGATGCTTGGATTCCTCGCCAGCGCGGATATTAACCCCGCCATTACGACAACCTTCAAGGTGAACGGCATCACAGCTTCGCTCGCTGGCAGTTCACATCAGTTTATCAATCAATTGATCGGCGTTGCATTCACTGTCGTGCTCGCGGCGGTCGGGACATTTTTTATTGTCAAAGGGGTGGACGCCACCATTGGTTTGCGCGTGGATCAGGAAGACGAAAGTGTTGGACTCGACTTGTCACAGCATGGTGAGCGCGCCTATAATGAATGAAATCTATGAAAAAAATTGAAGCTATCATCAAGCCGTTCAAGCTTTCTGAAGTTAAGGACGCACTCAACGAACTAGGCATCCAAGGCATGACCGTAAGCGAAGTTAAAGGCTTTGGGCGGCAAAAAGGTCACACTGAAATTTATCGCGGCAGCGAATACACTGTGGATTTTTTGCCTAAAATTAAAATTGAAACCGTCGTGGCCGACAACGTAAAGGACGCCGCCGTGGCCGCTATCATTAAGGCTGCTAAGACCGGAAAGATTGGTGACGGCAAAGTATTTATTACTTCCATTGAGGAGGCCATCCGTATACGCACCGACGAAAAGGGAGACAACGCAGTCTAAAAATCTAGCCCGCCTTCGATTTTTAGCCGTGCAATTTCTGCCGCATAGCCCACGCGGAAATTGGGGAACTGAAATGAGTATTTTAATTCCTCACGAAGCTTTGCGTTACTCACGCGCTTGTTAGTAATCCCGCGTTTGCGCCAGATTTCCGCATCGGCTAGAATTTCTGTCGGCACTGACCGTTTCAATTCTGTTGCCAGCCACTCAAAAAAACTCCGCTGACTCACCGGTTCATTGTCCGCCACGTTAAAAATTTCCCCAGACCTAGCATCATGCAAGGCTGTGATGATGACTCCAATTAAATCAGCGCGGTGAACCATGTTCAGCCACCGAGTTCCGTCACCTTCTATACGCGCCGTACCGCACAAAAATGATTTAAACGAATGCCCACGCCCCGGTCCATAAATACCCGCCACGCGCAGAATCACAGCTGGAAATTGGCGCTCAGTCACCGCTGACATCAGGAATTTTTCGGTATCCACCAAAACTTTTGCTGTATCCGCCTCCGGTTCTACCGAACTCTTTTCCGTGACGTTCGTGCCGTCGTTTTGCCCGTATACGCTGGTGCTGCTAGTATATAAAAATTTTTTCAACGGCATACCAGCGAGCCACGCAACTAAATTGCGGTTTCCCTCCAGATATACTTTCCGGTAGTCGTCTGCGCCGCCACCGCCGGACGCGGTGCAGTTCACTACCCAGTCAAAATCACGGGGAAGTTTTTTGAGGGTTTCGATTCGTGTGATGTCAGCCTGCAACGGTACGATGGCTGCGGCCTGCAATTCTGCTTCGGCGAGCACACTGCGGCGCAGGCCGAATACTTTGTGACCTAGTCGTGCCAGCTCTTTTCCGAGCGGTATGCCGATATAACCGCAGCCAACAATTAAAACACGCATGGACAAATTAAATAAGGAAAGGAGGAAGGTTGGAACAAAAAATAGCTTCTGCTTTTCTAAAATCCATTAATTGTCCATAACAGCTGCAAAGCGGAGGCCACGGGTACTTGCAAGTAATTCTGAAAATCCAAACTCCTCCATCACAACCTCGTAAATCAAAACGCCGGTGAGAATGACATCAGCTCGAAGCTTCGGCAAACCGGGGATTTCCTTACGTTCGGCCAATGGACTGCGCCATAGATTTTTCCGGTGGGCGACAACTTTTTCAAAACTTAAGATTGTGCCTTCAATCTTATTGCGGTCGAAACGGTCTAGTTTTTTCTCAATTCGCGCAAGAATTCCCGGCGTACCGCCCGTGCCAACGAGCTTTACCACGCCGGATTTTTTTTCATGGAGCAGCGCCGGTTCGAGTAGTGGCCAGACTTCTGCGTCTAACATATTTTTTATCCAGTCACGGGCCGCGTTGAACTCAGCTTTGGTCGGCGGGTCCCCATGCGGAAATTTTTCCATAAGTCGCACCGTACCGAGGTGAAAACTGTACCCGAAAGATTTTTTTTTGCCGTGTCCTAGGATGAATTCCGTGCTGCCGCCACCAACATCAAGCAATAGCAGCGGCGTTTTAGCGAGTTGCGAGTCGGTGGTCACGCCACGAAAAGCCCAGTCTGCCTCGCGCGCGCCGGTGATGATCTCCGTTTTCAAACCAGATGCCTTCTCTATGGCATCGGTTAAATCACTCGAGTTAGTTGCGTCGCGTGCGGCACTGGTTGCAATTACCCTAATGGAGTCTGCGCTATGTTGGCGGGCCATACCCGCAAATTCCCAAACGGCCTCAGCAGTTCGGGCAATGGGCTCAGGCTGGAGCCTGTGCGATTCGTAAAATCCCTTGCCGAGCCGCGTTTGACGGCTCTCTTCATGTACCGGGTGAACCTCCGTCCCCGCCACATCGGCAACCAGCAGTTTTACCGAATTGGTGCCAACGTCAATCACGGCGCGGCGCGAGATTTGCATTACGCCCAGCATAAAAAACTTCCGCGACCAAACCAAAACGTAAATTGTGACATTTCGTGAACATTTGCCAACAATGCACAGCGGTGTATGTTCCGGTATGAACCTTTTTCTTTTGAGACATGGCATCGCGGTAGAACGCAAGGAATTTAATCATTGCAATGACGCCGCTCGCCTGCTTACGCAAAAAGGTAAAAAGCAATTGCGCCATGTTACGACTGCCATGCGTACTCTTGAACTGGATTTTGATCTGATATTTTCCAGCCCGCTCGTCCGAGCCAGTCAGACAGCAGAAATAATTGCAGCAAAATTTGAATTCAAGCGACATCTTTCATACTTAGACGAATTAAAGCCAAGTGCCGACGTCAAACTGCTCATTCAAAAAATTGCTAAGCTGACTAATATCCCTAGAAATCTACTACTCGTCGGCCACGAGCCTGATCTTAGCCAATTAATCGCGCTGCTCGTAACCGGTGACTTAGACAGTGGTTTTTTGCTGAAAAAGGGCGGGTTGGCAAAACTGGAAATTGAAAAGCTTCGCTTTGGGAAATGTGCAAAGCTCGCATGGCTACTCACGCCTGCACAGATGAAATTGATGAGATGAGTTGGCTGGTGGTATTCCCGCGTGCCAGTCTTCGAAGGCGAATACCAAAACTCACCAGTAGGTCATACCTACATTCCGGCTCTATCCGATACGGAAGGAAATTTTCTGGACGACCGATTTTCCGAAACTATGCTGCAAACGCTCAACGATTTCCTTACGACGATAACGGACAATTTCCGTAAGCCAAACACTACTGTCAACTTTCACGAATAAAGTTCCCTTGTGTAGGTTAACCGGCTGCGCATGCGCAGTAACGACCGGATCAATTGAAGCATTCCAAACCTTAATGACTTCCGCTTCGGCTTGACGCGTTTCCAGTCGCAGTTCTTTCATCAAAGCTGGCAACATCTCGCCGGGTAGCCGCGCAGGCGTGATGCGGGCAATTTCCAGTGGAGCGTAATCTATACCACGCCATTGAGACAATACACGGTTACGGGCGTTGGTTTTGGATTTTGGCTGCATTACGCGCCCTCAATGGATTTGATTGGCAGGAATATTTTCCGGCCGTAAAATAATCTCGTGACCTTTCCAGCATTTGGTGCCGATATTTTTCATCAAGCCAAGCTTGTAGCGCCACGACATCCCGTAAAATGGATTTTGGGTCGGCCAGAACGAAATGATGTCAACGCCAATGTCCTTCGCCATTTTGACGGCATGCGCGATGTGCGATGGATGGTCGTTCCAGTTAAAGAGCAGATATTTCCATTCCAATACCGGCACCTTGCTACCGCGCGCATCGCGATAGGCCACCATATCACGCATCGCAGCGTAGGCTTTTTCGAAACTACTACGCAGCATATACTTTTCCAGCATGGGATCACTGATACCGTGTACGGAGAATAATATATGGCTTAGTTGCAGCGCAGCCTCGCGCTTAGCGTCTGTGTTCAACAAAACGCCATTCGTTGATACGACTATGCGTGCCTTGGGGTTTTTTGCGCGCAATATCGGCAACTCCTGAGTAATGCGAGGCGACAAAAACGGCTCGCCAAGGTTCAGATAAAAAATCTGCTCTAAACCAAGTCGGGAGGTAAGGTCGGCCATTTGACCAAGGTCTTCTAGGGACATCGTCTTAGTTGTACGGATGGCGGCAGCTCCTTCGCGGGCGCAGCCGATACAGTCTACGTTGCAGACGACGGTGTTTTCTAAAAGCATCCCCCGATACGGCAGTTGCGGGACAGGCGGCGCGGCGTTTTTTTGCAAACGGTGTATGGAACAGCGCACACAAGTCGGAATCGGAATTCTGCCTCTGGCCAAGTCATCACGAAATTTCTGAGCTATCGGGCCAAAATAAATTTCCTCAAAAGAATTCCTCCGTAAATCTCCTAGATGGCCGTTGCCTTCGTAATCCTGACAATTGCAAGAAACCGTCAGGTCAGAATTGATGGTAAGATTGTAATCCTCTTGGCCGGCTAATGTGGAACAATAATAGCCACGTCCGGAAATTTTCGCACGCAACTCTAACCACCAAACTAATAGCCTGCGAATAGCATCGCTCACACGCCAGTTGAAGCGCGTCTTAGAATCACGAATCGCTCGCGTTGATGGGGATTGAGACATAAAAAGTAGCCGGAAAAAATTAATTCACCAGCCGATACCAGTTGTCGCGTTGATGTGGTTCGTAGCCTAGGTCTTTGATGAGCCGCTGCATATCCGGCACTGTCATGCGGAAAGTCGTGCCTGTCTGGGAAACAACATTTTCCTCAATCATGATACTACCCAAATCATTTGCGCCAAACTTGAGTGCGACCTGGCCAATCTCCAAACCCTGCGTAACCCACGAGCTTTGGATGTTCTCAAAATTATCGAGGTAAATCCGGCTCAACGCCTGTGTCCGCAGATACTCATGCGCACCCACCGTCGGGGCCTTCAGCTTCGTATGCTCAGCTTGAAACGTCCAGCCGATGAATGCAGTGAAATGCGCCGGCTTCACACCGAGACCATTGTATTCAGTAACGCGATTCAAAGAAGTATCCTGCTGCACGCGCAAGCGTTCAAGATGCTCAATACGGTCTTCAATTGTCTCGACGTGGCCGAACATCATTGTCGCACTGGAATAAAGTCCAAGCCGGTGGGCGATGTCCATAACTTCGAGCCAGTCGTTGCTCATCGCCTTAAGAGGGGCGACGCGCTGGCGTACACGATCCACGAGGATTTCCCCGCCACCGCCAGGAATCGAGCCAAGCCCGGCTGACTTGAAATCACGGATGATTTTTTCCAGTGGCTCATTAAACACATCTCGAAAGTGTACAAACTCGCTGGGACTGAAACCATGAATGTTAACCTGTGGCCACTTGTTTTTGATGTGCGACAGCATATCCAGATACCACTGCTTCGTCAGTTTTGGATGATGGCCACCTTGCATGAGAATCTGCGTACCCCCGAGTGCAAGTGTCTCGGCAATTTTCTGGTCCATTTCAGCGTGCGAAATGACGTAGGAATCATCGTCCTTTTCCACGCGATAAAATGCACAGAACTTGCAATAGACATTGCAGACATTGGTGTAGTTTACATTACGATCTACGTTGAACGTGACGATTTCGTTGCCACGACCATTGTATGCCTTTGCCTTAGCAAGCTGGCGGCGGTGGTCAGCGAGCGTGCCAAGCTCCTCTAATGGCAGATGAAAAAGTCGCAACGCATCGGCACCATTGATGCGGGCGCCGTTCCAAACTTTTTGCAACAATTCGTCGAGTGATGCGTCGTAAATCACAATTTAAGATAAGGTGAAAGTATTTAATTCACAAGCGGAGGAGTTCAACGCATTCGGCGGAAATTCTGCGGCGGCAGTTTCCCCAGCGTCTCGCTAGCCACGCGAACAATCTCAGGTTTACCTAATATCTGTGCTGCGCGCGCCCGCAACAGATGAGCCTCAACCATGTGCGGTTCGAGTGCGAGCGCGCGTTCCGCGCACTCCAGCGCTTGGGCGTGGCGGCTGAGCTGGCCATTCATGCTTGCTAGGTTCGCCCAACCAAGCGGGTTTTTCGGATTAATTTGTAGTGCCTGCACTAGACACTGGGCAGCCTCGTCTGGACGATTCATCGCGCCAAACAGCAGTGCCGCCAAATTGTTCCAGACCTTAAAATTTGTCGCGTCCAATGCGAGCGCTCGGCGATAGCTGGTTTCGGCATCAAACAGCCGTCCCAGTGCGCCCAAAGCTATCCCGGCATAATACAGAGCCTTGGCGTCCGCCGGATTTTCGGCGACCCATTGCTGGGCAAACACCAACACCTCCGACCACCGGCTTTGTTCACAAAGAGAACGCGCGTGGTAGATTTTGCTTTCCGAGCTCATTGCCATTGGGCGAATTGTTCCAATTCCGTACGGCCAAGACAATTCTTGTTTGGCTAACCACATTTATAATTCACAAAGTGCGCAACTGCGGATAAATTACACGGATGTCCGAACCGGTTCCCTACCTCGACCTACGTGCTCAATTAAAACCGTTGCGTGCGGAAATTGACGCTGCCATTGCCCGTACGCTCGACAATTGCTCGTTCTGCCTTGGCCCTGATGTCGTACAGTTTGAAAAAGATTTTGCCACGTTTTGCGGTGCTAAGTACGCGCTGGGTTTCAACAGCGGTACCTCGGCTCTCCACGTCGCGATGCGCCTGCTAGACGTCGGTCCCGGTGATGAGGTCGTCACCACGCCCTACACTTTTATCGCGACCAGCTGGGCAATTTCCTATTGCGGTGCAAAGCCGGTCTACGTGGACATTGACGATGAAACTTTAAATCTCGACCCGAAGCTTATTGAAAAGGCGATCACGCCAAAGACAAAGGCGGTATTGCCGGTACATCTATATGGCCAGCCATTTGACGTAGAAGCGGTGGCAGCTGTTTGTAAACAATACAACCTGCCGTTTGTCGAGGATGCAGCGCAAGCGCACGGTTCAAAATACAAGGGCAAATGCGTCGGCACATTCGGTGCAATTTCGTGCTTCAGTTTTTATCCGGCTAAAAATCTCGGCGCTTGCGGCGAAGGCGGCGCGCTGGTGACCAACGACACGGCATTTGCCGCCCGCGCGAAGTCATTACGTGAACATGGCTCGACGGTGCGTTATCATCACGATGAGGTGGGCTACAATTACCGGCTCGAAGGCATTCAGGGCGCGGTACTGGGCGTGAAATTAAAACATCTTGAACGCTGGACGCGCGAACGACAGCACGTCGCTGCTCGTTACGCGGAATTACTCGCCAACACACCGTTGCAACTACCGACGGTTACTAATGGCAATGAAAGCGCTTGGCATCTTTACACCGTGCGTTCGCCGCTCCGTGATGAGTTAAAGAAGTACCTCGATTCAAACGGCATCGGCAACGCAGTGCATTATCCGATGCCGTTACATCTGCAAAAGGTCTATGCTCATCTCGGTTACAAAGCGGGCGATTTTCCGGTAGCGGAAAAGGCGGCGCGCGAAGTCCTGAGTTTGCCGATGTTCCCTGCGTTGACGGACGTACAAATTCGGCGCGTGGCGGAAGTAGTGAAGGAATTCTTCCGCCGTTGAACCAATTGGGATGGCAAATTAGTTCCACTTTTCGCCAAAAACGGGCTGTATTTTTTCATTTTCTTTCGGCGAGGATTTCTTATAGTCCACGGCTGTTGGAGAAACTCGGGCGGTTCGCCCACAAAAACTGGAGATAATATTTATGCCACTGACACACACCAAAGACCTATTCGCCAAAGCGCTTAAGGGCAAGTATGCCCTCGGCGCTTTCAACGTCAACAACATGGAACTCATTCAGGCCATCGTCGAGGCCTGCGAAGAGGAAAAAGCCCCGTTGATGTTGCAGATTTCCAAAGGCGCGCGTTCATACGCCAACCCGGTCTATCTCAAGAAGCTCATTGAGGCCGCCGTCAGCCTCTCCAATATCCCAATTGCGGTTCACTTGGATCACGGCGACACGTTTGAGCTGTGCAAGGAGTGCATTGACGAAGGCTTTACCAGCGTGATGATTGACGCGAGCCATGAGCCGTTCGATAAGAACGTCGAGATTACCAAAAAGGTTGTCGAATATGCTCATAAATATAACTGCTCGGTCGAATCTGAGCTCGGCCACCTCGTTGGCGCACAGTTCGACGAAGGTGAAGAGGGCGGTGCCCATTCCATGAGCGGCCATTACACCGTGCCGGAAGAGGCGGTGAAGTTCGTCAAGGAGTCTGGGTGCGATTCGCTCGCCATCGCAATTGGCAATTCGCACGGAGCCTACAAGTTCAAAGGTGAACAGCATCTGGATTTGGAACGTCTGAAGTTAATCAAGAAGGCGCTGATGGAAGCTAATCTCGGGGACTATCCGCTCGTGCTGCACGGCGCGTCCAGCGTACCGAAGTATCTCGCGGATCAAATCAACAAATATGGCGGCAATATGCCCGACTCGCAGGGCGTGCCGGAATCTGATATCGAAGTAGCTCGCCGCGTAGGCTGCACAAAAGTGAATATTGACACCGACCTTCGCATGGCCATGACCGCAGGCATCCGCAAAGTGTTTGCGGAAAAGCCGGGTGAATTCGATCCGCGCAAATACATGGGTCCAGCACGCCAGATGGTCAAAGACCTCGTCCGCCACAAGGTCAAAAACGTGCTGTGCTGCGCCGGCCACGCGTTTGACTGAAAATGATTTAGAAACAAAAGCCCCGGGCTGGAAACAGTCCGGGGCTTTCTGTTTTTGGTAGAAAATTTATTTCGCTACTGGGACCGCAAGATTTTGTAAGACTGAAGCGTCCACTGCCCACTTTGGCCTAAAGTTTGGGCTGGCAAGATAATCCATCAAACTTGTACGGAACTGCTGGCGCACGGGATCGTGGCCCAAATCATTCTCCAAATCCACACTACAGACGAAAAGTTTTCCATTACCAACTTGAGCCTCGAACGCCAGCCCTAGCTTGTGGTTCGTCGTCCAATCATCAATCACCTGCACCTTCGGCAGCATACCCGTCGGCAGGTTGTCCAAAATCATTGGCTGCGCGCGATGGACGAGATACCACCATTGCCAGTCACTGAAATTCTCCGTCGGAAACTCCGAGAATAGCGGCGACCGCGCATCACACAAAATTCCCAGAGTTGTCGGCGCCTGCCGTTTCGTCCAAGCCGTATTCCAGAAAATACTGCTAAAACCGAGCTTTACCGGACGGTTGGTATCGTTGCGGACATTTTCGGGCGGCAACAGCCACAGCACCGTACCGCCGGAATCCAGCACCGCCAGCGCGGCGGCATTCAACTCATGGAAAATTACCGCGTCCGCCGGTGACTTCGGCGCGGACAGCGGCGGATAAACCCACACATCCCAGGCGTTCTGAATCTTCGTGCCAGCGAAACCCGCTACCAGCCGATAGCGCGCGGGCGTTGGGACGTTTTTTAGACTAAAACTCGCCCTGCCGAGTTTAATACCGTTATCCACCGCCACGTCACGGCGATCAAAAACCTGCGATACCACCACACGCCCGTCGTGCGCCACGAGTTCGCAATAGGGTGTCGCGTCAACCAGCGGCGCAGCGCTGAAATTCGCCACTTCCAAATCTGCCGACAACATTTCATCCGCCGTAAAGACACGCTTCTCCAGACGCGCCAGCGGCACGATGGCGTTGCAGAAACGACTGAATTGCGCGGCATCAATGTAACCTTTGTCATTCCAAAACGCGTTCAGAACCCCAACGAGCGCTGTGCCCTGACCGGGAAAATCGGTAAGGCCAAGCAGTTCGAATCCGCCCATACCCGGGGTGCGCAAGGCAGATTCAATTTCCTCCTTATAGCACAGCGCCTGCAATTTTCCCGACGCATACAAAAACCATTCCGCCTCGTCGCCCATCCCATGCGCGGCCAGCGAGTCGCGGAAAATCTCGAAATTACGCGCCTTCAGATAGCCCTTATATTTTTTGATTTCCGCAAAATCCGGATACACGCACCACTGGCCGATTTCATGGCTGACCACCGGCACGTCGCGTCGGCCAATGTAATCGCCATAATCCGTCGTTGTCTCCGGGGGCAATGCGTTGATGCGCGACTTCAGGCCCGCACCCCACTTTTGGATGCGCGAATTCGGCGTTACGTCAAACTGGTTCGCGGGCAACTGCGGCCAGCCGCTCGCGCTCGTCCAGAGCCGGCGCGCATCGCGTAGCTTGAAGTGCGCAACATAATCTGTGAGATACACGCTGTAATTCTTCCCACCCGGCTCGTTGCCATAAGCCATCAGCATAAAACTCGGATGGTTGCCATAGGCTTTCAAGATGCGCTCGGTCTCGTCATAAACCCACGCATCCACAGGTTTGCCATCACCAATAGTCGTACTTTGGTTCGCCCACGAGCAGGCTTCGACTTGGAAATAAAAACCCAGCTCATCCGCCGCTTGGAACGCCGCTTCGGGCGGACACCACGAATGAAACCGGATCAGATTCAGCCCGTACGACTTCGCGATACTGATGATACGTTTCCATGAAGCCACATCGGTCGGCGGATGGCCGGTCAGCGGAAACACGCAGCACTCCAAGGTACCGCGCATAAATGTTTTCCGCCCATTCACCATGAATTGCGTGCCTTGCGTGGAAATTTCGCGCAGGCCAAAAGTTGTGCTGCGCTGCGCGTCACCGAGCTTGGCGGTCAGGTGTCGTACCACTGGATGAAATTCGTCCCACAGCGGCGCGTCGTCGCCTAAAGAAATTTCGCTAGTAAACGTCCCGCCATTCGTCGTCCAGTCCGCGACGACCGACTGCGCGAGTTTTCCATCGACATAAAAAAGCATGCCCCCTTCGCCAGCCGCGCCAGCCGCGTTGCCGATGGTGCCCGTCACCGTCGCGGAGTGCGTGGCGATATGCGGATAGACCTGCAAATCCTCAATCCACACGAGCGGCGTCGCGCGCATCGAGAGGTCACCCACGATACCGTTCCAATTACCCTGCGTGTGGTCGGTAATGCTGTGCGAGTTTTCGCCGATGTCCACGATACGGCGGTTATCCACGCGGATGGTCAACGTGTGTTTGCCCGGCGCAAGCTGGCCAAGATCATATTTGTGCGGCGTGCCGAGCGAATTATTCGTGCCAAAAAGTTTCCCGTCCACCCAGACGCGCGTCTCCCAATGCGGCCGTTCCAGCGTCAGCACCACGCGCTGGTTTTGCCAGTCCGACGGAATCGTCACCGTGCGCTGGAACCACGCCGCGCCCGCATAATACTTCTCCGGTGTCAGCCAGAACGGCAGCTTCACATTGCCGGGCTGACGATATTGGGCAAATTCCGGTGCGGTGAAAAAAGTTCGGTCCACAATGCCGCCCATCCAGACGGTGTTAGTCGTCACGTCATCACCGACGCCCTGTTCCGGCAGCGAGCCGGGCAGGTGGATGCGCCCAGTCAATTTCTTGGTTGCCCAATTTTCCGCCACGCCCACATCGTCGCGGTCAATCCGGAAACGCCAGCTACCAGAGAGCGACTGCGTGTCGCCCGACGGCAGTGGACGCAGATTGCCCGCAGGTAAAGCCTGCGTTAGCAGCGCGGTAAATACCACGGCGGTCAGAACAATGATTTTTTTCATTTGCAATCGCAGCTTAAACGGCGCGCGGCCATTCGGAATCAACAACTGTTTCCGTTGCCGACCTTATGGCCGGATGAACGCCTCAACCTCCGCCTGCATTTTTTTAAGGTCCGGCAAATTGATATACATCATGTGGCCGGCGTCGAACTCGGCGAACTTCACATTACTGCGGTAAACATCCGCGAGACCCATGTGGCCGATACTATGCCGCATCGTGTCGATGGGGCAGACCAGGTCGCAGCGGCCACCCAGCACGAGGATTTTGAGATAGGGTTCTTGATTCATCACCGACGCGAGCCGGTCGCTGGCATTGGCAAAATTATTTCGCGCACCATAATTCCACGGCTGAACACTGCCAATCAGTTCATACGGCAAATCATCCTCGAACTTCAATTCACTCCGCACATACGAATTCATCGCCGCCGAAAACGGCCCCATCACCGCCGCACTCGCCGGATCGAAATCCGCGTTTGGTCCCGCCGGATCACCATCGCGCCCCGTCAACCGCGCATCGTAAGCGCCGAGGATGAGGCCGTCGTCATGCAGTAATTGTTTGCGGAACACCGAGGGATCCACGCGCAAATTGTTGTCCACAATGACGGATTCTTTCAGGCCGGTGAGCCGCACCAGCTCGGCAACCACCTTTTTCCGCTCGTCCGTAGACAACGCCGCGCCTTGCAGCAACGCCGAAGTGAATTCGCCTTTCGCAAAATCCCGCGACTCGGCCAATGCATTCGTCAAATCCGCCTGCAAGTCCGGCGACAGTTTATTGTGGAAATGCGCCGCCGCCGTGTAGGCCGGCAAAATCAGCGGATACGGTAGGTCGTTGCCCGTGCCGCCGCTGATGGTGCCAAAATCCAGCACGCCGGAGACGAGAATCAGGCCGTTCAGATACAACCCGTAGCGGCTGCGCAAATGTTCCGCGAGACCGGCGGCGCGAAAGACGCCGTAGCTTTCGCCGCAGACAAATTTCGGCGAGAGCCAGCGGTCATGGCGCGTCGTCCAGAGCCGGATGAATTCGCCAACCGAATCCAAATCCGCCTCATCGCCAAAAAACGCTTCCGGCTTCTCGTCCTTCGTCGCGCGACTAAAACCGGTCGCCACCGGGTCGATGAACACAAGGTCGCTGGCGTTGAGCAGAGAATATTCGTTATCCACCAGCGCAAAGGGCGGCGCGGGCTGCGAACCATCCTCATTCATCTTCGCGCGGCGCGGGCCGAGCGCGCCGAGGTGCAGCCACACCGAAGCCGAGCCAGGTCCACCATTGAAGCTAAATGTCACCGGCCTTTTAACACCCGGCTTGCCATCCGTGCGCGTGTAAGCGACGTAAAAGACCGACGCGCGCGAGGTACCGTTCGGCTTGAGCAACGGCAACATCCCAGTCTCGGCCACATAGGTGACGCGTTCGCCGGCGATGCTGACCGTGTTCGTCACGCGCACGGGCGCATGGGAGGCGTCGGGGATTTTGCCCAGCTCAGATTTTTCCGGCGCAGCGGCGGGCGTGTTAGTATCGGCGGCGCGGAGCGGCAAGGCGGCGGCGAGCAGGAGCAGGGCGGCGAATTTTTTCATGGTCATATCAATGGTTCGATTGGACGCAGGTTAGCGGCTTCGCGTTCACACGCCACGGAAAATTTTCAAGGCCGGCGACCCAATTACCCTTGGCCGGGTGGTCAAAATCCCGGGAGCGAACGGGATTGGGGTGGGATTGGCTGGCGCAACCCTCGGGTAAAACCGTGTAGCCCGAGGGTTGCGCCGCTCAGCCCTAGGATTCTTCCGCATAATCCTAGGATTGCTCTGAAGAATCCTGGGTTTTTTGGCTCAGCCCTCGGATTGCGCGACAAAATCCTGGGAGCGAGCGGAAAAATCCTAGGATTTTTTCGTTCGCTCCCAGGGTTCCCGTGGTTAACCTCGGGGCTGAGTGAAATAACCCTGGGATTCTTTGGCCCAATCCTAAGGTTTTTTCATTCGCTCCCAGGGTTTTTCCGTTCGCTCCCGTGGTTAGCCAAGCCGACGACACCTATTTTTGGCTCCGTCCGAGGCTTTACCTCTCTAAACTGCAAACACTTACAGCTTTTCAAGGTAATCGGGCTATTTAATAAAGCTTTCTCTGCTGGCTGGGACTGTTAAACCGGTAGGTGCTGCCGGCACCCCTGGGCAGTCGCGGTCAAAACCAAGCGAACCCTTAAATGGGAGGATTATATATGAACCAACCAACTTTAACTCGGATGTTCACCCCACCTCGCCATCTAACTGCGGCGCGCAGGCGCACGGCTTTTACCCTCATCGAACTGCTGGTGGTCATCGCCATCATTGCCATCCTCGCGGCGCTGCTGCTGCCCGCTTTGAGCAAAGCCAAGGCGACGGCGCAGGCGGCGGCGTGCCGAAATAATCTCAAACAGTGGGGGCTGGCCACCCAGATTTATGTGGCCGACGATCAGGATTATCTCCCACCAGAAGGCAAGCCAACCCCGCTGGACAGCGACCTAACGGACCTCACTTATCCTGCATGGTATGTCCAGCTCCCGGCCGCGATCGCTTTGTTGCCGCGTTATGCGGATTTGCCCGAACGCATGAATCCCAGCATCGCGCCCAATCATTCCATTTGGATTTGTCCGGCCAATAACCGGCGGGCGAACGTGTCGGCCACTGGCAGCAGCCACAATCTTTTTCATTATGCACTCAATCAAGGGTTCAACGGATTGGGCGCTAATGATCATCCTAAAATCAGACTCTCCGCCATCCCCGCCGCGCCGGTAGTGGTCGTCTGGCTGTATGACAACGAACAAAAACCCGCGCTGGGCGACGGCGGCTCCGTGACCAATGTGCATAATGGCGCGAACTTTTCCTTTCTGGACGGCCACGCCAAACATTTCAAGAAATCTGAATACTGCAACGGCACTTCCACTGGCATCACCAATAATCCAGAGCTGGTCTGGAACACGTTTCCATGATGCCGCCTCGGCTAAGGCCCAAAAAAAGAGCGGCCAGTGGTGGCCGCTCTTTTATTTTTATTAAGCGAAAAGAACGAATTTCAAACCGCTGCCGCAATCGCATTGCCCATCTGCGTGGTGCCAACGCGCTTCGCGCCAGCCTCACTCGCGCTGAAGATATCGCCGGTGCGATGGCCCGCCGCGATGGCCGTGGCCACGGCATTTTCAATCGCCGCCGCCGCTTCGTTCAGACCGAAGCTATGCCGCAACATCAGCGCGCTCGACAGAATTTGCGCGATGGGATTCGCCAGATTTTTACCCGCGATGTCAGGTGCCGTACCACCCGCTGGCTCGTAGAAACCGAAAGTCTGGTTGCCATTCGTCGCGCCCAAACTTGCGCTCGGCAACATGCCCAGCGAACCGCCCAGCGCCGCCGCCTCGTCGCTCAAGATATCGCCAAACATATTTTCGCAGAGCATCACGTCGAACTGCGTGGGCTTGAGCATGAGCTGCATCGCACCGTTATCCACGAACATGTGGTCGAGCGTCACGTCGGGATATTGCTTGCCGACGCGCGTGACGACTTCGCGCCACAGGATGCCGTTCTCCAGCACGTTCGCCTTGTCGATGCTCGTCAATTTCTTCCGGCGCAATTGCGCGGCCTTGAACGCCACATGCGCGATGCGCTCAATCTCCGGCGTGGTGTAAACCATCGTGTCAATGGCGCGGAAATTGCCGCCGCCAATATCCTCGGTCTTCTTCGGCTGACCGAAATACATGCCGCCGGTCAATTCGCGCACAACGAGAATGTCGATGCCATCGCCCTGACGATCTTTCGCCAGCGGACACGCGTGCGAAAGCACCTTCGGCAGTTTCACCGGGCGCAAGTTGGCGAACAAACTGAACTCCTTGCGCAGCCGCAGCAGCGCAGCGCGTTCGGGGCGTTCTTCCTTGGGAATCGTCGGGTCGCGATCGGGCAGGCCGACGGAGCCGAACAAAATGGAGTCCGATTTCTTGCAGAGCGCGAGCGTCGCATCTGGCAAGGCCTTGCCGGCAGCGTCAATGCCGGCCCAGCCGACGGGGGCTTCGGTAATGTTGAGCGAGAAGTTGAATTTCTTTTCCGTGGCGCGCAAAACCTTGATGGCTTCGCGCATGACTTCGTTGCCGATGCCGTCGCCGGCGAGCGCTGCGATGTTGTAAGTTTTCATTTAAGCGAGCGGACAGTCTAATTTTTTGGGGCAAACTGACAATGGAATTTTACCAGCCAGTTAATTCTTCGCCGGACTATTGGTGGCGCGAAAGGATTCACGCCAAGGCTGGTTTAGCTGATATAGCTCCAGCCGCGGCTGCATCGCCCCGGTGTTTGGCATCTGCGCGAGGGCAGCGACGGTGAGCGCGCTCTGCACACAGCGGACGGCGTTGGAAAAATCCCCATTCGCGGCAAAAGCCATGCCGAGATAATCCAACACCACGGGTTGCCCATGACCGGAAAGTGCGTCGGCCTGACGGGCCAGCGCGAGCGCGGCCGGGCCATTGCGGGCGGCGGCATTTTCGTTGGCGGCAAGATAATGCGCGACCGTGGCCAGGGTCTTGTAATTGTCCGGCTCAATTTGTACGGCGACCTGGAATTCGTTTAAACCATCGGCATCGCGACCAAGCTTGAACAGGACTTTCGCGACTTCGACGTGCGGGGCGGCGTAATTGGGATTGAGCGTGATGGCTTGATAAAATTCCGCCAGCGCCTCGTCCCACCGGCCCAGGGCGGCCAGTTCGGTGCCGGCGGAGTTGTGAAACTTGGGATTGTCCGGGCGATGCCGGATTGCCTCCCGATATTCGGCAAGTGAGTCGGCATGCCGGCCTAAGAGACCAAGCACGTTGCCAAGATTGTTATGCACCTCAAAATGCCGGCTGCCGCATTTTACGGCCTGCCCATAAACCACCAGCGCCTCGTCGAAGCGGCCTTGCACATCCAAGGCAACGCCAAGGTTGATGAGTGCGATGTCGTTGTTCTCTGTCACGGCGATGGCGCGGCGAAAAAGCGTTTCGCTGTCGCGCCAGAACTGGAGTTGGTTTTCCGTAACCAAAATGCACGCCAGTGTAACCAGCCCGGCCACTCCGAACCGGATGACGCGCGGCGTTTGCAGCCGGTCCGCGAAATCGTTCGCCAGAAAAACCAGCGCGGTGAAGAATCCGATAGCCGGTAGGTAGGTATAGCGGTCCGCCATCGCCTGCCCGCCGACTTGTACCAGGCCGATGACCGGGACGAGCGTGCCGAGAAACCACAGCCAGCCGGTGATGAAATACGGCCGCGCTTTGCGCCACTGCCACGCGGCGACGGAAATTAAAATTAAAACCGCGATGGCCAAAGCAACGTGCAGCGCCGAAAGTTTCGGCGGCATCGGATAGATGGCGCACAGGCCTGTTGGCCAGAAAATCTTCTGAAGATAACCGGCGGCGGCGAGCGGCGCGTTTTCGAGGCGGTAGCCCAGCGAGACGCTGTCGAGCGACACGACGGCCTCGCCGTTGCGCTGGGCGAGAAAGGTGAGGACGCAGGAAATTGCGGCGAGCAGAAAGAAAGGGATCTTCTCCGCCAACAACAGCCGGACGTTTCCCATTCGGCCCAGCGGCCAGTAATCCAACAGCAACAGCACGAACGGCAGCGTAACCAGCATCGGCTTGGACATCAGGCCAAGTGCGAAAAATATCAGCGCATACCAAAAACTTCGCCGGCAGTTTTCCTTGGCATACTTCGCATAGCTCAATAGTGCGAGCAGTGCGAAAAATGTGCTCAACACATCTTTGCGCTCAGAAATCCACGCGACCGATTCGACGTGCAGCGGATGCCACGCGAACAGCGCGGCGACCAGGGCGGATGGCCAAAGCCGTTGCGTAAGTCGCCACAACAGGGTGAAGAGCAGCGCGGTGTTGGCCGCATGGAACAGCACATTGACGAAGTGATGCGCGCCGGCGTTAACGCCGAACAGCGAGCAATCCATCATGTGCGACAGCCAAGTGACCGGATGCCAGTTGCTGACATGGTAGCCGCTGAACGCCCAGGCCAGGCCGGCCGGCGTGAGCCCGTGTTTGACGACGGGATTATCGGTGATGTAATCCGTGTCGTCGAAATTCACGAATTGGAAACCGCCAGCGGGCAGAAAGACCAGCAGCGTGGTCAGGGCCAGCAGGAGGGCGACGAGGCGTGGACGCGACATGGTTCTCACTTTAAGCGAGGCGGCAGTTTATTTGAACCGCTTGGCTGAAGGAAGAATGAACAATTTACGATTCACGATTTACGATTTACGATTTGGCCGCGTCAAACCAAGCGCTCGTAAATCTTAAATCCAAAAAATCGCCCATGCCCTTGCCCTATAAAATTGCCACGGTCTTTTGTAGATATTAACAAATAACGACGGCCTGTCAATTTCCCAACGATTTCAATGGTTTTGGGGCTTCCAGACGGAACGACACCCAAACAGACGACAAAGAACGGCCTGACGCAAAGCCAGACCCCTTTCCTGTCAATCCGGCCCCTTGACCCATGAACGGTTCTTCGGTCTGTCCGGGTTTACAACGTCAACCAGCATTTGGCTCAGTCAACGCCTGATTGACACTGAACTAGGTTTGCCTAAAGATTAAATCACCATGAGCGATAAAAATATGGGTGGAAATCCGAAACCCACAAAGCTGCCGGTTGGCAAACGCTCTCAAGTGGAAAATATCAGAACTCTTTGGCAGCAAGAAACTCACTTTTCTGATTTTCTGGCCACGCAAGATGGAATTGACCTTCTGGCTCAAGACCTCGAAATCGAAATCGAAAATCCACGTCGAGAAGGCAAAGGGGCAAACTTCTCATGCGACATTGTTGCAAACGTCATTGGCGATGAAAGCCATGTCGTTGTAATTGAAAACCAATTTGGCAGAACCAACCACGACCATCTGGCAAAATTGCTCACATACGCGGCAGTTCATAAGGCTGTGGTTGGTATTTGGATTGCCGAGGAAGCGGCTGATGACCATCGGCGAGTGATTGACTGGTTGAACGAGAACACGCCCAACACAGTTTCCCTTTATTTGGCGGAACTCAAAGCGTTTACAATCGGCTCAAGCCCAGCAGCCCCACAACTCGACGTTATTTGCCGCCCCAACGTCACCATGAAACAGGCGAACACCGATTTGACTGAGGGCGACAAGAAACGAAATCAATGGCGACTCGCATTTTGGACAGACATTCACAATCGCATGAAGTCTGAAAAACTTCCGTTTCGCCTTCAGAAACCCGGTGAAGACCATTGGTCTTCAATTGCTATCGGGCGGGCTGGATTTGCAATCAGTATGCTTTTGACTCCAAAAAACCAGAGCATCGTCGTTGAGCTGTATATTAAACCTCAAGGGTGGAAAGATTCTGCATTCGAGCAGCTTAAATCACAATCAGACGAAATCGAAAAAGAACTTGGCGCAACCTTGGATTGGCGGCCAATGCTCGATAAGGATTCCTCCAGAATTTTACTCGAAGAAAAGATTGACCCCAAAATTGATGCAAACCGCAAGGCGGTGTGCGATTGGTTTGCCAAATGGACTCCGAAAATGTTTTTGGCTTTTTCCAATCGTGTAAAAGCACTCTCCGCACCCGAATAGATTTGATTCAACCGCAGGTGTTCCAAATCCAAGAACAGTTCAATCGTCTTTGACGGGCCGTTGGTCATCATCAGATTTTGAACGGATTGTCTGCCCATTAAAACAATCGTCAGCGATATTGAGCCAGTTTTCAAGCGTGGTGCTCCGCGAGTTCCTGATTTCTATTTTCGTGCCAACAAGCGATACGTCAAAACGACCAAAGATGCACAGATAAGCCCGATAACAAAAGAAACAACAATCCCAATTACCAAATCAAACCACGGGTCAGGAAATGGATTCGGCTCTGCGCCAATGTCGCTGATGAGGTAAAAATAAAGCCCGCTAAGAATCAAAGGCGTGAAAATTAGCGCCATGACAAAGGAACTACAAACAAACGAAAGCGATGGATGTTCCCTCGTATCAAAACACGACGGTTGCGATGTCAGCGGATGGTCTGTCGTAAAAACGCTCATGGACATCATGTTGCCAAACTCAATCACCAAAGTTCTAATCGGTTGGATTCTGATTTGATGTGGGGCAATCTTCCACCTGCCTCAAATTTGCGTCAATCTCAATTTTAACGACGGTTTGACGAGAGAAAAATATTTGCCGTTTTGGTTGCATCTTGCTCCGCACGACTTTCGTTTGCTACGCTCCGCGTCATGCCGAACGGCCAAAACGAAGCCTTCTCTCGTGTCTTGATTGACAAGGCATTGGAGTTTAGCGGGTGGAACCTGCTCGACCCGCACGAGGTGCGTTTTGAACTCAATAGCGAATCAGGCCGTGCTGATTATGTTTTGATGGCCCAACGTGGAATGCCGTTGTGCGTTCTGGAAGCCAAACGCGAGGACGTTGACCCTTACGATGCCAAGGAGCAGGCTCGCGGCTACACCGAAAATTTACACGCGCCGTTCATCATTCTTTCCAACGGCAAGGAGCATTGGTTTTGGAACTTCACCCGTAAAGACCAAGACGCCTACCGCATTGAACGATTGCCGTCGCGGGCGGATTTGGAACGGTTGCTTCTCAAAAATCTCCAGCCACCACGCCCGTTGATGAGCGAAATCATCACGCCGGATTATCTGCGGGCGTTCAAATCAGATTTCAAGGTGCGCCGTTATCAAATCAATGCCTTGGACACGGTATCGTCGCAGTATGACGAACAGCGTAAACGGAAATTTCTACTCGAAATGGCGACCGGCACCGGCAAGACGATGTTGTGTGCGGCGTTGATTCGTCGTTTTCTCCAGACACGAAATGCCGAACGTGTCTTGTTCATCGTTGACCGAATTGAACTGGCGAAGCAAACGCTGGAAGATTTCAACGTCGTCCTTGCCGAGTTCAAGCCGGTGTTGTTCAAGACGGCTCGCCGTAAGCCTGCCGAGTTGCTTGGCTCAAGCGTGGTGGTCGCGACAATTCAATCGCTGATGGTTGACCGCCGTTATCGTGAGGAATTCACGCCGTTCTTTTTTGACCTCGTGGTCAACGACGAGGCCCACCGTTCCATTTACGGCGATGCCCGTGAAGTGGTTCAATTCTTTCAGGCAACACGCATCGGCCTGACGGCCACGCCCAAGGCGTATCTGAAAAACATCAACGTCGCGGCATTACAGGAGGAAAACCCGAAGGCACTGGAAGCACGTTTTCTGCGTGACACCTATCATTACTTCGGCTGCGAACCCGGCTTTCCGACGTTCCGCTACGACATCATTGATGCGGTCAAAGACCCCGAAGGGCCGTTCTTGTGTCTGCCAAAGATTTTAGACCTGCGTTCTGACATCACCACCAAAGCCCTTGAGGAATCAGGTTGGGCCGTCGTGGTGAATGAGCAGGAGGAAAGTTTCAAAATCCAAGACCTTGAGCGGAAGATTTTCACGCCCACCCGCAATCGTGTCATGTGTGAGGCGTTCTTGAAAGAGGCGCAGCGTGACCCGACGGACAAAATCGGCAAATCCATTGTGTTCGCGGTGAACCAGAAGCACGCCACCGCCCTCACCAAAATCTTCAACGACATTCAGCCAGGCATCGCCGTCACCATCACCAGTCGGGTTCAAGATGCTTCATCCATCGCCAAGGAATTCCGCGACGGCAAACGCAGCGAACGCATCGCGGTATCCGTTGATATGCTTTCCACCGGCTACAATTGCCGCGATGCCCTCAACATCGGCTTGATGCGTCCAATCTTCTCGCCAACGGAATACATTCAAATCAAGGGGCGTGGCACACGGCTTTTCACGTTCAAGGTCGGCAACACCGAATACGAAAAGAAAAATTTCTTCATCCTCGATTTCTGCGCCGTCGCCGAATACTTCGAGGAAAAATACGATTACACGTTGCCGCTGAAAATCCCTCGCGAGAAAAAAGAACCGCAGCCGCCGATTCCATATCCACCCCTCACTGGCGGCGGCGAACCGATTCACGAGACGGGCGGCACCACCGAACCAACGCCACCGCCGCCGCGAATCATTCCGACATGGGAAGGCGTGGACACACTGGTCAGCCGTGAAATAACGATTGTCGGGCCGGACGGTGAAAAGGTGGACGTGATGACATTCCGTGGCGGCTACGAGCGTGACATCCGCGATTTCGTTGACCGCACACCGGATTTGAAAGCTGCCATTGAAGCCGAGGACGACGACACAGTTGAAACCATCGTCAACGAGCAATTTTATCACCGGCCAAAAATGTATTATTCGCCGGACAAACTCGTCCAGTCCTACGGCGTTCCGGCCAGCACACCGGCATTCGTGTATAACGCCGTCGGGCGGAAACCGCTGCCGACCCGTGATGCGATTGTGACTGACACCGTGGACAGCATCGCCGCCCGGTTCAATCTGCGATACAACGAACAGAAGTGGGTGGACACCACCGCCCAATTGATTGCCGAGGATTCCACGGCGTTGCGTCGTTTTATGACGGGCGACATTACCGTTTTTACGGCCAATCAGTTTCGCACACTCGGCGGGCTGGATGCCTTGGCACGGTTTGACCACCGCGATGAAGTTTTTGAAGCCCTGCGCCAGTCAACACTTGTCCGTCAATCCATGCTCAACTCCTGAACATGAAAGCATCGCCAAGCACAACGGTCATTGGCTTTGTTAATCGCAACCAGCAAGTCAATCTTGGCTTGGACAATCCCAACGGCACCGACCACGGCCAGAGTGTTTACGCCTTGCGCTGTGACCGTCCACTTCCCGACGGAACCAAGTGTGGTCATGTCTATGGGGCAAATGGCTCTGACATTCATCAGCGCCTTTGCCCAAAGTGCCAAAATGGAAAACCCGGCCTGCCGTTGACCAAATCTTACACCGCCTAAATAATTCATGCGTTCTGCCCCTGAAAACTCTGCTTCCGTCGCCGCACAATGTTTGGCGCAACCGTCCAATTTCTTTTCCTCTGGTCTGCGTCAGAAAGTTGACCAGTTGATGGACATTCTTTATGCGGGCGGCGTGAACAACCCGATGGATTCCATCGAGCAATGTTCCTACCTGCTGTTTCTGCGCCTGTTGACGGAGAAAGACGATACGCTGGCACGGCTCGACAAAAAATACACCCGTATCTTTTCCGGCAACTGGTCGCGGTATGCTTGGGGAAATTTCGTCACGCTCGCGGGCGACAATCTTTTCAACGCCGTCCGCGATGCCATTGAAAAACTTCACGAACTCCCCGGCCTCACTGACACCGGCAAACTTTTGTTCAGCCGTGCCACG
Source organism: uncultured Verrucomicrobia subdivision 3 bacterium (assembly GCA_903865745.1). Lineage (GTDB taxonomy): Bacteria > Verrucomicrobiota > Verrucomicrobiia > Limisphaerales > UBA11358 > UBA11358. Next base: position 21,357 of record CAIPKV010000031.1, on the reverse strand, counting down.
TTGAAAATTTATGACCGGCCTACGCTCCGTGCTGTCATTCAAGGCATTCACGAAATGGATTTGGCCGCGCATGACGGAATTGATTTCAAGGGCGACATGTATGAATACCTGCTCTCGAAACTCGCCGCGTCCGGCACGAACGGCCAATTCCGCACACCACGTCACATCATTGACTTGATTGTCGAATTGGTGAATCCACAGCCCGTCCAGCGTATCTGCGACCCGGCTTGCGGCACGGCTGGTTTTTTGATTTCAGCACTGGCCCACATTCTGCGCCAGAACACCAAACCCGCCGACCTCAAGCGTGGCCTTGCGGATGGTTCCATGCTAAAACCGGCACAGTGGAAATTTCTGGAGGAGCAGGCGTTCACCGGCTTCGACAATGACGCCAACATGGTCAAGATTGCCATTCTCAATCTCTACCTTCACCAGTTGGAGCGTGCCAAGATTGACCATTTCAATGCGTTGACCACCGGCTTTGGCGGCAATTATCCCGGCAAGACGTATGATTGTATCCTCGCGAACCCGCCGTTCTCCGGCAAGGTTCAGGACGAAAGCATTCTGGCCGACCTGAATTACAAGTTGGACACCCGCGCCACCGAACTGCTTTTTTTGAAATGGTTCGTTGACCACCTTGCGCCGAATGGACGGGCGGGCGTCATCGTGCCGAACGGTGTTTTGTTTGGCTCGACGAATGCCGCGACCAAACTCCGTGAAATGCTTTTGACCGAATGTGAATTACAGGCCGTCATCAGCCTACCAAGCGGGGTGTTCAAGCCCTATTCCGGCGTCGGCACTGCCGCCCTCATTTTTCAAAAAGGCAAACCGACGCAATCCGTTTGGTTTTATGACATGACCGCCGACGGATTCAGTCTCGACGACAAGCGCACACCGATTGAAGCCAATGACATTCCCGACGTGGTGGCGAAATGGCCGAACCGTGACGAAGGACCGAACAGTTACCGGGTGCCGATTGAGCAAATCAAAGCGAATGATTGGAGTCTTGCGGCGGGCCGATATAAACCGATGACGACGGAAACGGTGAATCATGACGACGCGGCGGAAATTCTCTGCGACGTTATGAAACTCGAAAGCGAAATCATCAAGTGTGGTAATGCTCTGCTCACGCAAATTAGCGGCAAGAAATGAAACGTTGGCCAACAAAAGCACTTGGAAGTTTCTGCCAAACCGGGAGCGGTGCGACACCTTCACGCAAGAAATTAGAGTATTTTATTGGCGGAACTGTGCCGTGGGTAAAGTCAGGTGAGTTGAAAGAATCAATCGTTTGTAGCACGGCTGAAAAAATTACAATTGCCGCCACCACGGAAACCAACGCTCATATTGTTCCAAAAAACGCGGTGCTTGTTGCGATGTATGGCGCAACGGTTGGCGAAACAGCAATTCTTGGAATGGATGCCGCAACCAACCAAGCCGTCTGTCACATTATTCCAGACCCCAACACGGCGCATTTCCAATTTATCTGGTATGCGGTCAAAAGTCGTCTCGACGAACTTCTCTCAAAACGGGTTGGTGGAGCGCAACCAAACATTAGCCAAGGAATAATCCGCGAAACTATTGTTCCAGTGCCGCCGCTGGCAGAGCAGGAACGCATCGTGAAAATACTCGACGAAGCGGGCCGATTGCGAAAACTCCGTGACCAAGCCGACAATCGCACAGCCAATTTAGTTCCTGCGCTGTTCAGCGAAATGTTTGGCGACCCGGAAATCAATCCAATGGGTTGGCCAACGAGCCGTGCTGGTGAATTGATGGCCGACTGTGACTACGGAACGAGTCAGAAAGCAAATGAAGAAGGTCGAGGCGTGGTCGTCTTGCGAATGGGCAATGTCACGAACACGGGCGAATTAGACCTCAAAAATCTGAAGACTGTCGAGTTGCCAGAAAACGAATTAGCCAAACAACGGTTGCGGGCCGGTGACGTTCTTTTCAATCGCACAAATAGTCGCGAACTGGTTGGGAAAACCGGGATGTGGGACGGGCGCATGGAAGCCGTAGCCGCGTCATACTTCATCCGAGTGCGTTTTCGTCCCGATGTTGAACACCCGCAACATTTCACGACGTTTATGAACTTGCCAGCGATGAAACAACGTCTTGCTGGAATGGCTCGCGGCGCAGTCGGTCAGGCAAACATCAATTCAAAGGAACTTCAAGCAATCGAACTGCCCGTTCCACCGCTGCCGTTACAAAAAGAATTTGCCAAGCGTGTGACGGAAATCCGTGAGTTGGAAGCCAAGCAAGCCGCCAGTCGTCAACGCCTCGAATCCCTCTTTCAATCCATGCTTCACCGTGCTTTCAACGGAGAACTTTGAACTATGGCCCGCCGCCCTGCATTATTTGAATTTTGTGACGAGTTCAGAGATTTCCTTCCAGCCAACGGTGTTCCGCGAGCGGGTGCAAATTATGTGACGTGGATGAATCGTGCCACAAGATGGCTTGGCCGTTCAATTGGCCCTTCGGAACTTGCATGTGAGGCTGATGTGCAACGCCTCCTAAACGAACTCCGTGAAATTGACCAGCGCACACAAGGACAGCGGTTTCTCAAAAATTCACTGGATGAGAACAACCAGCAATCCACTTTCCGTAAATATGCCCAAATGGTGCAGTCAAACTATCGCGGACTGTTTTCAAACATTCCAGCCGCACCTGCGCCCGTCGCCAATGACGTGGATGCTGACAAGATGCCAGCCCGTGTGAAACAAACGGTGCATCGCATCGTGCGTGACACCGTAATGTCGCGGGAAATAAAACGACTCTATGAATTCCGGTGTCAGGTCTGCGAATTGCGTCTTGAAATCGAACCGGGTGTATTTTACGCCGAGGCTCATCATATTCAACCGCTCGGCGGAGAGCATAAAGGGCCGGACGTGCAGGAAAACATCCTTTGCCTTTGCCCGAATCATCACGCAATGTTTGACTACTTTGCGATAACCCTTGACCCGGCAAAACTCCGGTTGAATAAACATGCACTCCAAAAAGCGTTCGTTGATTATCACAACAAGCGGGCGACCCAAGGGGGGATTTCGTAAACAGGCAAACGTATGGAGCCAACGAAGCCAATTCACGGCCCGGACGAAATGCGGTTGTTGGAACTCCTGAATAAAGTTCAGCCAATTCTTGCCGACGCTCTAAATTCAATGGGCGGCAAAATTCAGCCAAAGCCAGAGTCAGAATATCTGAGTTGGTCTGCCGTATCGGTGAACCACTCGGCAGGGGGATTTTTGTATCTTCGAGAATCCGGCAGAGTTCGTGCATCAAAGCTCTTGGTGCGACCTGCGCTGGAAGCCACCTTTTCAGGCATCGCTGCCGTAAATGACCGTGATTTTTTGTTCCGCAAGGCTTACACGGAATTATGCGAAGACAAAAAACTGTTCGCAAACGGTGAAGACAACAAAAAGGCGGTAGAACTGGCGCTTGAGGGATTGAAGGGAGCTTTCAGGCAGAATTGCTCGGAATACCCAATTAAGTGCGAAACTGTAAGCGTTTGGGAAACGGCGAAGATGGCTGGGCTTTTACCAGTTTATGAAACGTCGTATCGTCTCTACTGCCAATACACGCACGGCGCTATGCGGGCAGTGACGGGACAGTTGGACGAGACGACGGACACGGCTGACACTAGCACCGTTATATGGTGCGTGCTAAAGATGCTCGAACATTTAAAGCAGCATTCACCGGCTCAAGTCCCCGACATTTCAGGCTACATCAAGAATTTACTCGACCTAAACCCGGTCAAACAAACCTAGTCTTATGAAAACAACCGCACGGCAAGATAAAGCATTGCTTCTCAAAACCGCGAGAGCCGTAGTCGAAAAAATGTGGCATCAGACAGAAGGCACTTCCATGCGCCTGCGTTGGCCGAGTCGTGTTGGAATGGTTAACACCGGTGGTTGGCGGGCGAAAATTGGCAATATGGGCAAAGGACAACCGGGCTTGCAAATCTGGCTCGACCACTTCGCCGGCCATGATACGCGGAAATTCAATTTTTGCTACTTCTTGGACAGTGTAAAAAAGATGCGCCGTGTAGCTGACAGAGCCGCCAAACAATTACCCATTCACCGCCGCATCACGCATAAGGACATGGATAAACATGGCGGCAAATTCTACTTTCTAAACGAACCCATCCGCCGAGGAGAGTTTGGCGCAGCAATTCTGGAAGAATACTGGGGTCAGTGGAGTTACTACGGCATTTATGACGTAACCATCCGTTCGGCTGGGTCTGAGGTAAATCCCAAGCTCGTTGCTCGTGCTGCATCATTCTTTCTGTCAGTGGCACGGACGATGCCCAATGCAACCCCTGAAAAAGAGGAACACGAGGTTTATCCGCAATTCGAGAATCGTAAAGTCATAACCTCACATCTGCAACGGGAACGCAGTAGTTACTTGGCTACCGAGCGCAAAAACCATGATGATTACGAGTGTCAGGTGTGTGGCCTACTTTTTGAAGAAGCCTACGGAAAAATCGGTGAAGGTTTTGCAGAAGCACACCACCGCATCCCGCTCCACCGGCTGAATGGTAAAGTGAAAACCCGAATGGAAGACTTGGCAACTGTCTGTGCAAACTGCCATCGGATGCTTCACAAGATGGAAGGAAAGCGCAACGACGTGGAGAAGCTCCGGGCCATCGTTAAAAAACACAAGAAACGGTAAAAATGAATATCAACGCTTGTTTTGCCAAATTGGTAAATCGGATTCAGCCATCCGAAGCCGAGAAATTATCCGCACAACAACATCTTTACACGGTTAAGGCCAGGCTCACAGCAACGTTTAATATTCGGCGAACACTGCACACGGGGAGTTATGCCCGCAATTCTTTCATCAGAGGGGGAAGTGATGTTGACTTGTTTGCGGTTATCTCAAAAAAAGAATGCAGTCGCGGAGACTCATTGGTGCAATCAACAACCGTTTTGAGCAATGTTCGGGACGAATTGTTAAAACGTTATCCTACCACATCGGTTTCAACAGATGAAAACGCCGTAGTCGTCAGTTTTTCAAGTGGCATTAGCATTGATGTCGTTCCTGCGGTTTTTGATTCAATGCTTGGTGGCCAATCCTCGCTCGCCGGTCAGTCACCTCTTTACTTGATTCCAGATGGAGACGGTTGGTGGATGCAAACGTGTCCCGACCGGCACAATAAATACATTCGCTTGGCGGACGAAAGAAGCACCGGCAAACTCAAGCGGGTAGCCCAATTGCTTAAACACTGGTGCAATAGCCGAACGGTCAGAGTTCCAATTTCTTCATTTCACATTGAAATGCTTTTGGCAGCGGAGGGCGTTTGTAATGGCCCGAAAAGTTACGCAGTCTGTGTGACTGAGGCGTTGCAATTACTGGCGGAACGTGAGTGCCGGGGGATGCAAGACCCGCTTCGTATTTCAGGCGTGATTCCTGCAACCAAAACCGAAGCCAAAAGGGAATCAGCCCTAATAGCCGTTCGTAATTCACGGGAACACGCAAAAGCCGCTTGTTGGTTTGACTACGCAGGCAAGACCGATGAAGCTTGGCAACAGTGGAATTTCGCCTTTAATTACACTTTCCCAAAATAGAAGGGTTCCCATGCCTTGTAAAATCTCAGAGGAACAAAATTCAGACGAGAGCCTTAAATTGCTGGCTGCTTCAAGCACGTTCTACGGGCGGGCAAAGAATGTTGCTGGCATCCAATTTATTTTGCTCGTGCCTGCGGCTCTTGCCGTTTCAACTCTGATTCTTGCAAAGCCGGAATTGAAACTTTGGGCAACGTTCTATTCTTTGACCGTCGCTCTTCTTGACGTTTTGGCACTCGATAGACTCCAAACCCACTACCGGAAAATGGGGGCAAGAACCCAAGAACTGTTTGACACCACACTGTTTCAATTGAATTGGAAAACCATACGCTCAGGCCCGAAACCGGATGGTGAAGACCTTGCAAGGGCGGCGGCGGCATTCAACAGAAAGAACCCGAAGCATGATTTCCTAAAAGACTGGTATCCTCTGGTGGTTAACAATCTCCCGTTGCCCCTTGCACGGCTCATTTGCCAGCGGGCAGCTTGCAAATGGGATACCGACCTACGCAGAACTTTTTCAATTGGTGCAGTCGTCACGTTGGCCGTGGTTTTGCTCGGTGTGGTGTTGATTTCTTTGGCGGGAGAAATGAAAGCTGGGGATATTATCCTAAAGATTTATGCGCCCGTTGCACCGGCTGTGCTGTGGTGTATTCGGGAATGGTTGCGCCAGAGCGAAGCACTGACCGGCCTTGAAAAACTGAAATGTCACATTGAAACCGTTTGGGAAAAAGCTCTTCGTGGAAATTCTCATTGGGCTGAGGCGTCCGCTGACGCACGAGAGATTCAAGATTGCCTGTTTGATGGACGTTCACGGCATCCGCTGATTTACAATTGGGTTTACTTCATTGCTCGCCGCTTTCAGGAAGACGGAATGAAGGCAAAAGCCGCCGAAATGGTCAAAGAAGCCAAAAAGAGTGGTGTTGATTTGGGATAGCGGTTAAACCGCGAGTGAAATCTTTGCCACCCACGACGTTTTTTCGTCACCCATGACAACGGAAAATCCCCTGCGCCGATACCAGTTCGGCAAATCCGGGTTGTCTTTGAAATCATGGTGTTTCACTTCGCCCTCAATCCGTTTGGCACATTTTGACCGTGCGTAATCCGCCAGAAATTTAATCATCGCTGTCCCGATACCACGTTTTTGAAAATTCACAGTTCGCCAACTCAATGGCGGGAATGACACAAAACAGAAAAACAAGTCGAACGAAAACCACGGCGGCAATATGGCGTCATCTTCAATGTGCCAATCATCAAGATAAAGAACATCAGCCCCTTCAAAATGGTAGTTGGTATAGCCAACTCGACGGCCACGGTATTCGATGTTGAACCGTTTGAAATCTTCCGAATCACAATCGCTTTCAATGACGGAGTATTTTTTACCGTATTTGTCTAAAATAATATTTTCCAAGGAATTAAAGTTGGCGTCTAAGATTTATTCTGAGTTGGTTTCCTGCTTCCAAGCAGGCTTGGAAGTTCATACCAGCATTTTTTATCAAACAACCATTCGCAGGCATATCGCAATTTGAGTTGTGATGGCGGAGTTGAAAGCAATTGTGCCGTCCTCATTTCCCCGCTAGTTCCGGCGTTATGCACCCTCATCAGATAATCATAGATTTCTTTGTAGGTGCCGAAAGTAATTACCGCGAAATCCGTTCCTCGTCCGCTTTCAAGCGTCTGGAATGCCCTTTGGAAAGATGCCGCCATCAACAGTCTGGCTTTCAATTGCTGGTTTGACGGTTGGGCATATCGCTCGGCCACACGAGCAATCAATTCCGCCACCGGCAATCCCTCGGCAATCGGGTCGGGCGAATCAAAAAATTGTGCAAACGAAGCTTCTTTGAATCTCAAAATCTGTAATTCCAACGGTTCACCACGATACTTGTCACGTTTGAAAGCGGCTCTCATTTCCTCGGGCAAGTCTTCAACCCAGTTGGTTGTTGAATGATTCAGACCCTTGTTGACCAAAAATCCACGGCAAAGGTTCCACCGTTCATGCAACGGCATTGCTGCATTGTCCTTGAAGACGCCCTTGTATTTGCCGTTCCAGTTTTGTTTGCACCACCGCAAAATGGTTTCTTGGTCAGGTGTTCGTTTATCATGCCGCCAATAGTGAACCTGTCGCTTGGCTTCATCGCCGTCGTATCCCTTTGGAAAAAGCAGCCCTGCATTTGTATAAAACTTTTCACCCAGCAGGTCTTCCCACCACCCCAACACTTTGTTTATCGGCCATTCTGTCACAACAAAGCTTTTCTTGTCCTCTCCAATTGCCACCTCTGGCAAATACCAGAATTGTCCACCGGGCATCCCTCTTTCCACGCTCGAATGGATTTCCAGATATTCGATTAGGTTGTAAGCGACAAAGGGAATCGCAAAAAGCGTTGCCCAGCGGATAATCAATTCTGGGGTTCGTTGTTCAACCGGAGTGTTCATCCGCAAGAATTCGTTTCGTTCCAAGAATTCAATCCAATCCAAAACAAGCCGTTCGAGCAAATTCTCGACATCCCCATCCTTGTTGAATCTCCACCGTAACGAATCTGGAAGCGGTTCAGTTTCTTGAACCGGAACCCACAAGCCGTTTGGGTTTTGAAGCCAGCCAAACTTTTTTGCAGATGCTAGTTTCTGGAGAAAAATCTTCCGTATGGTTTCATCCGCAGTTTTTTCATCGGTAAATGAAGCAAGAATCGCCACGATAACTTTATGAGCGATGAACCAGTATTTTTCCTCAGATAACCCACCTTTTCTCAGGCGTTCAAGTTCTTTATGCACGTAGCTTTCTTGTTTCTTGGGCACGCCAAGCCAATCCACCATAAAACCCAAGACCTCTCCCATGTTTGGAATTGACGATTTTGAAGATTCGGGACTTTTCATTGTTAAGAGCTTGGCCGCACATTTGGAATGCACGGCCAAGCTTTGAGTTTACTTAATTTGCAGCCTTTCCGCTGCCTCCACTGGCGTTTGCCGATGTTCCGTTATGTGCCGCTGCGGATTGAGCCCGTGCGGCAAAACTGCCGCTGTTGACCTGACCGCCGTTGGCACGAGCTGTGGCACTTTGTATCCGGGCTGCGCTTGAATGCGTCATTGACCGGCCACCACCACGCGAACCTGATTGACCTTTCATACTTTGTTCCTTTCATTTTGTTTTGTTGATGTTCACAACGACCATCGCTGCGAACACGGCCAATTAAACACAACGGCAGAAAACCTTCATGGACTCTGATTGGACAATGGCTCTTAAAAGTCGGCAATTAGCCGTGATGCACTTCACGATGGCAGTTGGGGCAGAGAGCCAAGGCATTTTCAGTGGTATCCTCGCCACCTTCGGCCAACGGTGTTCGATGGTGAACTTCAAGAAATGGAGTTCCATCGGATTTTCTCAAAAAAGGGGCGGGTTTCCTGCACCGCTCACAGATTCCATTTGCACGATTCAGAACCGACACGATGACATCAGCATTTCTACGGAATCCAACCGAGATAATCTGCACTCGTTCTGGAATCCTTGGAGCAGCAGCCAATCTCCGTCGGAGTGCATCAGCGTCAAGGTTTCTCGCACCTTGGATTTCCTCGGCGAGTTTACGATTGCTTGATTCTTCTGTTTCCGCTGATGAGATTGTGAAGACGGCCAAATCACCACGTTCGTAAACTTCGCTCCATCCTCCGGCTCGTGTTCTTTCCTTCAGCGGCAAGTCATCGCTCTTTTTTGTCAACAAGCTCGTCGGTGGCCAAATTGACAGACGCCTAAGATTTCGGATGGTGATGAGATTTACCGCCTTGCCGTCACCCAATTCCGTCCCTCGGAACAAATCACATTCTTTGGCCTGATATGTTTCCAGATAGCGCAGGACAATTTGGCGGCGTGATTCCGAAAGTTCCCGTTTGTCCTCCCATTTTACAATTTCCGCCGTGTAACAAATCTTTGAAAGGTTTTCAGTCGTTGAAATATAGAGGGGGACAGGCGAATTTGTCGTTGGCGGATTCTCCCTGAGCATGGAAACGACACTTCCCTTGTAGGGCTGGAGAAACGATTCGCCGCCACCCTGAGCGACTTGAGCAGCGAGAATATCCGTCAAGACAGCATCGTAAATTCCGTTGATGAATAAAGCGGTGGACATATAAAAGCGACGTTAGGACGAGGGCGATTCGGTGTCAACGATTACACGCCTCCCATCTTGTCTAAAATCCAAAGCATCCCGATTGTGTCCTGACCGCAGTATTCATCAAGTGCCTTTCGCACTCGTTTCCGTTCCGATTCGCTGACATCACCAAACGTCACCCGAATGAATTCACGGCTGGCAGCGCCACCTTCCTGAATTTCCAATTTTGAATAATCTTTGCCCGTCAACGCAGGCAAAACCAGTTTCATTGAAGCACTGCCGCACTGGTCGGGATGATAAAAATTGAATGCCTTGAACGGATTCAGCAAATCCACAATCCGGCCATTCACCGCAGAAACCCAGGATTTGTATTCCGGCAACAGTTCAGCGCATTCCTTCATCCGGCTTTTTTCAAACGGTGCATTGAAAACCACGATGGAACCGGACGGCTGAATTGACGATTTCAACCGGCGCATGAATTCGGGTCGGCAATCATCCCGGCCATCGGCCAGAAACTTACGATGCTCCGGCTCGTCTTCGGCCTTGTGGACGATGTGCAGGGAAAATTGAAATGGAATCTGCTCGTATGGCTTCGTTCCATCAAACATCGGTATCGCCGTTTGGAAAGTTTCAAAGTCCAAGAAATGCAGCGGATATTCCAAGTTTTTCAGAAATGTCTGTATCTTGATGCGTTCAACGTGAGGGGTGCCAGATAGCGCCACCTTGCGTTGAATCGCTTGTTTGGGTGAAAAGGGGTAGTCAGTGGGGATTTCAGCAATCTTCAACACGCCACGTTTCAGCAAATCCCAACCACGGCCCTTCGTGTCGAAATACAAATCCAAAACATTTTGGGGTGGAAGGAATGACCAGCAATGGTCATGCAAGGCGCAGGTGTATGGTGAATCGCATTGCTTGCCAATTTGGATTTCAGGACATTTCAATGCTCGAATCGTTTTTCCCATGTCGCTGATTTGCTCTTCGATGTTGCTGGAATACGCCGAGACTTCCGCCGTCACGTCACGGAGCGTGAAGAATTCCTTCGGGTCAATTTCACCGTGCCGAACAAACTGATTGTTGATGTGACAGAGGAAACACCGCCGGATTTTAATTCCGGCCTCAGTGAAAACCCACGTCTGAAAAGCCAAATCAGGAATGTGAACGTCTTTCAATCCGGTGGTGGATTTGACTTCAATCAAATCCCATTCGTTTTTGCCCACCGGATTCAGGATGTCAGCACGGGCGTATCCACCGTTGGCAGACAGTGTGGCCTCGAAAATTGGCCGTCTGGATGAAAGAAGTTTTTGGGTCAACTGAATCGCCCCCTCGAAATCCGTCGGGTCGGTGTCAATTTCAACGCCGTTCGGGAACATCTTTTTGGCAAATGCTCCGACATCGTGGCCTTGGTCAAAAACGGCTTGAAGGGCGTCGTCAACGGCGGGGAAAAGGTGTTTGGCGTTGTAGGCCGACCAAATCAGCTTCGGGCATTGCAGCCCTTGCAAGAATTTTGATTTGGAAATGTATGGGGTTCGGCCCATCACCACATTGAAGGCGACACCGTTTTCAAGGGCGAGCGAAATCCACCGTGCAATACTTTTCACCCGCAAAACAAGCAAACACACTTCTCAATTGATGTTTGTGCGCTGGGTTTCGCTTGCATTATGGAAGTTATTCACAACAATTCTCAAAAAACGGCCAAAGCACATGAGCATAACGAATCATTTTATTTCGTTTCACCCCATTGATTTAGCAAGCGACCAAATCAACGCCGTTGATATTGCTCAGAAAGAAGATGTGTTCGCTTATGTCAATGATTTGGTGGAAAACATTATTTCTGCCAACGACCAACGTGAATACAAATTCACACGTTCCACCACTGAAGTTTGTCAGGCGATATTAAATATGGTCGGACAACGAGCTTGCGCTCCCCATGCTCAAACGGTAGCAAATCGTTTGTTGGAAACTGAAAAGGAGGCGCAACGAAGCGTTGCCCACATGCAAGTAGCAATTCAAAAGGGGAATTTGTTTCATGTAGTATTTAAGCGGAATGGCGTAGAAATGATTCTCATCGCAAAAGTGGATTTGAACTCATTTCTTGACCAGACCGATTTCAAAAAACACGCCGGTTTGCCATTCGAGAAACGAATTTTGAAAACTTGCCTTGTCGAATTTGCCGAGCAAAACGAAATTGCAAAAATAACGGTCTCGGACACCAATAATGCAAAATACTGGTGGAAGGATTTTTTGGAATTGGAGGAAATCACGAGCGATGAAAAAAATACCAAGTTGGCATTTAACTCAATTGACCACACTTTGGGAGTTCAATTAAAGCGTAATTTTCCCTCTGACTACACCTACTTGAGAAATAATTTTATCGGATATTTTCGCACCCAGCCAAGATTTTCGTTTGATGAATTTCAGCGCCATGTGTTTGGGGCTTATCGGCCCAATGACCCTAATCTGGACATGCAGAAGTTGAAGTCGGAAATTCAGAAATTGCCGCAAAAGCATAAATTCGATTCAACTTTCAACGTTGTAGAAGATGAAATCAGGGGACGTTTTAGGCGGGTAATTCTTTTGACGGATAAAATCAAACTTGAATTAACAGACAATGTTGAAAATCTTGGAAGTGCGGTCGAAGCGAAGCAGATAAACGGCAAGAAGGGAATTTTTATCAAGAGCGACGATGGATACGACGCATTCCACAAAGCGGAGTGATATGAATCCACTTTTTTCAATCGCTGCTCTTTTTAACGTCTCTACCGTTGGCAACCAATTCAAAGAAGATTTTGAGTCGGCGATGGTGAAAGTGTCCGCACATGGTCTTAAAGTTCCAACCGAAACGGAAATAAAAAGCGAATTGACGCAATTCTCAAACAGAGATTTGGTGCATTGTGACGTAAAGATAGATGAGTCAGACCCCGTGTCGTTTCATTCGGGACAGCCAGATTTAATTTCGGGTTTCATTACAACCTTGAGCGACATTTTGGCGGTTGCGGGCGAAACGCCGAACATCCAGCTTGAAATTTCGGTAGAGAAGCGAATTGTTACCGACCAATTAACAATATTTTCACTCCAACATTTAGCCGACTATTTGACGGCTGCATCACTCAAAGGTCTTTTAGTCAAGTTCAGCGAGCTACTAGCATCAAGAAATATTCTGCGATTCGTTTGCGTTGAACCGATACAGGAATTCAATACAGAAACATTTTGGTTTGAAACCGTAAATAGCAACAAGCCACTTGCTTTATCCGCAAGAAACCGCGAGGGCATTTTCTCTAAACGCAATGATGTTTGCCATTTTGAGAATTCTTCTGAAATCCGAACTGTCCCGGAAGACTTTTTTTACAAAATAGAGGCAAGAGCGAAAAGCTGAATGAGTTGCTCGATAGGCTTTGCACAGCGACCTGCCTAATATTTGTTGCAGACATTGTTCAATTTGAAACTGACAACTTGGTTTTTTACAAGCTGAACGGGTATAAATCAATTACGGGAAAGCTCGATTGGCAAAACATTACAGACAAACTCGCCAACACATATTTCAAGATTTACCAATGGATTTATGAAGGCGGAATTATCAATGACAAGGTGGGTCTGGCTCGTAACCTTTTGTCGTTACACGCTCGAAAGGGAAATGTTTTAGAACTAGACGATGAAGTGTTTACTTCAATCAGGTCAGGGTATCAGATTTATCTCAAAGAAAACGTCGAGCAGTATATCGGGATTAAAAATAAGCTGATTGAATTTGTCACTGATTTGTCTCAAAAAGCTGCGAAGCTAGGTGAGAATCTGGGGGACTCCCTCTCTCAGAACTTCGTGGCATTTGTTTCGTTTTTTCTTTCGGTCATAATAATTAAATCCATTTCCGAAAAGGATTTGGCTGTCACGTTTTCCCCAAAGCTGGCCTTTATCGCCTACGCTCTGTTGGCCGCTTCCTTTCTCCATTGGATAGTCAGCTTGTTGCTTTTGAACCGCGAAATCGGCCAGATGGAGAAAAGCTATCGGGCAATACAAAACCGATACGCTGATTTGCTGGATTCAACAGATTTGAATAACGCCTTCAATAAAAATGCTGAATTCCGAATCATCATAGCGAACATCAAATTCAAAAGGTGTTTATACAGCTGTTTGTGGATTGCTTATCTTATCATTTTCACCACGGTTGTAGTTCGTCTCTCTATGGCGGATAAAGTGGAACCTAATGTGGTGGCAGCCTCACCCACAATGTCAGCAACCAATGTTCTTTTAAAAACTAACATTCCAACTGTGGTGGTTCCCGACGACAAAAGACGGATTTCAAAGTGAGCGCAATTTAGCAATGCCGGAACGGTTTGACCTGACTTTGCACTGACAGGTGAAAAAGTGGGAATCAGAATCAACCCCAGATGACTGTGCTTTTAAAGTCTTCAGCGGTATTTTTTAACAAATGAAAAACTGGAAAATATATTCACAAGAATCACCAAGCTTAGAACTCAGTGACAGGACAGCACATTACATCGTTGAGAAAATGGGTTCGTGTTTGGTCAAATTCTTTGGTTTCACTAAAAGGAAGCGGAAAAAGAGGACGAGGCTTGTTAAAAACGCACTTGCCACACTCGGCGACGAGGAAAAGGACGGCAAACCTCATTACAAAGTATATGCAAACGGGCTATCACGTCACCTTCGGCCAAAAGATGGAGGGCAATTCAAAAAGAGAGAGTGGCTTTACGACCTTCATTGGTATGAAGAAGACGAAACTGATGATTATCTGCCAACAAGTTTACCTTTGGTTGTTGAATGCGAGTGGGAGGCGAAACGTAAAGACGATAATATAGTTCTTTTCAATGGAATAAAATATGACTTTCAAAAGCTTTTGGTTGCGAATGCCGATTTGAGATTGATGGTTTTTAGAATTAGAAAACGTGACAAGGAAAACGACCTCGCCGAGTTGAACAAGTATTTTGACAAGGCAATTAAAAGTTACGGGAACTTGGCGAAGGGCTCAAAATTCCTTTTCGTTGCTTTTGATGAGGGCGAAAAGCAAATTCGATATGCTAATAAATACAAAGGGCAAAAGAACACGAATCGCAATCATGCCAATGCAGAGTAAAATCATTTATCGCCCAACTTCCGCAAACGCTGGTCGCCATTCCCGACAACTCGGCCTTCCGGCGTCAAAGTTTTGTCCACGGCCTTAACGTAACGAGCAACGGGCAATCCCGACCTTCCAAGAAGCCATTCGCCATTTATGCAGCCAACGATTCGACCTTCACGATTTTTGATAATTTTCTCGCTCATAATTGTTCATTGATAAACAGAGCATCCTTTGAAAAGACTTTTCAGAAAATCCAGCATCAATTCATCATTGTCAGTTAGCCAATATGATTCCGCTCGGTGAAAAATACCGTCACCGGCAACGGTTCTCGCAACAACCACTTCCAGATTGTAGCCATCCGGCGCAATGAGCAAAAAAGCAACGTCACCGTTGCCACACAGGTATTCAGCCTTTACGCATCCGTCACGGTCGGGGAGTTGGTAAGAGACTTGTTTTAGTGGGTTCATAATTCAAAGAGTGTTGATTGCCTCGGCCACTTCACGCAGAGAACGAAGCACGGCTTCGTCAGTTATGTTCAACGTGAAAGTTTCCACACGGCGATAAATTCCGTCTCGGCTTTGATGGACAACTTCAACATTCAAACGAACCAATCGGCCATCGACCAAAATTGGAACGTGAATGAATTGCACGTCACCGGCATCCCAAGCAACCGATGCGTCAAAGCAATCGTCAGTGTCAGGCGGTTGGAATTTCACCTTGGCCAAAATATTCATTTGATTTGGCGACATTGAATTCGAGTTGCTGAGACGGTGATTTTGTGGGTTTTTCCATCCGCCGTGAAATCACACCCGAACGGCTTCTTGTTCATCTTCAAAATCGTCACCCCAAATTTCTTGGCAATCGGATTCAAGGGAAGCTGATAGTCCTTGATGTCCTCGTATTCCATTTCATCTAGCCACCGATTGTAGAGGTAGCCAAAGGTTTCAACCGATGCCTTGAAAAATCCGGCTGCATTCTTGGACGGTTGGTTTTGTGCGGTCGTTTGTTTTGGTGTTTTCATAATTTTGATTCGGTTGTTTGTTAATAGTCGTCGCGGCGTTGACGGCGGAAATGGTTCATCATGTCTTCGTCAGTAAATTGCTTGCCCAGCAACCGCAGTTTGTCGCCTGCTTCCTGCACGTCTGCTGATTCAAGATTGAACTGATGCTCCGTCACCGGCTCGAATACATGGCCTTCGATGTTCTCGGTTGCGATAAACAAGGAATGAGATTGATTCGTGTCGGGTTTCGGCACGATGACCAGCACCAGCCCCTGAGACTCGGCGACGACATTTGCCCACAGAATTCGCGGCTTCCTGCCGGGAGTTTTGAACGGAACTTTTCGGATGATTGTGTATTTCATAAATGATTATTGGGTGTTTTTGAGAAGACGGTGAATTTGAGTCGGCGTGAAGTCGCAACCACGATTGGTTTTGATACCACGGAGATTCAGAGCATGGGCAATGTCGGCAAGTTTGGTCAGGCCGGTCTTTTCCATTACTTCCTGAATCACCAAGCGGAGTTTTTCGTTCTGTTCATTGGCCTTGTGGATTCGGGCCGTGTTCGCCAACAAACGAGCCTCGGCAATGTTCGGCCCACCGAGCTTGACTCCCCGAAGCTTTGCTTGCCGGAGAGCATCCCGAACACGGGTGGCAATGGTTTTGCGTTCGGCGCTGCCAATGGCAACCATGATGTGACAGACGAGCTCCGTCATTTCAGGATTATCGGCTGCGACGAATGGAACCTTGTATTGTTCCAACATCATTATCAGCCGCAACGACCGCGAAAGTCGGTCAATCCTGCTCACACATAGCTTTGCCGAATGTTTCCGACATAGTTCAACGGCTTGCCGAAGAATCGGACGGTCATCGTTCTTGCCAGACTCGGCTTCAACCAAGTCGGCCAACACCTCGGCATCGGGTTGGGTGGCTAGGTAACGACGAACGGCCTCTGATTGTGCATCCAAACCCAATCCACTGTTGAACTGACGTGAGGTTGACACCCTGCGGTAAATGACAAATTTCATCTTGGGACACCAGGTATCAAAGGTGGCGGGACGGGCAATGGGGAAATTTACATTTCTGAATTTTAATTCAGAGGCGTAAAAACCGCTTAAATATGCTGGTTTTGCAGCGAAGTTGGTATGGAAGTTGTTCCAGACCGCTGCTCCGTTTTAGCCAGCAATCAGTCGTGTTCCACCCCAGAACCACCGGCAACAGTTCAGGCGAGCGCCAGATGGTTGCCACGGCGGTTTTGGAACTTCAGAAGACCAAATTGCCATTCAAACAGACCGAAACGCCTATTCAGAAGATTCCCGAAAATAAATCAGTGATTCCGACTTGCTCGACCTAAAATATAGTATGCACCAAGAAATTAGAATTGGTCAGTATCCAGTTATCCCGCTCTTGGGGTTGAGGTTGATTCATTTCTACTTCGATTGTTCCAACGTTGAATTGACGTTGTTTTTCTCGAATGGAATGTATCGAGTCTTTGACTCCTACAGCGGATACGCCACGTTGGCCGAAATATTCAAGGCCGCTCGTGAACTGGGGGTTGTGGCGTAGCAGTCATCAAGGAGGTCGTCAGCAGTTTCGTTGACGGCCTCCCTTTTCTTTTGTGGAGTGATATTTATTGCCATGAAGATTTACCAAGAAAAATCCATTGATGTCTGCGTGAACGGCAAACTCCGTATGGTCAGCTTGAACGAATTGCTCCGACTGATTGTTGACGGTAAAAATCCGACACTCACCAAACAAGGCCACGCCGATTTCAAAAAACTGATTGGGCTGATAGCCCAAATTCAAATCGAAGGGGATTGGCTGCTTCAGTCACCGTTTGCGGTTCCAACAGAATTCAAATCAGGCAAGAAGCCCATACGTTAAAACTTGCTCCACTTCCAAGGGGAAAAATAGGCCGGGATATTTTTTGCACGGTCAAACGCGAGATGACGATACTTGGAAACGTGCGTTGTTTTAGGGAAAAAAGTGACCGGGTATCACGCATGGGTATCGGTGGGGCTGGCCCCCTAGCGCAAAGACCCGTGTCCAGAAGGTGAGCGCCCCCCTATGCCGGGTGGGGGCTGGGGGCTGATGACTTCTATACACCTTTGGTCAGCCAGCATTCTTGAAATCTTTTTTACGGTGGAAACCTTTTCCTTCTCGTTCAAATAGCCCAATGAGTTGACGGCTTGTGTCTTGAACCAATCTTCCACCGTTACAGGTTCGCCCATGAACCACCGTGTCATCATTCGATATTGTGACCCGCACACACTGTAATTCGCCAACGTGATAACGGCTTCCAGAACCTCACTGCACATGGACAGACACCTTGATATGTCCACCACGGCCACTTTCGTTATGGCCTTGCCGGTGATGACGCCTTTGAAGCCACAATTGCCGAGATGTTCTATGGACGGTTTCCAAAAGTTTGAAAATTCATCAAGGTGATTTCGGATGTATTTCGTTCGTTGGTTCACCGTCTTGCCTTTGATTCCGGCGGTGTTCTTTTTGTCCAAGCCGGTCACTTGCTCGATGAAATCTTCGTCAGGTCGGAATTTCGATTCGTCCAGCAAATCGGTTTCGATTTCAACGATGGCAATTTTCTCGCCCTTGTTCACCGCCTGCAATGCGTAGTATGGAGCGTAAGCGGTTGTCAGATATATCAGCGACGGATTGCTTTCAACAATGTGCTTCCAATTGCTTTTGCCGGTCAGCTTTCGAGGACGCAACCCTTCCGCCTTGGCTTGTCGGCCAATCGTTTCGGATGTTCCATGATACAATTTCACAACGGCTCAGATGATAACCGAAGCTGGAACTACGGGCAACGACTGGCAAATCTGAAAATATACATTCGTTCATTAGCAAACCGGCATATTTATTTTTGGCCGAAGTTTTAGAGTTGGAATCATATCACAAACGGCCATCCCCATTTCGTTTCTATCAGCGGAGTGGGGATTTTTTTGGTCGGAAATTGCTGGTGTGACGGCTTCCCATTACACTCTGCGTCATGGCTGGCAATCAAACAGCACCAACGCGAGCGAAAAGAGACAACCACCCGTTGTGGGTCAAGCAACGGTTTTTTGTAATCCCGGCCACGTTGCAACGCCACCTGAAGAACGCTCCTGAAGAGGTTCAACAAATTCTGTGTTCAATTGTCAGCAGAATTGTCACCGCCACCAAAAAGAACCCTGAACACTTTGCCAATATCCTTTCCACCGAATTCAAGAACAGCATCGGTAGCGACTACCATGATTACTTGGACATCTTGCATGAATGGCGCATTGTTGACATCAACAACCGTTATTCAAATGCCGAGGGCAAAGAATTTCCAAAGTCATACCGTCTGTATCCAAGTGCCAATGCCGCTGCCAAGGTAATTGTCAGTTTTAATAAAAAGGTCATTCAACCGTTACGAGACGAATCCGACCTAACAAATGACGTGGCAAAGTTTGTTCACCAAAACCTCAAGCGAATTGCCGTCCGTGAAAACCTCTTGCCTCAAGCCAATCCGATTGATGAAGTCGAGGCCATCAACTCGGCGGTGAAAGTCTATTGGGGAAAGTTTAACGTGCATTACTCACCACACGCCAAGCGGCTCTTCCATACGGCAATCACCATGCCCAAGATTGCCCGTAGGAATCTCATTCTGAAAGCCGATGCGTCTGTTCCTTTGTTTGAATATGACGTGAAATCCTGTATGCCAGTCATCCTCTTGGGACTCATCAAAGACCCGGCGGAGCGAGCCACTTTGACGGCACTCTTGTCCGGCGACATATACACGACGATTGCCAACGAACAAGGCATCACCAAAATCAGGGATGACATCAAAGATGATTTCTTGATTTTCTTGAACGGTGGCATCCGCAACTACGTTTACACGTTCTTCCATCAACATTTACCCACGTTGGCAGATTGGGCATTAAGGGGCAAAGGTGCCAAGAAGGGAATGGCGTGGTATGGGCAAAACATTGAGGCTCGAATCATGGCTCAGGAAGTCCCGCGTCACATCAATCAACCTGGGATTCCTATAACTAAGCAAAACTATTCAAATACTCTCATATGTGGGGGTAACCCAGACGAGGGGATTTTATACATTCCGATGCACGATGGTTGGCTTGGCATCGAGCGTGACGAACAGCGCATTGCCAGCGTGGTTAGGAACGAGTTTCACCGACATTTGGGGTATTGGGTCGGTATAACCAAAACCAAGCTAGAAAACGACAAGGAAACGATTTTGGTCAAAGGGGCACCACCCGACGCCAGCCAAGTCGCCGACGAGTAAAGTTCTCCAGAAGGGTGAAGGGGCATAATCAGTCGTCCTTTGACCGTTCCTGACCGACTGGCGAACCGGTCATGGGGTTCAAAAACGCAACTGCTGCGTTTTTCAAGCAAAAGAAAACCCCGGAACGAGTCCGGGGTTTTCAATGCCGTGATGTTGATTTTTTGTCGAATCACTTTCGTCTTTCAATAATCTTGGGTTTCCAAGTCTTGCTCAAAGCGGTCTAGCTTGGTGCGGATGCTCTGAACAAATCCATCTATGAATTGTTTCAAGCGGTCTTCATCGTCCAGACTTTCACGCATAGGCCGTGCTTTCGGTTTGTCATCATTGCAGTTTTCTTGATTGCAATCTTCCTCATCCGGCTCGTCCTCATAACTATCAACCAATGGCGCTGACACAACCTCCGGCGGAAGCGTAATCCCGCGTAAACGAAACATCTTGGTAATGAGATGGCCGCCATCCTTGGCGTTGTGTTTATACTGGTTAAGATTTACCAATTTGTAGCGTTGGCGAGACGGCTTATCCAGAACGTCAGTGGAATACAGTTTGCACAGAGTTTGATAAACACTATGCGGATTGGCTCCACTCCCTTTCACTATTAAATCCAGTGGTTTGTCGTCTGGATAAACAGTCGCCAAGTAGTAAACAACCTTGTCGGCAACAGTTGCTCCGACAACATCAGGTATGTTCGTGATTTCCTTACCACCATTATTCTCAATTGTAGTTTGCATATTTTTGTTTTGATTAGATTTATTATTTGTTTTTGTTGACTAAACCGTGAATCGGTATTGTTCGTAGCATTGTTCAATCCTCCACTTCGACTTTGACCAGATAATACTGTGAGTCCAAATCCACTTCTGAAAATGATATTGAGGCCAAGCCGGCCTCACACACATTCAGAATTGGGTCTTTGAATTCGGGGTTGGCTTTCAACACTTCTGTCAAATGTTTGGCGGTAAATGAAACCGGTGCTTTCACCTTGTCCATGCCTTGCAGAGTGCATGGCTGGAAATGTAGCCGGTCAGAATAACCCACGCTTTTATACCCAACAACAACTTCGAGTTTGCGAGTGTGTTTGGACATTACCACCGTGAACAATGCTCCTGAATCTCCCATTGCGGTATAGACACTCTTAAACCAATCAATGAACGCCTCGTCCATCTTGATGGCCACAGTGAACTCCGGTATGTGCTTCATTGATGGAATGGGGTCAATGTTGGCTAGGTTTGATGTCACATATTGCACTTTATATTGCTTGGACCCCGTTCATTAGACCACTTGTGATGAGACAGTTTCCGGTGGTTTCAGTTTGTTGTTTTGCTGCCACTCAAGGTTCCGGTGGAAGGCGGGCGTAGCCCGACTGG
>CAIPKV010000030.1 GCA_903865745.1 uncultured Verrucomicrobia subdivision 3 bacterium | reverse complement strand
CGGTTTCCTCGCCGGTCTGCTCGTCCTGCTCCTTGACGCGCTTGCCGAAAACAACGGGGCAGGCACGTTCGCCTTTGCGAACCATGCCGCCAAGCTGCTGGGCTTGGTGGAATGTCAGCCAGAATGGTGATTCATAGCTCATCGAGTGCAAAAGCAGGGTGTTAATGCCGCGATACGGCTTCTTGGAAATCAGATTGCGGGGCATTCCAGTGGAGACTTTCCACGGTTTCTGTCATGGCACCGTGCCAGCCTCCAGCATGGCAACGATGCGTTCGGTTATGACTTCGTAAACACTGCCGCGTTTACCCCCGCTTTTTCGGGATGGCTCAAGAGTCCTGAATTCTCGTTTTGGATTTCGATTTTGGCATTCATGGTATTTTTTGATGCGCCCGCTTTCGGTCTGTTTTGTCGTTCTTCACCCCAAATCGCCCGCGCCGATGGGCGGCCAGCGGAGGTTGCCTTCAGGAGGAACCGCATTCGGCCTCCGGGGCAACAGCGGGCGGGTGAGCACGGCGGAGCAGAGACCGGAAGACGGAGCTAAAAAAGTAGCTGAACTAAAGCCGCTTTGCCCCCACCCCCCTTCGTTTTTTTGGGGGCGCCCGACACCAGTGGCGCAAAGTGTATATGAGTTTGTACAAATTGTACATTGAGGGAACGAATGTGTTGCGGTAATGAATTACGCGTAGCCCATAAAGATACGATGGATGTCTCAGTGGATTGGGCCGGAGCGATGGGGCCGGCGTTATACGACCAGCTCACAAACGTGCAAATCGTTGTGAACGGCGAATTAAGATTCTGACCGATCCTCAAATGGAGCAAATAACGTGGACGTGTCGCCAATAACTGTTTTGAGTTACCCGAACTCCATGGCGACAAGATTTTGGATGAAAAAGTGGCAGGCAACCTTTATGATAAAGATCCAAGCAATTATTCTCGTTTGTTTGTTTTCAAGCTTTGTTTTATCGGCCAATGCCGCCTTGTTTACCATCGAAAACCAATCGCTTGTGGTCAGTTATGACGCGATGGGTGGAGCTTTTTCAGTGAGCGAGAGAGCTTCCGGCGCGGTCTTTGTGACAAACGGTCGGCTTGAGATCACTCCTGCCAAAGCCAAAGTCGGGGATGTGCGCGATAAAGTATTTGGTCGCGGCCGGGGTATTATGTTGGTGCAGGCTGATGGCAGCACCGTCTCGCTTGAACTTTACCCGGATCTGCCGTTTATGCTTGTTCGCACCACCCGCCACAACCAAAGCCAAGAAACCATCGATCTGGCACAGGCGACTCCGGCCACTTTCACCCTCGACCTCGGCAAGACTGCCAACGAGCTCCGCACCATGGGAACGGCCGGTCTGACTGCGCCGGACAAAAATCCGGGCAGCTATTTATTTTTGACGTGTGCTGATCCGACGACGCGGCGTGGCGCGGTCGCGGGCTGGCTGACGGAAGATCGCGGCAGCGGCGTATTTTTTTCCAGTGTCACGAACGAGGCGGTTCAATTCACCGCGCGGATTGATTACGGACATCTTCAGATTCCCGCCGGGGCTTCCGCGAAACTCGAAACGTTGGCCATCGGTATTTTTGACGACGCAAGAATCGGCGAGGAGTTATACGCCGATGCGGTGAGGCGGCAATATCAAATCACCTTGCGTCCGCGCACGGCGACGTATTGCACCTATTATGCGGATCAACATGGTGCCGCGGGCGACGAAAAATCCACGGTCGAGCTCGCGAAGTTCGCCGCCCGAGAACTCAAGCCGTTCGGTCTGGGCGTGGTGCAGATTGACGACGAGTGGCAGGACGGCGAACATTTCAACGGCCCGCGCCGCGGCTTCGACCGCGTTCGCACCAACGGGCCGTATGCCCACGGCATTACGTCGGTGGCCGCCAAGGTGGAAAAAGCCGGGCTGACCTTCGGCCTGTGGTGGCTGCCGTTTGGCCGGAACTTTCAAGACCCCGAATACACCAACCGCCAGGACTGGTTTGTGAAGCGAACGAACGGCAAGCCCTTTGACACTTTTTGGGGCGGCACTTGCCTTGACCTGACGCATCCCGAGGTGCGGGCGCAACTGGCGGAGCTTTCCAAACTCTACCGCGCTTGGGGCGTGACCTATTACAAAATGGACGGTCTTTACACCGGCGCTGCTTGCGAACAGAATTATGTCAACGACGGTTACAAGGAGGATCATTTCGGGAACAACCTGCCGTTTCACAATCCGCTCAAGAGCAACATCGAAGCCTATCGCGATGGGTTGAAATTGATCCGGAAAAACGCCGGCGACGATGTGTTTTTTTCCGGCTGCACCATCGCTCAAAACCTGCGTGAACTTTGCGCCATCGGCCTCGTGGATTCAATGCGCATCGGTCCGGATGCCGGTGGAGACCTCAGCAGCGGGCCGCTCCGGGGAACAAAATTTTACTTTCTAAACGGTCGCGTCTGGTGGAATGATCCCGACCCTTGCGTCGTGCGGGCCGCCGGCACGGGCGCGAGCGGCAACGCCGTCACGCTGGACCAGGCCCGGCTCACCGCTTCCTGGGTGGCGATGGCGGGGCAGTTTTTCCTGGTGAGCGACTGGCTGCCCGCGCTACCGCCCGAGCGACTCGATATTTTGAAGCGCACCATGTTATCTCACAACGCAACCGCCCGGCCGGTGGACTATTTTGACCATGCTTTGCCAAATACCTGGCTGGTCACCGCCACCAATGACACGGTGCGTCGCGACGTCATCGGCGTTTTCAACTTTGAAACCAACCGTTTGGAAATGTGTTATTCCTGCGCCAAACTCGGGCTTGATGCCGGTAAAAAATATTATGCCTTTGATTTTTGGGCTGATTCGCCTGCGCCAACCATTCTGGAGGTATTCAATTGCGAATTGCCGCCGACCTCCTGTCGCGTCATCGCTGTGCGAAGCATGGAGGGACACCCAGTGCTGGTGAGTACTTCGCGCCATGTAACACAGGGCATCGTAGATGTCACCGGCGAATCCTGGAATGCTGCGCGCAAAACACTTTCTGGTGTCAGCCAGGTTGTCGGCAACGACCCGTATGAATTGCGCGTGGCCGGACTCCAGGAAGGCGGCAAAAAATGGAGGCTCATCTCGACCAAAGTGTCTGCGCAAGACCAAACTGCAGGCGTTGCAATCGCCGCCAAAACCACAGATGCCGGTGAATTTGGTTGGTGTCGCATTGGTATGGACTCAAAGACCTCTCGTAGCGTTCGATGGACTTTGGAATTCGCAGCCAACTGACCTTGCCGACATGTGTTTCTCCCTTATGGAGTGGGCTGGTGAGGACGACTGACTGGGCCGGAAGCGGATGAAATGACTTTGACCTCAACACGGACAATGCCCATTGTCGACGAAGTGAGGTTTCTCGTTATCGAAGTCGGGCGTCGCATAATGTTGCACTATGAATATCCAAAAGGAGCCAAGTCATTTTTGCATTGCGCCCTCCATGACACCGGGCAGGATACCATTCAATGTCTTCCAAAATCGCATTTTTATTGGGATTGGCAGCGGTGGTCATCGGGGGTCTTATGGGCGGCCTGGCCGTATGGCCGATGAAAGTGGTGAAGCACTACAGGTTTGAACATCTTTGGTTTGTGGCCATGACAACGGGACTCCTGATCTTTCCATGGGCGGCTACGCTGCTTTTTTGCCCGCGGGCTCTGATTGCCTACGGCACGGTTCCGCTCAACACTCTGTTTACAGCCAATTTGTGTTCCCTGGGTTGGGGAATCGCCAATGTGCTTTGCGGCCTCTGTTACGTTCGAATCGGGATGGCCTTAACGGTGTCGATCATAACTGGGCTCGGCGCTGCCACGGGAGTTGTGTTGCCCATGGTGGTCAAGGGGTCCGGCGTTTTCAGAAATGCGAGTGATCTAGATTCGCTGGCAGGCTTGGCGGCACTGGCGGGGGTGTGCCTGATGGGCTTCGCCTTGGTGTTTGCCAGCCAGGCAGGCGCGGGCCGCGATCGAGGACCCGGAACCTCAGATGCCAATAAACACCGCTTTGCCATCGGACTTCTCATGGCCTTCATTGCCGGACTGCTGTCAGCGGGCATGTGCTTGTCCTTTGTTTACAGTCAAGGGCCCATCACGGAGGCGTTTAGGCGCGAGGGGGTAGGCCAATTTACTGCCGACCTCGCGGTTTGGCCTGCCAGCTTGTTGGGCGGAGCTTTGGTGGCGGTGCTCTATCCAGCTTGGTTAATTACCAGTAGCGGAACCTGGCGGGTGCTGACTGTGTCCCGAGACGAATTGTTAATGTCCGTAATGATGGGAGCGACCGGATATTTGGCTACGTTTTTGACCGGGGTCGGGATGAAAGCGCTGGGTTCCCTTGGCGGTGCGGTCGGGTCGGGCATCCAATTATCCGCTTGGATGGCGGGAGGTCTTATACTTGGTTTTGCGGCCGGCGAATGGCGCGGCGTCCCTACTGCATTGCGGAGGAAATTATATTGGGCCATCGTTTGCCTGATCTTGGCCATTGCCATTATGACTTATGCGAATTACCTGGCAAAATCAACTGCCTGAATTTAAATATCGCTGTTCATTCCCATCATGCTACCCAATTCCGTGAATCCCGCCGCCGTCAACCCAGCCACCCGCTCCGGCCGCCAAATCCGCATTCTGTTGGCCATGATGTACTACCGCCGACATTTGCACGAAGGCGTCGCCGCGTATTGTCGAGAACACCATTGGGCCCTTGATTCTTTGGATCATTCGCCGAATTTGCGGACTTCTAATTTGTGGGACGGAATAATTGTTCTGCATCCCGAACTCCGGGAAATGAGGTTGTTTTTTCGCAAGGGGGTTCCGGTGGTGACGCTGGCTTTGGATGAAACAGGACATATGCGGACGCCCTGCGTATGCCAGAACCATCAGGCCATCGGTGCCATGGGTGCGAGACACTTGTTGGAGCGCGGATTCCGCCGACTACTCTTCTGCGGTTATCGTGATGTGGTTTCTCGGCTAAGATTTGAGGGGTTCCAGCGTGAAGCCGAAAGCCAGGGCGCCACCGTGAAGGTTATATTATTGTCCCATCGCACACCGCGTCACACGGGATCGAATGGCATCTTCGGCTGGCTTTCAGTTCACTTACTTCGTGAAAGCCCCCCATTCGCCGTCATGGCCACACACGACTTACTCGGCGTCACTGTTATGGATGCCTGCCAGTTGGCCGGTTTGAAAATCCCGGAACAGGTGGCAGTCGTGGGTGTGGACAATGAGGAAATTGTTTGTGAGTGCGCCAATATACCTCTCTCCAGCGTGGACAACAACCTCTTCCTGCATGGTTATTCCGCTGCGGAACTGTTGGGGCAGGTTATCTCCGGAGAGAAATCCTCGGCTGCGTCGGTAGTGATACCGCCGCGGAAGGTCATCATCCGCTCCAGTTCAGATATCATTGCCACCCGCGATTCCCGCTTAGCCGAAATTTTGCAGTTCATCCACGATCATAAAAATGGATCGGATATTTCGGTTAAAGGCATCGGAAGCAGGTTTGTCATGTCCCGAAGGTCGTTGACAGACCTATTCAACAAGGCCGGCCTTCCGGCGCCGGGACGAATTATTCACGAAATCCGTTTGCGTCAGGCTTGCTTCCTGCTCGAAGAAAGCAATGCGACGATTAACGAGGTCGCCAAGAAAGCTGGTTTTTCTTCAGCCAACAGCTTTTGCCGATTCTTTCGAAACCTGAAGGGTTGTAGTCCTGCCACCTGGCGGCAACAGGTAAAACCCTGAACTGAACCCGCTCAGGCACAATTGTGCTGCCCCCTCCGACACCAGTGCACAAAGTGTATATTGTTTTGCACACCTTGTGCATTGAAAAAAAATAGTCCTCCATTAAAACTATAATCACTGACCCCAGTATCAATGCAACAGCACAACCAAGAATATGGCTATCTGTATTCAAATCTAAATATCAGCAACATCCAAACCAGTTGAAAGCCAAACAAACCAACCAAAAGACATCAATATGAAAACAACCAACCAAAAATATGGCCAAACAAGTACGATTTTGAGGATCGTAAGGAAACAATGGCTTGCCCTCCTGCTCGCCTTTGGTTTAACCGCACTAAAATCGAATGCATCGCTTATCGATGTAAATTTTGCGAACAATCAGGAGGCGGGCTACCCATTGCCCATCTCCGGTGCGGCCGCACTGGGGTCGCCTGGGGATGTATGGAATACGATCGCAAATTCTGACGGAGCCAGTGTCGGGGGCACAAACTATAGTTTGATAAAAACCACGGGCGCGGCGACAGGCGTAAAGCTGGCGGTCAGCACGGGCGCGTTTGACGGGGGAAATAAGAGCGCATCAGGAAACCAAACGCTCTATAATGGCGACATTTTCCTGGATGCGAACTCACAATATGGCCCGGCCGGGCCTTCGACGATAACCCTGACGGGCTTTACCCCCGGGCAGGCCATCAACCTCCTGGCCTATGCCAGTGGCAGCCAATTCACCTTTGGCGGTCTCACAAAGCAGGTGGTCGGAGGTGATCAAACGACCTTTAATTCAGCAAATTACGCGGAATTTGACGGTCTGGTGGCTGACGGGACCGGAACAATCACGGGGACGTGGAACACCGGCACAGGACAAAGATTCGCCTATTTCTATGGGATGCAAATCAATACAAGCGCAACGGCTGCACCGCTTTCAATCGCGTCGCAACCCGCGAGTCATTCCGGTTATGCCGGGGCATCGACCACCTTCAATGTCCTGGCGACCGGCGGTAGTGGATCCTACAAATATCAATGGTATCAAAACGCATCGCCCCTTTTGAACCAGACAAACAGCACACTCCTGCTCACCAGCCTTTCAACGAACCAGAATGGCTATGTCTATTATGCAACGGCAAATGACGGGGTCAACACGATCACAAGCTCCAACGCGACGTTGACGGTGATTTCTGGTGTGAAATTCATCGACGTGAATTTTGCCAATAATCAAGTCGCCGGATATCCGCTGCCCATTTCCGGTCCCGCGGCCGTGGGTTCCATTGGGGATCAGTGGAACACTTTGTCAGGCAACGACGGAACCAGTGTTGCGCCGGCAGAATTGCTCGACACTACCGGTATCGATTCAGGAGTGATGTTTAATATCAGCTCGGGGGTGTTTGACGGGACTGACTACACAGCATCGAGCATTGAAACCCTGTTCAAAGGTGATATTTTTCTGGATGGGAGCTCCACCTATGGCCCCCCCGGACCCTCAGCGATAACGCTGTCAGGATTTGCTCCTGGCCAGCCAGTTACTTTGTTCTTTTACGCGACCACGTCCTCTTCTTTCGTTTATTCGAATGTGACGCTGACGCCTGTCGGCGGCGATCAAAGCACGTTTGGTCCGGGCACGTATGTCGCCTTTTCAAATCTGGTGGCCGATTGTAAACGGCGGCTGAAAAGTGCGGCGGGGTCATGTGTGTGACGGGGCGGTTCAAAAGTGCGGCATCTTCATTAACAATGAAGCATGTATCGCAATATGAATGACTGGGCCGAGATTCGCAGAAGAGTGTTGGTGGATGGG
>CAIPKV010000029.1 GCA_903865745.1 uncultured Verrucomicrobia subdivision 3 bacterium | reverse complement strand
CACAAAATTGTAGCCGTGGCTCGTGGCATACGCAGACACATTCGTCCATTGCCCGTAACTCACCAGATTCACGTCCATGTAAAACGCGGAGACATACACATTCGTCGGATTCGCATCGGTGATGTCCGGGTCATTCGTGGCACTATTATAGAAAAGGTAGTTGCCCATGGTGAACGAACCCGCCGGGATTAGCACCATGCCCGCCGTCGTATTCGTCGTGGCCAGCAACCGGAAATAACCCGCCGGTGCCGAGTTCGTCACCGTCGCGGCATTGACCGTGATCGCATTGCTCGCCGTCACCCAGTTCGGCGTGACCAGATTCGCGGTCGTCTGCACCACGTAATTCGTGCTGCTGACCGGCCAGTAAAGAACAGATTGCCCGCCCGGCGCCGGAGCAATGCCCAGATTCGTCACTTGTGCCGTGGTTCGGTGAACGCCAGCCAGCAGAGCCAGCCCGAGGAACAGGGATTGGAGTTTGGTTTTCATGGTCGTAGTTTCTGACACCCAAATTAAATACAATTAAATGGGGGGGTCAAATGTTTATTTCCAAGTTCAAGGCAAGTTTTGCTGGGCGGGCTGGCTGGCTCCAGTTCTGGCCCGGACCCACATCGCTGGCGTGAACTGCTTGATCTGAGTAATTTTGGCGGCGGGCAAACGGGTAAACAAATCTTTCAGATAATCGAACGGGTTGATGCCGAGCCGCCGACAACTGCCGAGCAAAGTGTAAATCACGGCGCTGCGTTCCCCAGCTTCGGGATGGCCAATGAACATCCAATTGCGTTTTCCAAGGGCACTTGGCCTTATGCTGTTTTCGATTAAATTGTTGTCAATTTCAAGAATGCCGTCGGTGATAAATTGGTTCAAAGCCGTCCATCTTTTCAGCGTGTAATCAATCGCCTGTCCAAGCAGCCCTTGCGGTAAAGTCTTTCTCCGCACCAACTCCATCGCCCGGTGCAACCGCGTCATTACCGGCTGTGATTGCCACACCCGCATCGTCTGCCGCAGGGCTGGCCCGGCTTTTTGTTTGCGCAACTGCTTTTCCACCGCGTAAAGCTGACCAATCTGCCCCACAAACCACGCCGCCAGTTTGGTCTCCGCCAACGCTTCGTGGAAACCTCGACGAACGTGCGCCCAGCAGCCAACCAAAGTCAGATCACCGCTACGTGATTTTGCCAAAGATTCGTATGCCCCATAGCCATCGGTCTGGAGTTTGCCCCGGAAGTTTTTCAGAAATTCTTCCGGTCCTGCTCGCGCTCGGCTCACCCGCCATTCAAACAGCACATCACTTTTAGGTCGGCTGTAAACCCAAAGATAACCTTGCTGGCTTTTGCCTTTCACATCCGGATCTAAATATCGGATCGGCGTCTCATCGGCTTGCAGGTAATTACCTGCAAGCAAATCTTCCCGAATCGCCCGATACACCGGTTTTAACAGTTCAGCGGCTTGTTCGACCCAGTAGCCCATCGTCTTGCGGCTCAACTCAACCCCGAACTGCTGCCGGAACATCTTCTCTTGCCGGTAGAGAGGTTGATGATATTCATATTTGCTGACCAGAATTTGCGCTAGCAAACCCGGTCCCACCATGCCCTGTTCAATTGGCTGGGGCGGCAGTGGGGCTAACGCAAAACGTTCCTGCTTTACGTAACGTGGGCGGATATAAACTCGTTTGATGATTTTGGGCGCGACCCAGTCCAGTTGGCTGGTGCGTTCTTCGCTGATCTTTCTCCAGCCATCGGGTTGGACTTGAACTTCTGCCGGTTCGATCACGATCTCCTGCGTCTCAAGCTTGTCCTCGACCAACATCCGCCGCACTGGATGTGCCGTGCCGTTGCGTGTGGCCGTCGTGGTCTTGGGTTCTGCCGCTGGCAACGTGACGACATTAGGTAGACCTTGGAGTAGTAGTTCGAGTTGGTGTTTATCCAGTCCCTCGTTGCGTGAACCGCCGAAGTAATGGCGGATATATTGGTCGAGCTTCTGGCGCAGCAGCCGGTTCTCCATTTCCAACGCGACGATACGAGCGCTCATCTCTTCTAACTTTTCGAGCAGCGTGGTGTCGGTATTCATCAGCTCGCATTGATAGACACAGACCACAGAAAAAAGTTCATGCTGGCGAAAGATTTTTTCAAATTATTTTAGCGGCGATACCAGTTCTTTTTTGAACGCACTTCCAACCCGTGAATCAATGCGCTGAACTCCTCGCCACGCAAATCTATCTGGCCATTTTCACTCACTGGCCAAGTGAATCGTCCTTGTTCCAATCGCTTCGCGCAAACCCATAGACCAGACCCGTCCCAATAAAGCACCTTGACCCGGTTCCGCCGTCCATTGGTGAACACAAACAGATGCCCAGACAACGGATCGCTTTTCAGTTGCTCCACAACCAGACTGTAAAGCCGATTGAAGCTGCCGCGCAAATCTACTGGCGTGGTGGCCACCAGCACCCGCGTAGCACCAGTGACGTTCAGCATGGGAGTGCCCGCAGCAGTTCGGGCAACATCTGCACATCTGAACCGGTTTGCAGCCGTACGATCCAGCCTTGTGGGCTGACGACTTCGACTGGCCAGCGCGATGCTGGACTCGGCAGCCGGACTTCTTGGAATTTTACCTTTGGCGGAACGGCTGCACGTTCCAAACGCAACCATCGGCTCAGACTGGACAGCCCGATGTTGTGCTGGGCGGCAAATTCGTTCTGTGTTAATCGGCTTTGGTGGAACTTTGCCAGCAATCGCTGCCGCCGTTTAGATGTCCAATGCCGCCGTCTCTTTCCATTATTTTGTGTATCCATCCCACCATGGTCTCATAGTCTGTCGCCGGAAACTAGACGTGGACCGTCAGCCGCATACGTTTTTTTTACCTTCCAGTGTCGTTGTCCCACACTCTTGGCAGTCCGGACACCGTCGACTTTTGGGCCCAACAGAGCAGTCGATTTGATGGACGCCAAGTTGTCGTCATTTTGGAGGATGCCGAGTCGTTGTTGGAAGAACGAACTGGCGGCAATCGGTCGAGGCTTGAGGATTTTCTCAATGTTAGTGATGGGCTGATGAGCGAGGTGCTTCGCATTCAGGTTCTTGCCACCATTAATTGTCCCGTTCAGAAGTTGGATCCAGCCATCACTCGTCCAGGGCGTTTGGTTGCCTTGCGCAATTTCAGCCGAATACCGCGTCCACAAGCCCAAGCGATTGCTACCGCGAAGGGGATCAAGCTTCCGAAGCAGGAAGATTACAGCATTGCCGAAATATATGCTGGCTTACCGGTTAATACTGAGGAATTGCATTCCCGTAAAATGGGTTTTGTTTGTTAACACCCTAACGGATACCGAAGCATTGGCTTTGCTGGAACCGTTCCAGAAATGGGCGCGAGGCTTCCCCCGCCCAAGACACAGCAATATGCCGCGAGGCGTTGCCACGGCTAGGACAATGGCAATAGCGGGGCGGTGACTTCCGCCCCAGACCCCACCCGCCAAAGGTTCCACCTCTGGACTCGTTGACTTTCTCCTCGGAGAGATTTTGGAGCCGTTTCCCCGTCCGCCCTTCGTTCGTTTTTCCCTTCGCCTTTCCAGTCCGCTCGCGCTGGGGGCAATCACAGGCGGGCCCCTGCTGAAGCCTACATCCCGCCAGCCGCCCAGCTTCGCGGCCTTACTCGGCGCAGGCGAAGGGAAACCGAATACGAAAAGCAGTCCGCAGAAAAAAAAGCTCCTATGAAAAATCTCCTCGAAAGTCTCAAACAAAAAAACGCAGGGCTCCGGGTTTCCCGATCCGAAAAGCTGGTCACAGAAGCCTGCAAATACATCGTTGTCATCTGGAATTGCAAGGAACAAGTCATCGCATTTCCGCATCAGGTTCAACACGCCGACGTTTTCCAATACACAAAACGCGAAGCGCCGCACGTTGCACTTGTTAGCGCCGGTTTTTTTATGGGCGACACAACCGCCCTCTGGGTTGGCGGTCGCTCCGAATCCCTTGACCTCGACTCACGCCCGGAGGACACCGACTTGCTGAAATCGTTTCTCACCAGTCCCGACCGCAGCCTTTGGGATTTGACCCTTTTGACCGCCGGAGGTGCCCAATGAAACCGGACACCAACACTCCGAACTTGCCCGGCATTGAATCGCTAGTGCAGCCGTTCAAGTTTCAATCACAGCCGCATGAATACAAGGTGACAGCCTTGCGCGAATGTCCCACGCCGATGGATTTGCAGACATGCGACACGCCCGACAAGATTGCCGCCTACTGGCATCTTCACATCGCCACCAATCCCTACCACGATCCAGAAAGAGAATGTCTGGCGGTGATCCTTTTGAACACCCGCCGCCGCGCCAAAGGACACCAACTTGCTTCCATCGGCACGCTCGACACGTTGCTCGTCAGCCCGACCTCCGTTTTCCGTTTGGCCATCGTGACTAGTGCCGCCGCCATCGTGGTAGCGCACAACCATCCCAGCGGCGACCCGACCCCCAGCGAAGCCGACATCAAAGTGACCCGTGACCTCATCCGCGCCGGCCAGCTTTTGAAAATTGAAGTCCTCGACCATGTCGTCATCGGCCGTCCGAATTTTTCCAGTCTCCGCGCCAATGGCTACTTCTACCAATAATTTTATGCGCCACTCCAAACGAATCTCCACTGACAGAAACCAGACCGAGTTTTTTGGCATCGTCTGGCTGACCAGTGAAACCCACCCCCACCGGCTCCGGGCCGGTGATGTCATCCGTTACGACGGCAAGCTTGCCCGAATCGTTCGGGTGAATGACTGCGCGGCAATCGTGGTAATGAATCGGCCAGTCCGCCAGTTTGAAACCCGATTTCGCGGGACGGTGAAATTCCAGCCAGCGCCCGCCAGATTCTACATCTCGCCGCAGTCGGAATGCGAAATCTTGAACCGCAAAACCAGATGAATACAACCACAGCCAAGCCCATCGACGCCCAATGGCGCGGCATCTTTTTTGATGGCCCGCAACCTGACCTTGACCCCGAAGGCGAAGAAATTCCCGTCTGGACGGTGTATGTCGGCAACGATGACGCCGAACCAATCGGCAATGTCTATCGCTTGCACCATTTCAAGTCCGCCGAGCTTTTGGCCTACCGCATGGCCGAAGACCGCGACCTTGAAATCATAAACGAAGCTCTGCCCGCCTGATTTATGAAAACACAAAACACCAACACAACACACACCATGAAAGAAGAACCAACACAGGCCGACCGCGAAAACTTTTTCGGCGGCGTCATCTACTCATACACCCGCGCCCAAGCTGTCGCCGATGGCGTGCAGGTTGACGTGACCAAGACGGCCCAAGAGGCGGGAATCAAATTCCCGATGTTCCTGACGCGGGCAGTGTTCGACAACTACGTTGCCGTGCCACCGGACGTGACCGGCCAAGACGAGGCCGGAAGATTGTGGGATCTGGTTTGGATGGCGCGATTTGCCATCCTTCGCAGCCACGGCCACACCGACCGATTGCCCGTCGCCTTGTATGTCCGCAACGACAACCACCGCGCCAAGTTGGTAAAACTCATCGCCACTTGTAGCGCGCTCGACATTGACGACCCGCAACCGGCTTTGACCCTGATGCTGCCTGACGAGGATTGACCGCAGCAAAAATCACCGCCCGCGAACCTCACGGAACGCGGGCGGTTTTATTTTGGCAGGGCTTCACATCGAACCCAAACCGTTTCAATTGAAAAAACCGCTTGTTTGAAAACATTAAAGCAGTATTTTTTTTAGCATGAATACATTAACGGCTTACCAGATTTTCATCGGGCCAAAAAACGATTCTCCCAATGGAACTTTTAGTGGAAGGGCACTTGAAGTCCTGAACAACACCTTGAGCAGATATTTCAAGGACGGCTACACCATCTGCGATGGGAAGGGCTCATGGACTGATAATAAGACCGACCCAAAGACTCCCGTTGTTTACTGGCAACACTGCAAAGTTATCACTGTTTTTGTGAATGACGAAGTCGAAGGCAGAATAGTTGATAGCTTCATCCGCCAAATCAAAAACGAACTTAAACAAATGGCCGTAGCAAAAGTTAAAATCGGGGCCGCTGAATTTATTTAAGAAATTCTTGAGTCCGAATTTCGGCTGGGCTTCGCGTCAGCCCAGCCCCGGCGCGAAAGGTTGGCACCTCTCGACTCCGCTAATTTCCCCCTTCGCACAAGACTCGCCAGCTTCGTAAAAAACGAACTGTCCAGACTTGCGCTCGCCCGGGGATGCTCCCTTGTGAGATTTCATTTCACCGCCGTTCCTCTGCACTTTGGGGCTGGCCGCTGATCCGCGCCCATGTCCCCCACGCGGGCGGCCACCCCGCCGCTCCGTTGCGCGACGGTTTCAGAAATTCCCAAGCGAGCCGGATAAACGCGACTGCCCGTCGCGCCCGCTGCGCGGAGAGTGTTTGGTTCAGGCCGTTTTTTAGCTCCGCCCAAGGTCTTTGCTCCGCCGTCCTCACCCGCCCGCTGTCGTCAGGGGGCAACTCATGGCGGTGCCCTCCGTAGATTCCTCCCGCCAAGCCGCCCTGACTCGCGGGCGTGAATTGGTGAAGGACGACAGACCAGACCGAAAGCGGGCGTAACAAAAAAAAGACCGTGAATACTCAAAAAATTAACAACCAAGGTTCAGGACTCTTGAGCCATCCCGAAAAAGCGGACGTGAAACGCGGCAGCGTTTACGAAGTCATTACCGAACGCATCATTTCGATGCTCGAAGCGGGCACAGTGCCGTGGCAAAAACCATGGAAAGTTTCCACCGGATTGCCCCGCAATCTGGTCAGCAAAAAGCCATATCGCGGCATGAATGTTTTGTTGCTCCACGCCATGAGCTACGAATCGCCATTCTGGCTGACGTTCCGGCAGGCCAAGGAGCTTGGCGGCAGCATCAAGAAAGGTGAAAAGGCGTGCCCCGTCATCTTTGGCAAGCGGCAGGAAACCGAGGATGAAATCACCGGCGAAAAATCGCATTACACGGTGTTGCGGCTCTACAGTGTTTTCAACGTGGCCCAATGCCAAGATTTGAAAAATGTTCCAGCACCTGCAGCAGCACCGGCGACCGTGAACAACACCGCCGAGGAAATCGTCGCACTCATGCCCAAGCGGCCGGAGATTAAGCACGGACTCGCCAAGGCGTTTTATTCGCCGAGCGTTGACATCGTGGCGATGCCGGATCGCGCGCGGTTCGGCACGGAAGCGGGCTACTACGCCACATTGTTTCACGAGCTCACCCATGCAACTGGCCACGCATCGCGGTTAAATCGCCCGACGTTGACGGAAAGCGCCGGCTTCGGCTCGAATCCATATTGCCGCGAAGAGCTTGTCGCGGAACTCGGCGCTGCGTTTCTGTGCGGTCATGCCGGCATTGAAAATACGATTCAGAATTCCGCCGCGTATTTGCAGAACTGGCTTGAGCAGTTGCAGAACGACAAGAAATTGATTGTGCAGGCCGCAGCCCAGGCACAGAAAGCCGCTGATTTCATCTTGGGCACAAAGTTTGAAGATGCACCCGCAGGCTGAAAAACGAAGCCCCGGCTTTTCAGAGCCGGGGCTTTCGGCCTCGGCAAAGCCAGCTTGCCGCAAACAAATAATCAAAAATCCCTAAATAGACCTTGCTTTCATTGGGAAAAACCGCGATAATCATTTTTAGCAAATCGCACGAACAGGCACAGATGAAACACAGATTTTTAAATCGCCAGCAGGGGTAACCGCCGAGACGCCAAGGGCGCCAAGTTTTTATGGGTTTAATTTTAAACCTTAGCGGTCTGGGTGCCTCGGCGGCTAAACCTTTGCTGGAAATTCTCCATGTAGAGATAAATCACCGGGGTGATGTAGAGCGTCAGGCATTGCGAGACCACCAGCCCGCCAACAACCGAGAGACCGAGGGATTTGCGCGATTCGCCGCCGGCACCCAGCCCCAGCGCGATGGGCAACGTGGCCATGAGCGCACACATGGTAGTCATCATGATTGGTCGGAACCGCAGGAGACAGCCCTCGACAATGGCGTCGGATGGTTTTTTACCCTGGTGCTGCGCCTCGATGGCAAAGTCAATCATCATGATGGCATTTTTCTTCACGATGCCCACCAGCATGATGAGGCCGACAAAGCCGTAGATGTTCAGGTCGAGGCCGAAGAGCATGAGCGTAATAAGCGCGCCAAAACCCGCCGATGGTAACCCAGAGAGAATCGTCAACGGATGAATGAAGCTCTCGTAAAGGATGCCAAGAATGATGTAGATGACGAGAATGGCGGCGATGAGCAGCAGCCCCAAGCCTTTGACGGAGGATTGGTAAACTTGCGCGGAACCTTGGAAACTGCCGGTGATGGTCGCGGGCAGATGCATATCGGACTCGATTTTTTGCACTTGATCCACCGCGGTACCCAGCGAAACACCGGGCGCGAGGTTAAAGGAAATGGTGACGGACGGGAGCTGGCCAACGTGGGAAATGGTGGTCGGCCCGATATCGCGCACCAGCTTGGCGACGGCGCTCAAGGGCACCAAGGTCGGCGTGCCGTTGGTGCCGGCAAACGAGCTGGTGATGTAAAGCTGCGCGAGCGCGTCCGGCTCGCGTTGGAATTGCGGCTGCACCTCAAACACCACCCAGTATTCCGCCACATCGCCATAAATAATTGAGCACTGGCGTTCGCCAAAGGCGTCGTAAAGGGCGTTCTCAATCTGCTGCGGCGTGACGCCGAGCGCGGCGGCCTTGTCGCGGTCAATCTCCACATTGATCTGCGGACTGGCGATAAGCAGGTCGCTCGTTACATCCTGAAAGCCCGGCTGCTGTGCCAATTTCTGCGTCAAGATCGGTGCCCAATGGAAAAGCTCCTTCGTGTCCGTGTCTTGCAAGCTGTATTGATACAACGCCTTCGTCAGCATACCGCCAACACGGATGAGCGGCGGGTTCTGCATGAAGACGCTAAAACCGGGAATCTGCGCAAACTTCGGACGCAGCTCCTGGATGATTTGATTCGCGGTCAGTTTGCGCTGCGACGCCGGTTTCAGGCGCATGAAAATGCGGCCGTTGTTCAGGCTGGCCGATGAACCACCAGCCCCGATGGCCGACATAAAACCGTCGACATTCGGATCGGCGGCGACGATTTTGGCCGCCGCCATCTGGTGTTCGCGCATCGCATCAAATGAAATATCTTCTGCCGCCTGGGTGATGGCGAAAATCTGGCCAGTATCTTCGTCTGGAAAAAATCCTTTGGGGATCACATAAAATAAAACCAGTGTCGCAAAAAAAATGACCACCGAAATCAGGAAGGTCGCGCGATGATGGCGCATGGCCAGTTGCAGCGTATACGCATAGCCGTTGCGAAAGCCTTCAAAGAATTTCTCAAAGGCATTGTATAGCCAGCCGTGCTTCTGGCCCGGCGGTGGCGGATGGACGAACCGACTGCACATCATCGGCGTCAGCGTCAGGGAGACAAAGCCGGACGCCAACACCGCCACCACAATCGTCACCGCAAATTCATGCAACAACCGGCCGAGCAAACCGCCCATGAATAGCACCGGGATGAACACTGCCGAGAGCGACAACGTCATCGAAATAATCGTGAAGCCAATTTCCTTTGCCCCATTCAAAGCCGCCACCATTGGCGGTTCACCCAGCTCCATATGGCGCACGATGTTTTCGAGCATGACGATGGCGTCGTCCACGACAAAGCCGACGCAGAGCGTCAGCGCCATCAGTGACAGGTTATCGAGACTGTAGCCAAGCAGGGCCATCGCTGCGAAGGTCCCAATGAGCGACATCGGCAGCGCGAGACTCGGAATCAGCGTGGCCGAAAGATTACGCAGGAAAATAAAGATTACCATCACCACCAGAAAAACCGTCAGCATCAAGGTGCGCTCCACATCCGTCACGGACTTGCGGATGCCCTGCGAACGGTCGAAGAGAACGTCCATGTGGACTGACGCGGGAATCTGCTCGCGGAACTGCGGGAGCATTTTTTTGATGTCGTCCACCACCTGCACCGTGTTCGCCCCCGGCTGCCGTTGCACGGCCAAAATGATGGCGCGCGTGTTGTCGTACCAGCTCGCAATCTTATTATTCTGAACGCTGTCCAGGACATTGCCGAGTTCCTGCAGGCGCACCGGATTGCCATTGCGATAGGCGACTACCATGGGGCGGAAGGCCGCTGCATTTTTGAGCTGGCCGCTGGCCTGCACGGTGAACGCCTGATGACGACCATAAAGCGTGCCGAGGGGCTGGTTCACATTGCCCGCCTCGACCGCCTGTTCCACCTGGTCGATGCCCAAATTAAAAGCGGCGAGCTTGTTCGGGTCCACTTGGATGCGCACCGCGTATTGCTGCGAACCAAAAATGCCGACCTGCGCCACGCCGTTGATCATCGAGATGCGCTGCGCTAATAAATTTTCGCCGTAATCATCTACCGTCGACAGCGGCAACGTTGGCGAGGACAGCGCTAAAAAAATGACCGGCAAATCGGCCGGGTTGACTTTTTGATAAGTCGGCGGGCTGGGCAGATTGGGCGGCAGTTGTTTCGCCGCACGCGCGATGGCCGCCTGTACGTCCGCCGCCGCCGCGTCAATGTTGCGCGCCAAAGTAAACTGGATGGTAATTTGTGCGAGCCCCTGCGCGCTGATGGAGGACATCGAGTCCACGCCTGCAATGATGGAAAACTGTTTCTCCAGCGGCGTGGCGACAGAGGAAGCCATCGTCTCGGGACTCGCGCCGGGCAGACTGGCCGACACTTGAATCGTAGGATAATCCACGCTCGGCAGGTCGCTGACTGGCAGTTGGAGAAAGCCAAGGAGACCAAATAACAGGATACCCGACATGACCAACGTGGTCATCACCGGGCGGCGGATGAACAGTTCGGGCACGCTCATGGCGCGTTGGTGGAAACCGTCACGGCCGATTCAATGGAACTTTTTACGCTCACTTTGACGCCGGGCGCGAGGCGCAGCTGGCCATCGGTCACCACCGTCTCACCCGCGGCCAAACCCTCGGTCACCACGGTTTCATTTTGATAAGTGAGACCGACGGTCACCGACCGTTGCTCGACGGTCTGATCCGGTTTCACGACGTAAACAAACTGGCCTTTCTGCCCGGTCTGCACCGCTTGCGACGGCACGACGATGGCATCGGAAAGTTCATCAAGCTGGAGTGTTACCTCCACAAACTGTCCCGGCCACAATTTTTCATCGGTGTTCGGAAAGGTCGCCTTAAGCAAAATCTTTCCCGTTGTCTGATCCACCGCATTGTCCACGAATGTCAGATCCCCACGCGGTGGCTCACCCGTAAGATTTTCAAAGTTCGCGGACACGGCCAGCGTATGGTCGTGCATCTGTCGCTGGATTTCCGGTAAATAACGTTCGAGCACCCCGAACGCGACATAGATTGGATGAATCTGGTTAATCGTCAGTAGCACGTCGTCCGGCGACTTGACCACATTGCCCTCGTGAAACTGCAGCCCACCGGTGCGCCCATCAATCGGCGCATGGATTTCGCAGTACTGCAAATTCAGCTCGTCCGTCTGCACCGTAGCCGCCAGCGCGTCCCGGGTCGACTTGCTGGTGTCGTATTCATCCTGCGATACCAGTTTCTGGTCGAATAGCTTTTGCTCGCGGTCAAACTGGATTTGCGCGTTTTCCAATTGCGCCTGATCACGCGCCAGCGCCGCCTGTGAAGGGCGCTTATCAATCGTGAACAACAAATCGCCCTTTTTAACCTCCTGCCCCTCCTGAAAATTCACCGTGGCAATGGTGCCGCCGATTTGCGAACGAATGGTCACCGTTGAGACCGGCATGACATGGCCAAACGGCGGCGGGTCGATCAGCACCGGCACATTCGTCGCAACCGCCTTGGCCGTCAGCACCGGCACGTCAGCACCGCCCTTGCTTGCGGGGATACGCGAGCAACCGGCGGCGAGCGCCAGACCCATTCCCAGCACTACAAATATTATTTTATTTTTCACAGTCAGTTTGCCTTCTCAATTTACCACCACCGCAGCTTATGGCCGGAACGCAGATGAAATGGTTTCCAGGAACCGTGCGTATTCTCTTTGGAATTTTGGACTGTGCGGCGAACAACCTAGGATGAGGCGAGCAATCTGCGGCAGCGCCATCGGAAACATGGTGAGCGAAACCTTGGCCAGTTGCAGGTAAGTCGCCAGCACATCTTTGCGCAGACGGCCCGCCGCCTGTTTCCGTTTCACCCGAGCGATGGCTTCCAACGTCAAACGTCGCCGCTCCCGCTCGTCCAGCACCGTATCATCGTCCGTTTGAAGCGATTCCCAAGCCAGCAGCCGTACCCAGTCAATGTCGCGGCAGTTTTGCCGGAACCACAGTGGCAGGCTGGAAGATGAATCATTTTCCGGCAGCTGCGCTTCAATCCGGCTCCGGCGGTCGCTGATCTTAAAACGCAGCACGGCGCGGAACAGCCCTTCCTTGTCGCCGAAGTAATGGTAAAGCATCCGCTTATTGACCCGGGCGCGGCGGGCAATGCCGCCGACGCGTGCGCCGGCGAAACCGCGCGCCGAAAACTCTTTCAGCGCGGCGTCCAGAATCCGTTGGCGGGTGCGATCCGGATCACGCAGGACCACGCCCGCCGGCTTTTTCACCTTGGGAGGCATCGGGATTAAGTAACCGAAAGGTTACTTGGAGGCAAGCGGCAAATTCCTCAGGCGTCGGGCTTCGGCTTGCCGGGGCGGTTCAAATCCTCAATCTCGCGCATCATCTTTTCCGCCGCCTCCTGCGAGAGGCTGTGGGATACGGAGATGCCGAACTGCTGCTTGAGATATTCATCCAGCCGCAGCCACTGACCCTTGAACTTCACCTGCCCGGTCCACGCGCAGACCGTGACAAATTCCTGAAGCTTTTCCAGCCGCAACAGAATCACCACCACCATGACCAGCGCCAGCGCCACCGCGACAATCAGCACCAGCGACATCAACTGGCTGGAGACCACATCCTGCGCCGCCGCCTGCTGATGCTTGCTCAGCGCCGCCTCCTGCTCCTCGTGCGCCTGAAACAGCACGCTGCGCATATGCTCCAGCTTTTCCTTCCCGCGTTCCGTCAGGGTCACCACCGACGCGTTGGTGGTCACCTGACCACTGGTAAAGATGGTGGCCGGATCAAAGACCAGCTCCTCATTCACCAGTTTTTCCAGCATCGCGAGATTGGCCTGCTGCACGGGATCATTGCTGGTAAGTTTCTTCAAGTCGCGGAGGTCGTCGCGGATGGACTGCATCGCGTGCTGATAAGGCTCGAGGTATTCCTGGCGACCCGTCAGAAAGTAGCCGCGCTGGTTGGCTTCCGCATCCACGATCTGCGCCTGCGTCTGCTCGAACATGTCCAAGACCTTGTAGGTCTGCATGACATAGTTGAAGGAATCATTGAACTGCCCGCCCGTCAGGTGCACCAGCCAGGTCATTGCCAGCAGCGCGACCATGGGCAGCGATAAGCCCAGCCAGAAGAGGACTTTTTTGGTTAATCTATTCGGCAGCATTTAATATCAAAAAATAATCCAAGTCGCGGCTCTGTCAAAGGACGGCTTTTTCCTGATGCCAGGCCGTCGCCTGCTCGTAGGCGTGGGCAATCTTCAAGAGCACCGCCTCACCGAATGGCTTGCCGAGCAACTGCAAACCGATGGGCAGCTTCGGGTTTTTGGTAAAACCACAGGGCACGCTGATGCCACAAACCCCCGCGAGGTTGCACGAGATGGTGAAGATGTCGGACAAATACATTTGCAACGGGTCGCCGGATTTTTCGCCCGCCTTGAACGCTGCCGTCGGCGTGGTCGGCGTCACAATGGCATCCACCGTTTCAAATGCCTTGAGGAAATCATTGCGGATAAGCGTGCGCACCTTCTGCGCCTGTAAATAATACGCATCGTGGTAACCGCTGCTCAAAACATACGTGCCCAGGATGATTCGCCGTTTCACCTCCGCTCCAAAACCCGCCCCGCGCGTCCGGGCATACAGTTCGATCGGGTCATTGCTATCCACCCGCGCGCCGTAGCGGATGCCGTCAAACCGCGCGAGATTCGCCGAAGCTTCCGCCGTTGCAATGATATAATAGGTCGCCACCGCGTAGTCCGTATGCGGCAGGGTGATTTCCACAATCTCCGCCCCCAGTTTCTCATACTGCCGCACGGCGGCATCCACCGCCGCCTTCACTTCCGCGTCCAGCCCGCCAATCATGTATTCCTTTGGCAACCCGAGTTTCAGGCCGCGAATATCCCCCGTCAAAGCCGCGGTATAATCCGGCACCGGCTCCGGCACACTCGTCGAATCACGCGGGTCAACGCCGCTCATCACACTGAGCAACGTCGCCGCATCGCGCACATCTTTGGTGAAGGGCCCGATCTGGTCCAACGAACTGGCAAACGCCACCAGACCATAACGTGAAATGCGCCCGTAAGTCGGTTTCAAGCCAACGCAACCGCACAACGCCGCCGGCTGGCGGATGGAGCCGCCGGTATCCGAGCCGAGCGACGCGATGCACTCATCCGCCGCCACCGCCGCCGCCGAGCCGCCGGAAGAGCCGCCGGGAATGCGCGTGGTATCCCAGGGATTGCGCGTGAGACCGAAGGCCGAGTTTTCCGTCGAACTACCCATTGCAAACTCGTCCATGTTCAACCGGCCAAACACAATCGCGCCCGCCGCCTTTAATTTTTCAATGGCCGTCGCATCGTAAGGCGATCTGAAATTGCCGAGGATCTTTGAAGCGCAGTTCAACGGCTGGTTCTTGACTGCCAGCACGTCCTTGATGGCAATCGGGATGCCGAGCAGGCTTTGGTCGGAGCGGCCACCTTGGGCCAGCGCTTTATCGGCGGTATCGGCCTGCGCGAGCGCATCCGCCGCATCGTAGCTGATGAAGGCGTGGATTTTGCCATCCACCCGCGCGATTTGGTCCAGACACGCCTGCGTCACCGCCCGCGCGGAGACCTCGCGCCGGGCCAGCTTCGCGGCCAGTTCAGAAATGGTCAGTTGATTGAGCATGGGATTATTTAGCCACAGATGGGCACAGATAAGCACAGATGGGGCAAAAGCCTTGCATCGGAAAACTGCTTTCTGAATCTGTGCCCATCTGTGTGCATCTGTGGCTTTTCATTCCACGATTTTGGGCACGATAAACAGGCCGCCACCCTTTTGGGGCGCATTGCCGAGGGCCGCGTCGTGCGGCAGGGACGGGCGGACTTCGTCGGTGCGGGTGACATTGACCAGCGGCACGGCGTGCGCGGTTGGCTCGACGCCGGTGACATCCAGCTCGCGCAATTTTTCGATGTAACCGAGGATGCTGCCCAGCTGGGCGCCCAGTTGTTTCTCCTCCTCGGGCGAGAGGGCGAGGCGCGCGAGGTGCGCGACATATTTCACATCAATTTCAGCGGATGCCATGCGGCAAGTTTCAAGTTTCAAGCCGGAAGATTCAAGTTGAAACCAAATGCACACCACCCACCACTCATCACTTTTCCCCAGCGGGCTGGGGTGAGGGGACAGCGGACAAGTTTAACCGCAGATTACGCAGAGGGACGGAGCAGGACTGGTTTTATTAGTGGTAGTTTTCATAGGCAGACTTTAGCACCAACGCACCATCGCGTCAGTGGTCTGCCTTCTCATCTAATCTTGTTAGGCGCGACGGTCATGGAAACATGGTGTAGCCGAACTCGACCCATTTTACGACATCAATTTGTGCCTTCCAAGACGTGCCGCGCTGCTCGCCATAAAGATATACTATCGGCTGTAGAAATCTGTCGTGACGATGAGGCTCGCCCACAAGATCAAAATTGATGAGTTTGGCGTGTATGACCTTGTTGCA
Organism: uncultured Verrucomicrobia subdivision 3 bacterium; assembly: GCA_903865745.1. Taxonomy (GTDB): domain Bacteria; phylum Verrucomicrobiota; class Verrucomicrobiia; order Limisphaerales; family UBA11358; genus UBA11358. Next base: position 10,975 of record CAIPKV010000029.1, on the reverse strand, counting down.
AGCTTCTCTCAAGTGAAGTAGAGAATCAGCGCCAGAGTCAGCAGGAATGCGTAGTAGGCCGACCATGTCTTTTTGAGACTCAGCAGGAATCCCGTGCTGCTGCTGGAATAGGTCGTCTTTCATTCGGATAAGAACTGCTGTCTCAATCAAGAGCTGTGTAATCAATGACTCCTCATGCTCATCAAGCATCTGTCGAAATGGACATCCGACCTCGTCATCTGCGAGAGAGGCAAAGTGTCGGCTCGCAAAGAACAATGACGCAAGGGTGTAAAGCTTCTCCTTACAGGTGAGTGAATCTAGCTTTGGCCCTTTGACCGCGTGCCAACTTGTATCATTTTCAGGCATACGATTAAGCGCCTAACAGGTATTGTATTGAATTATTGCGGCCTATCCCATGGCGGTTGGGCTTGATGGCTGTGGCAAAGGCTGCGTTCGGCAATACCCATCCCCAGCCCGCTGGAAAGTTCCTCAGTTGCCCAAAGGGTGTCCATGACTTCAACCATAATTCCGCCCCCGCCCCTTGGCGAGCAGAATATTGAGTCCCCTTCCATTTTCGCGTATTTCGGGTATTTCGCGGTAATATCAGCCTTCCCAGCAACTTTATCCCCAAACCTGCCCAGAAAGGGGACATTCCGACATATCCTTAACCATGGATGACGTAAACATAACCATGGATGGCTCATCCTTGACCAAGGCTGAGCCGGACTGGATACAGGCTGAGTCAGCCTAGACCAAGGATGGACCGGACTGGATACAGGATGACCCGCACTGGATGCTGGGCGGCTCATCCTCGACCAAGGATGAGCCGGGCTTGATACAGGATGAGTCAGCCTTGACCAAGGATGAGGCGGACTTGATACAGGCTGAGTCATCCTTGACCAAGGATGAAGCGGACTGGATACAGGCTGAGTCAGCCATGGTCGTGGCTGGAGCCGGTTTCACCGGGTTGCTGCACTGGGCAATTGGTCCGCAGATTTCACCGATGGACGCCGATTTTTTTATTCTTAATCGGCGTAATCAGCGGCATCGGCGGATAAAACTCCTTTGCCGTTGGCGTATTTGAGAATTAAGCAGTGATATACCCCGGTTTAACTCATCCCATGTGCGCGGGAAGGCCACCATGGGCCCGCGGTTAGCGTGGGAATACCGAAGGGGCGGGACTTATTCCTCGTCGAACTTGCGTTTGACGAGGGCTTCCAATTCCGTGAGCGCGGCGGCGGCATCCGCACCTTTGACGTGCAGGGTCACTTTGCTGCCGGGGCCGGCCGCAAGCATCATCAAGCCCATGATGCTCTTGCCATTGATTTTTTCGCCGTCCTTTTCCACAAAGATATCCGAGCCGAAACGGCTGGCGGTCTTGACAAACATCGCCGCCGGGCGGGCGTGGATGCCCGCTTTGTTCAGGACGACCAGTTCCCGGGTGAGGAACTCCGCATCGTTGGCTTTTTTGGCGCTCATGGACGGTTTCATCGGCAAAATAAACTGTGCCTTGGTTTCCGCCAACAAAATTTCTGGTGACATTTCATGGTGACACCGGGGGTTCGGCAACCTTGGCGGCCATTTGCGCGAGCAGCCGGCTGTTCAAATCCTCGGCCGCGTTATAGCCGGACTTGCGCAGTTTCATCTGGTACGCCGCCACCTCGATGAGCCGCGCAATATCGCGACCGGGTCGCACGGGAATGGTGGCGTGCGGAATATCCACGTCCAGCACCTTGGTGAATTCCTGTTCCATCCCGAGCCGGTCCACGTCTTTGACCTCGTCCCACGGCTTGAGGGTGATGATGAGGTCGAGACTCTTTTCCTTACGGATGGCTTTCACGCCAAACATTTGCGCCACATTAATGATGCCAATGCCGCGCACTTCCATGTGGTCGCGGGTCAGCTCGGCGCTGGTGCAGACCACGTCCCGACCATCCACGAGCACGGCCTTCACCACGTCATCGGCCACGAGACTGTAGCCGCGTTCAATGAGGGCGAGCACGGCTTCACTTTTGCCGATACCGCTTTCGCCACGGATGATGACGCCCACCCCAAGGATATCCACCATGCAACCGAGCTCCGAGCTGCGCGGGGCGAACATCATTTCCAATTCCAGCGTCGCCTTGTTGATGAACTTCATGGTCACCAGCGGGGTATGAAAAATGGGCACACCTGCCTCGGCCGCCGCCGCGAGAAATTCTTTATCGGGCTTAAGCGAGCGGCTGAATACGACACAGGGAATCTTGTAGGCGAACAGGTAGGCGTAACGCGCCACGCGCTCTTCTTCGCGCAATGAGCGCAGGTAAAAAACCTCCGCATGGCCCATCACCTGCATGCGCTTGTAGGCGAAATAACGGGTGAAGCCGCTGAGCGCCAGACCGGGGCGGTTCACCGTCGGCTCGCGGATGATGCGGTCAAAGCCGGACTCGCCGGCGATCAGCTTCATCTCCAGCGTCGCCCCGTGCTCCCGATGAAATTGTCCAACGGTAACTGGCTTACGTTCCATAAAATTAGAGGTTGAATTCCGGGCCGAGATAAATCTCGCGCGCCTTCGGGTCGTTCGCCAAAAACTCCGCGCTACCCGCCACGAGCACCTGACCTTTATGGATAATGTAGCCGCGGTCAATCAACTTCAAGGTCTCGCGCACATTGTGATCGGTAATCAAGATGCCAAGCCCGCGCTCCTTGAGCCGGCGCACAATCTTCTGCACCTCATAAACTGCAATCGGATCAATGCCGCTGAACGGCTCGTCCAACAAAAGTAATTTAGGGCTGGTTACCAGTGCGCGGGTGATTTCCAACCGGCGCTTCTCGCCACCGCTCAACTGATACGCCTTGCTCTTGCGGATGGGCGTCAAGTCCAGCTCCTCCAGCAGATATTTCAAGCGCACCGCGCGCTCTTCCCGCGACAGTTTGCACGTCTCCAGAATCGCCAGGATGTTGTCCTCGACCGACAGCTTGCGGAACACCGACGGTTCCTGCGTCAGATAGCCGATGCCGAGCCGGGCGCGTTTGTGCATGGGCAGGTCGGTGATTTCGCCACCCTCAAACTTCACCCAGCCCTCGTCCGGCTTCACCACGCCGACGACCATATTGAACGTCGTGGTCTTACCCGCGCCGTTCGGGCCAAGCAGCCCGACGATTTCGCCCGCACGAACATCCACCGACACGCCATTGACGACGCGCCGGCCGCGATATTCCTTGGCCAGTTTGTCCGTGGCGAGCAATACGCCGTTGGTGGTGGCAGCTTCCATCAGAATAGTTTTTGCGCCGGGCCGTTGGTGCCGGTGTCCTTGGAAATCATCTTCGGTTCGGTAAACACAAAATGGTTGCGACCGCGATCCCAAACCATCGGCTCGCTGTAAATCGTGCTGTTGGTCGTGTCCACCACCGGATTGCCCGTGAACGTCACCGTCTCGTTCGTCACCGTGTTCACGACTTTGTAATCATAAACCGCCTGCGCCGCCGTGACATGGTATTTCTCGCCCTGCGCGTTCGTGAAATCCACCACCACATTCGTGGCCGCCAGCACATGGCTTAGATGCTCGCCACCCTGCGGCAGCGTCACCAGCATCCATTCGCACGTCAGGCGCACTTTCGGATCGGTTACCACCACATGGTTGCGATAGACGGCTTGGTGGGCGTTCAGGTCGAAATCTGCGGAGTCCGAATCAATCTCCGTCGGCGGCTTAGTTTTAGTCGATTCCTTGGCCACCGGCGCGGTTGCCGGCGGGGCCACTGGCGCATTGGTCTGCGCCGACAGCAGGCAACTAAAGCCCAGCATCATAAGAAAAAAGATATGTTTCATAAACCTGCCATGGTCACTCCCGGCATATTAATCAGCGTTCGCACATGGTTGGAAATGGTGAGCGACGAACTCGTCTGCCGCCACAAAAAACCCTCGCCTCGGACGTCAATTTTGCCATCACCCGACTGCAGTTCCATGTGGCCCGCTGAATTGGCGACGCCGTCAAAAGGGGAGTAATTACATTGGGGCGCACTGACTATCACCTGCGTCTTCCCGTCGAGGGCGAACGTCTCCACCTGCAAATGCCGGATGTCCAGCAGCCCGCCCGGCAGCGGCATCGCCTCCGCACCCGATAACCGCATTTTGACGAGCCGCTCGTTCGGCGGTTCAAAATACTGGTTCGAGGTGAAATCTGTCGCGTGCCCCACCGGCAACGACTGCGCGTGGTCTTTCATCCCAGTAAATAAAAAGGTTGCTGCGCCGATTGCCAGACAAACTGTTGCCGCGTTCCATTTCATTCTGAATATTTTTCCACAAACTGCGCCCATTTACCCTGCGCGTGCAGAATCAATTCCACCGCCTCACGCACCGCGCCGCGCCCGCCGTCAGCCTGCGTCGTGACATGCGCCGCCGCCTTCGCCTCCGGCACCGCGTCGCCCACCGCCACGGCAAACCCCGCACGGGTAAGCGGACCAAGGTCAATGATGTCGTCGCCAACGAAACAGATTTCCGCCCACGTCAGCTTTTCCTGCGCGAGCAGATTTTCAATCGCCGCCGTCTTGCTGATGTTGTCGCCTTGCTGAACCAGAAAATCTATCTTCAACTCTTCCGCGCGCAGTTTCGTCGCCAGCGAAGGCCGCGCCGAAACCCAGCCGACCTTCAGCCCCGCGCGCCGTGCCAGCACAATGCCCAAACCATCGCGGATGTTGAACCGCTTAAACTCGCGCTCGCCGCCGATGAAGATGGAGCCGTCCGTCAGCACGCCATCCACGTCACACAGGAACAGCTTGATGCGTTTCAGTTTGGCCTTGAGCGAAGTTGAAATGGGCTTTGGCATTCAGCGCACCGCGTTGAAGATCTTTAGCAGGCGTTTCAGAGTCGCGGCCATTTCGCCAAGCGGGATCATGTTCGGCCCATCGCTTAAGGCTTCATCCGGCTTCGGATGCGTTTCGATGAACAGCCCGTTCGCGCCGACGGCCAGCGCCGCACTTGCCAGCACCGGCGCAAATTCGCGCTGCCCCGCTGACTTGTCGCCGCCACCGCCGGGTAGTTGAACGGAATGCGTCGCATCAAAAATCACCGGGAAGCCAAACGACTTCATGATCGGAATCGAACGCATGTCGGCCACGAGGTTATTATAGCCGAACGTCGTGCCGCGCTCAGTGAGGAGAATTTTCTTGGCCCCGGCCAGTCGTGCCTTTTCCGCGACGCGCCCCATCTCGGCAGGTGAAAGGAATTGGCCTTTCTTAAGATTTACAATTTTACCGGTGGCAACGGCGGCTTGGATTAAATCCGTCTGGCGACAAAGGAACGCCGGAATTTGCAGGATGTCCACGACCTCGCCCGCGAGCTTGGCTTGTTCCTCGGTGTGAACGTCGGTCAGCACCGGCACGCCGAATTCCTCGCGGATGGCAGCAAGCGTGTTCAATCCGCCTTCAATGCCCGGCCCGCGAAACGCTTTGCCTGACGTACGATTGGCTTTGTCGAAGCTGGCCTTGAAGACGTAGTAGATGCCGAGCTGCTGGCAGGTTTTTACGAGTGAAGCCGCGACGGTGCGGCAGAGTTTTTCATTCTCGATGACGCACGGTCCGGCGATGAGAAACAAGCGGCGCGGCGAATTGAGACTTTTCCAAATGGCGGCGGAATCAGGCACGCGCCAAGTTTTAACCAGTGCCGCAAAACGTGCAAATCAAATCACCGTCCCGTGCGGGATGATGGCGTCCTTGGGGATGATGATGATGCGGTCACGAACGAAGTAGCGCTCGTGGTCCACGTTCTCCGGCTTGCCCACGGGCGAGATGGTCACGTTGTTGCCGATGCGCGCGTTCTTATCGATGATGGCGTTTTCGATCTTGCAGTGGGCACCGATACCGACGCGCGGCAGGCCTTCCCTTTCATGGCGCTCGACGGACTCCTGCGATTCGTAGAAGTCGCTCCCGAGAATGACCACGCGGTTTAACTCTGTGCCGTCGCCGATAATGGTGCGCAGACCGACAATGCTATTGGCGATGCGGGCGCGGTTGATGATGCAGCCGTCGGAAATCACCGCGTGGTCAATCTGCGCGCCGTTGATCTTGGAGCCGGGCAGATAGCGCGGACGCGAAAAGATTGGCGCGCTCATGTCGAAGAAGTTAAAGCGTGGCAGCTCGGATACGAGGTCCAGGTTGGCCTCGAAGAAATTGCGGATGGTACCGATGTCCTCCCAGTAGCCTTGGAAGACGTAGGAGAACACTTTGTGCGTGTTGATCGCGTGCGGAATGATGTGCTTGCCGAAGTCTGACAGCGGGTTGTCCAACAACTCCGTGATGACGTTACGATTGAAAACGTAGATGCCCATCGAGGCGAGGTAAGATTCGCGCCCGCCGGGGATGGCCAACTTCGCATTCATCTCCGGCGAGATCTTCAGCGAATCCAGCACTGCGTCTTCCTTCGGCTTCTCGACGAAGCGCGTGATGCGCTTGGCGTCGTCGATCTGCATGATGCCGAGCGCGCCCGCCTCGCTGCGCCCGACCGGCAGCGTGGCGATGGTGATATCCGCGCCCGTGTCGTGATGCTGCTCAATGACCTCTTGAAAATCCATCCGGTACAACTGATCACCGCTGAGGATGAGCAGGTAATCGAAATCGTGATTGAGGAAGTGGATCAGATTCTTCCGCACCGCGTCCGCCGTGCCTTCATACCACGACGTATTATTAAATGTCTGCTGCGCCGCGAGAATCTCCACGAAGCCGGAGGAGAACTGGTCAAACTTATACGTCCGTGAAATATGGCTGTGCAGCGACGTCGAGTTGAACTGCGTCAGAATGTAGATACGGCGGAACCGCGAGTTGATGCAGTTCGAGATCGGGATGTCCACAATACGATATTTCCCCGCGAGCGGCACCGCCGGCTTGGCGCGGTCCTTCGTGAGCGGAAACAGGCGCGACCCCTGACCGCCGCCCATGATGACGCAAAGCACCTTGCTGATGTTGATGGATTGGCGACCCGTTTGTGACATATAAAACCTTTCTTGAGTTCGGAAAAACTGTAACGCCTAGCCCGCCTGCGAAGCAAGCCGCAGATTCGCTTTTACGAATAAATAATTCTCCGTGAGTTACTCCGCCACCACGAACGGCGCGAATTCCTCCAGCAGATGCGGCGGGATGCGCACCTTGAATCGCGCGTTCTTCCCGCCATAGCGGCTCTCCACCACCTGACCGACCGCGTGAATCCGCGCAATCACAGCGGCTTTCTCCTGCGGCACGCGCAAATCCAGAAACTCCCTTATCGGCCGCAGTTGCGTGCCGAGTTCCGCCAGCAGCGGCGCGATGCCCGCACCCGTCTTTGCCGAAATGCTCACCGCGTGCGGATACTTCTCGCGCAGGAGCGGCGCGATGCCGCTGGCGAGCTGGTCAATCTTATTGAACACCATCAGCACCGGCTTCTCCGCCGCGCCGATTTCCATGAGCACCGTGTTCACCGCGTCGATCTGTTCCTCCGCCTGCGGATGGCTGATGTCCACCACATGCACGAGCAAATCCGCCTGCACCACTTCTTCGAGCGTCGCCTTGAACGCCTCCACCAAGCCGTGCGGCAATTTCTTGATGAAGCCCACGGTGTCCGTCAATAAAACATTCTGATTCGTCGGGAGCCGCAGACGGCGCGTGGTCGGGTCGAGCGTGGCGAACAATTTATCCTCCGCCAACACCGCTGCGCCCGTGAGCTTGTTCAAGAGCGTGGACTTGCCGGCGTTCGTGTAACCGACAATGGACGCGAGCGGCCACTGACTGCGCTGGCGGCCCGCACGCTGGGTCTCGCGCTGGCGAACAACTTTTTCGAGTTCGCTCTCAATCTTCTCAATGCGCTCAGACAGTTTGCGGCGGTCCGCTTCCAACTGCGATTCGCCTTCGCCCCCGATGCTGCCGGTCGAACCGCGCTGGCGCGACAAGTGCGACCAATACCGCGTCAGGCGCGGCAGCAGATATTCGAGCTGCGCGTGTTCGATCTGCAACTTGCCTTCCCGCGTCCGGGCGCGCTGGCCAAAGATTTCCAGGATGAGCGCCGTGCGATCCATGATTTTGCAACCGAAGATCTTTTCGAGGTTGCGCGTCTGCGCCGGCGACAGTTCATCGTCGAAGATGACCGTATCCACGTCGCCCTCCTTGCAGAGCTTCGCGAATTCCTCCGCCTTGCCCGGCCCGATGTAAGTCGCCGCCACGGGCGCCGCCATCTTCTGCACGCCTTCGCCCACGATGAGCGCGCCGGCGGTGGTGGCGAGTTCTTCGAGTTCCGCGAGGGATTCGCGGACATCCGTGGCGGTGCGGGACTTGAGTTCCACGCCGACAAGGAAGACGCGGACGGAGCGGGCGTTTTGAGCCTGGTGAATGAGCGATTTCAAATGTTCGTGGCGCGCAGCCTACCAGATAATCATCGCGACGAAAGCGCGGAGTGCGCCGCCCTCCATCGCCAGAATATTTTCTGTCGAAACCGCGCGCCGTGGCCTAACGTCTTTCCCCGAATGAAAAGTCTCTTGCTGCTCGCCGCCCTGAGTCTCGGCCTGACCGCCGGCGCCCAACCCCTTCCGCAAATCACCCTCAAACCCGTGCTTACCCAGCTCACCGACGAGCGCCCGGTCTGGCTGTCTGAGGCGCCGGACGGCACCGGCCGTTTCTTTGTCGTCTATCAAGCCGGCAAGATTCTCGTCGTGAAGAAAGGCTCCGACGGCAGCCACGCCAAAGTCTTTTTCGACATCACCGACCGCGAACCCAACTTCGACAACGAAGACGGCCTGCTCAGCATCGCCTTTCATCCGGGCTTCGCGACCAATCATCTCTTCTACGTTTATTACAATCAGAAGAACCCCGACGATCAGCACACCCAACCGCTGAACTTCCCCTATCGCAGCGTCATCAGCGAGTTCAAGGTCTCCGCCACCAACGCCGACCAGGCCGACCTCACCTCCGAGCGCATCCTGCTCCAGGTCCAGCAGCCCTTTGGTAATCACAAAGGCGGCGAACTCCTCTTCGGCCCCGACGGCTATCTCTATCTCGGCCTCGGCGATGGTGGCGCGGCGGACGATCCCTTTAACAGCGGCCAGAACGTCGCCACCCTCCTCGCCAAAATGTTGCGCATCGATGTCAATACCCGGACCGCCCACGCTTTTGGCGATAGCCACCGCGTTTTGGAATACGGCATTCCGCGCGATAATCCTTTTGTGCACGAGCCCAACATGGGCGAACGCGGCGCGCGCAGGGAGATTTACGCCCTCGGCCTGCGCAATCCGTGGCGTTACAGCTTCGACCGCGACACCGGCGACTTGTGGATTGGCGATGTCGGACAGGATTTGTGGGAGGAAGTGGATCTCGGCGTCAAAGGTGGCAACTACGGCTGGAACGTCCGCGAAGGCGCGCACCACTTCAAACCCGGCCCGCCCGGCGCCCAATACCTTGAGCCCGTCATGGAATATACCCACCGCGAAAATCTCCGTGCCGAGGGCCTTTACCCCGACCACAGCCTCGGGCTCTGCGTGATTGGCGGCTATGTCTATCGCGGCAAGAGCTTTCCCGCGCTCAACGGCATCTACATCTACGGCGACTACAATCTCGGCACCATCTGGGGTTTCCGCTACGACCGCGCCGCCGCCAAAGTCACCGCTCACGGCCAGCTCCTCCAGCAGCCGGACAACCTCTGCAGCTTTGCCGAAGATGCCGATGGCGAAGTCTACGCCCTGATGCAAGACGGCAAGATCTTCCAGCTCACCGCGCCTTAAAATCGGGTGTGCACCGTTGGGAATAGCTGCTCCAGCAGCGTTGGCAGATGAAATATCTGCCCCCGAAGCTGCCAAAATAGCTCTGTAAGGTGCAAAAGTAACGGCAACTGCTCAAGCAACTACGGCTACTGCGCATCCATCCACGCCTACTGCTCATCCAACTGTCGCTACTGCGCATGCAACTGCGGCTACTGCGCATGCATCTAGGGTTACTGCATACGCAGTAGCCGCTACAGCGCATCCAAGAGCGACTACTACTTAACCATCTGCCGCTACTGCTTGAGCAGTAGCCGCTACTTTTTCACCGCTTTTAGTCGAAAACGAACCTTTTTTGCCAAATAACGACGTTTTTGCCATCCATAGACTGCCTAGGGTATTAATTCTTCAAACAAAAACGGCCGGAACCTGTACGGATTCCGGCCGTTAATCTATTAAAACCGTTGGCTCACCAGCCGTAGCTCACGCCCACGGTGATGAACAGGGATTGCGATAAATCCACCTGCGCCGTGCGTCCCTGAAAACTGTGGTTGTACGTGCCGAGATCCTGAAACTGCACGCCCGCATCAATCCCCCAGTGCTTATCTATCCGGTAATTCGCGCTCGCGCCCACGTACCCGCCCCAGAGCAGGCTGGTGTCATTGCCGCCGCCGGAATAGGTGCCGCCCCCGCCGCCCGCGAGCGTGAGGGTCTGCTTCCAGGATTCGTTGACGTTGATGAGGCCCAGCGCCAGACCGCCGGAAAGCGAGAGGGTGAACTGCTGCTGCTTGCCAAAGGGGATTTCAATGTACGGGCCGATGCGGCCGCCCCAGAGGTTGACGTCTAAATCGTCGTGCGACTGGAGGAAAGCACTCACATTCGCGCCCGGCGTGCCGTTGGCCACGAGGACGGGGCTGCCAGGATCGCCCTTGTAATGACCGCGATAACCGGGCGACGGCGTCTGGCCGGGTATGCCGCCGAAGAGATAGTTCTCCGTGGTGGCGCTGGTGTTGTAACCGCTGTTGCTATCCTCGGTAATGCGCAGGTAGTTGAACGCGCCTTCGATGCCGTAACGGAGATTATGCCAGTCTTCCTTCACGCCGAGCTGCCGGTTGCCTTTGATTTCGAAGCCGAGGTTGGGGCTGTCGCCGGAAGGCGAGGTGGTGCTTGGACCCCGTTCATTAGACCACTTGTGATGAGACAGTTTCCGGTGGTTTCAGTTTGTTGTTTTGCTGCCACTCAAGGTTCCGGTGGAAGGCGGGCGTAGCCCGCCGGGAACCGGAACCTTGCTCACGCTGATTCTT
>CAIPKV010000028.1 GCA_903865745.1 uncultured Verrucomicrobia subdivision 3 bacterium | reverse complement strand
TGCTGAATTGCTCGCGAGCGGTCATCGCCGGCAACGACATTGCCCGGGAAAATCAAGGGCCGAGAATGGAAACCCCGGTGAAGGTGTCGCCGGCGGATGGATTGAGAAAGCAAACTGAAAAATAAAACCAAAAAGGAAAATAAACCAAATGAAAAGACGCGCTTCTATTAAAACAATCCTGCACTGGGTTGCGTTTGGGCTGCCGCCTTTTAAGTCTTTGGTATCCGTGCCCATCAGCGGTTAAATAATCCTTGTTGATATCAATAAACAACACAATCAAAACCAACACCAACACACCTCGAAACCAATGAAAACACGCATCTTCTTCTGGTCCATCACCTCGGCCCTGGCCGGATTCCTGTTCGGCTTTGACACCGTCGTCATCTCCGGCGCGGAACAAAAAATTCAGGCGCTTTGGGGCTTGAGCGCGGGCATCCACGGCTTGGCGATGGCTTCCGCGCTCTACGGCACCGTGCTCGGTTCGCTGCTCGGCGGCTGGCCGACCGACAAGTTTGGCCGCAAGCCCACGCTGCTCTTCATCGGGGTTCTCTATGTGCTCTCGGCGTTCGGCTGCGCGTTTACCAACGGCGTGGGCATGTTCATCGCCGCCCGCGTCATCGGCGGCATCGGCATCGGCATCTCCACGGTGGCCGCGCCGCTTTACATTTCGGAAATCGCGCCGCCAGCATATCGTGGCCGGCTGGCGGGCATGTTCCAGTTCAACATCGTCTTCGGCATCGTCGTCGCCTTTCTTTCCAACGCGGTGATTGCCAAGCTTGGTGGCGAAGTAGCCAAGATCGGCGGCATGGATACTTGGCGTTGGATGCTGGGCATCGCGGCGGTTCCCTCGGTTATTTATGCGGTGATGTGCTTCGGCCTGCCGGAAAGTCCGCGCTGGTTGCTCAGTCGCAAGGGCGACCGCGCCGCCGGCCTGGCGGTGTTGAAATTGATTGAACCCGAATTGCCGCCGGCCCAGCTCGAAGCTCACGCGGATGAATTGATGGCGGCGGCCAAGGCCGAAAACACCGTGGCTTCCCACTTCTGGACCTGGCGCTTGCGCATCCCGATTTTCCTCGCATTTCTGGTGGCGTTCTTCAACCAGCTTTCCGGCATCAACGCCATCCTCTACTTCGCGCCGCGCATTTTCGAACTGACGGGACTGGGTGAGAAAGCAGCGCTACTACAATCCGTCGGCATCGGCATCACCAACTTGATTTTCACCTTCGTGGGCCTATGGCTGATTGACCGGCTCGGTCGCCGCACGCTGCTCTACATCGGATCGTTCGGCTACATCGCGTCGTTGGGACTGACGGCGTGGGCTTTTTTCACGCAGCATTATTCCATTGTGCCGGCGTGCATCTTTGCGTTCATCGCCGCGCATGCTGTGGGACAGGGCGCGGTGATTTGGGTGCTCATTTCGGAGATTTTCCCGAACCGCCATCGCGCCCAAGGACAGACGCTGGGCAGCACCACGCACTGGGTTTTTGCCGCATTGCTCACGACGGTGTTCCCGATGATGGTGAAGATCTCCGGCGCGAACGAGCAGCCGCAGCGGGCCGGATATATTTTTCTATTTTTCTGTTTCATGATGGTGCTGCAACTCGTCTGGGTGAAGACCATGGTGCCGGAAACCAAGGGTATTTCTCTCGAAGACATGCAGCACAAGCTGGGCATCGAGCCGGAATTGGCCAAGGAAACCAAATAACATGTCTTACACTATGACGATTCGCCTCAAGACATTTCGCGTGCGAGCGCTGCTGCTCGCTACGACTTGCGTAATCACGGCCATTGCCGCGTCCGCCGCCGAAACTGTCTCTCTGGAATCGCTGCTCAACGAGATGGTGGCTACCGAATCCATCGCCCGCTGGCCATCGCAGGAATTCACCTGCAAGCAGGCGAGTAGTTATGACCGGGCGAAGGTCGCTCCCGACAAGCCCGGCTGGTTTGCCAACCACGACCACACCCAATACATCCGCAGTGAGGAAACGGACGGTCGCAAAGAGCAAGTGATGATGGATGCGGATGGAGCTGGGGCGATCGTGCGCTTCTGGCTGACGGCGGGTGGTGATAAACAAGGCGTCATTCGCGTCTATCTCGATGGCGAGAAAACGCCTGCGTTGACCTTCACTGACTTTGATTTGCTCAAGGGCGATTTGAAATTCGGCGCTCCCTTGGCTCAGGCTCATCCGGGCTATAGACCAAACTTCGGCGGCAACAACCTCTATTTACCCATCCCTTATGCCAAACACTGTAAAGTTACTTGGGAGGAAAAATCCAAAAGCGCGCGCTATTATCAAATCAACTACCGCACCTATGCGCCGGGAACCGTGGTGCAGACCTTCGCTTTGCCGCAGGTCGAGGCGGCAAGCAAGTTGATTAATGAGGTTAATCGGAAACTGAATTCGCCCGCGCCGTTCACCGGCGGCAAAGTGCTCTCGCTGAATTCAGAATTGGCGGCGGGCGCGGAAGCCGCGCTTGAATTGCCAGCGGGAGCGAACGCGGTTCGTGGCTTGGAATTGCTCCTGAAAACCGGCGATGCCAAAGAAGTAGAGCGCACGCTCCGCAGCCTCATGGTAAAACTCACGTTCGATGGCGAGGAAACTGCCTGGTGCCCGGCGACGGATTTCTTTGGCAGCGGCGTCGGCATCAATGAACTGCGCAGTTGGTATCGCGATGTCAGCACCGACGGCACGATGCGTTGCCGGTGGGTCATGCCCTACGAAAAATCTGCAACGATCACCCTCCAAAATGTCGGCTCACAGTCCGTGAAGGCTTCGTTGCATGCCACCACCGCACCGTGGAAGTGGGATGATCGCTCCATGCATTTTCACGCGGCATGGCATTATGAAGCGGGCTTGAAGACGCCGCCGCATCGCGATTGGAACTTTATTCACATCAACGGACGGGGCGTGTATGCGGGCGACTCGCTGGCGATTTATAATCCGGTCGCCACTTGGTATGGCGAAGGCGATGAAAAGATTTGGGTGGATGGTGAATCTTTTCCGTCGCACCTGGGCACCGGCACCGAAGATTATTACAACTATTCGTATGCCCCGAAACCCGTTCACCAGACTCCCTTCGCCAATTTGGTGCGCATGGATCAGCCCATGACTCAAGGATGGAATGTGATGAGTCGCACACGTCAACTGGATGGCATTCCTTTCCAACAATCGTTCCAGTTCGACATGGAACTCATATCGCATAAACCTACCACGCTCATTTATTGCGCGACGACTTATTGGTATGCGTTTCCGGGCGCGACCAGCAACCTCAAGCCGCAGCCTCAAGAGGCGAAGCTGCCAGTTCCCACGCTGGCCGATGCGAAAGCAGTGGCTGAGTGATTTTAGAAAGATTATTAAAATGAACAACAACAGCACGATTTATCGAGACATATATTCGCTAGCGACAGCGATTGAAATATTCAAAGCGAAAGCCATTGTCATCGAGTCAGGTCGGCCATCTGGCCTGTGCGGGTTTGACGGTTTCATTGACACCTTCGTCCGTCTGCAAACGCCGGCCTCGATGGCGGAATTCGGCCCCAAGGTGGCCGCCGCCGCCGGCATTGCCGCGTCGTATCCGGTGCGGCATCTCGGCGACAAGTTCGGCGGGAACGGCCCGCTGTTCGCCGCCGCGCTGAACGACATCCACGCCGGCAAGATTGATGTCACCTACATCGGCGCGATGGGGCTGCGAGAAGTGTTGCCGATTTATCAGGAAGCGCTCGGCGGAAAAACAAAACATCTTTATACGCTGGCCAAACCGGCGCACACGACCTGTCTGGAGTTTACGGATGGCAAAGTCATGCTGTGCGACATGGCGGCCTGCGCGGAGGTGACTTGGGATCGCGTGCTCGAATGTGTCGGCCAATCGGCGCTCGACGCGGAACTCAGAGCCGCCGCCTTCATCAGTGCCGTCAACTGGGGCAAGCTGCCTCATGCCGGTCCCATCTGGAGCCATCTGGCCGCGCGGCTGGCGGAACTCGGCCGGCCTGCCAAGGAAGTTTTTTTCTTCATGGATCTCGCCGAGTTTGAGACGCGGCCGGTGGCCGACCGGAAAGATTTGCTCGACCGTTTGCCGGCCATCACGCGCCAGTGTCAGACCATGCTCTCCTTCAATCTGAAAGAGGCGTGGCAGATGGCCGAGGTTTTCGGCGGCGCCTATCATGGTCGCAAGGATGCCGATTCGGTGGCGGAACTCGCGGCGTTTCTGCGGGCGCGCATCGCGGTGGACCGCATCATCATCCATCCCAACGACGGAGCTGCCTGCGCGAGTGCCGCCGGGGCGGTCTATGTGCCGGGGCCGTTTTGCCGCGAGCCGCTGATCTCGACGGGAGCGGGCGATAATTTCGGCGCGGGTTGTCTGGCCGCCGCGTTGAAGGGATTCGACGACGCAGGCATCCTGCTCGCGGGCAACTGTGCCAGCGGCCATTTCGTCCGCTCCGGTCGTTCCGCGTCGTTTGCCGACATGGTGAAGTTGCTGGATACTTGGGCCAAGGGAACCCTCGGAGAACGGCTGTAAAACTGATGAAAAACATTCTGTCACTGGTATTCATTGCCCGGTTGCTGTCGCCGTTGGCGGTGCTTCACGCGCAGAATGTGCCCCAGTCCCCACCGGGCCCCAACCTCGCGCTGACACCCAGAGCCGTCCCTCTGCACGCTTACGAAGAGGCGTATCGGGAGCAGACGGCTTCATACAACGAGCCGATGCGGCCACAGTTCCATTTTACGGCACCGAAGGGGCGAATGAATGACCCCAACGGGCTGCTTGTTTACCAGGACGAGTTCCATCTTTTCTACCAATTTAATCAGGGCCAAGGCGGTTGCTGGGGTCATGCCGTGAGCAAGGATTTGCTGCACTGGGAGCACCTGCCGGTGGCGCTCCCGGCGCAGGGAAGCTACCCCGCCTTTTCCGGCAGCGTCGTGTTGGACAAGGACAACACGGCGGGATTTCAGAGCGGGACCGACAAGGCGCTGGTCGCCCTCTACACCCGGTGGGGCAAGGGCCAGTATCTAGCCTACAGCAACGATCGTGGACGGACATGGAAAGATTACGAAAGCAATCCAGTCATCGCCTTGCCCAATGACGACAAAACATCGTGGCCGGATTCCGCTCGCGACCCGAGGGTCATCTGGCATGAAGGCACCAAGCGCTGGGTGGCCATTCTCTATGAAAAAGTGGACGGCAAGGGTGGGTTCGGGTTCTTCAGTTCCACGGACTTGAAGCAATGGACTTTCGAGAGTCATCTGCCCGGATTCTATGTCTGCCCGGATCTCTTCCAGCTACCGGTGCAAGGTGAACCCGGCGGCGAGCAGCCCTGGGTTATCATGGACTGGGAGGATTATGGCATCGGCACCTTCGACGGGCACCGCTTTGAAATGCAGGGGAGGAAACGCCGGCTCGACGCGGGCAACGCTTATTCCGCGAACCAGACCTGGTGGGATGCTTCGGGGAAGGAAGGCCGAAGGGTCCAGATCGCCTGGCTTCGCAGCGAGAAACAAGTGGCGGGTGCGCCCTTCGATCAACAGCTCACCTTTCCTTGCCAGCTCAGCCTTCAGCGTCAGCCCGACGGCATCCGGCTCTGCCGTTCTCCGATCCCTGAAATCTCAAGGCTTCACACCGACGAGAGCATAGAAAAAGCCAAGACGCTCCTCGCTACAAAAAGCCTTTCCTCCCTGGTGGAGAATGACACGCTGGACATCTCGCTCGATATCCAACCCAGCGATGGCGGAACCTTCTCGTTGTTAGTCCGCGGGATCGCGATTGATTACAACGTCAGGAACAAGCTGCTCAGCTTCCTCGGCAACACCGCCTCTCTGCCACTGATGCCGGACGGACACCTGCGCCTGCGCATCCTCGTGGACCGTCTCTCTGTCGAGGTCTTCGGCAACAACGGACTGGTCTCCATGACCTCCTACGCCGAATTGGACCCGAAGATGCGCTCGGTCTTCCTTCGATCTCTCCAGGGCGAACACCTCATCCATGAACTCCGGGTCGCGAAGATCGAGTCGATTTGGAAGGGAATGAGCAACTTGAAACAACAATGAAAACAAGAATGAAAATCACACTTCTCACCAGCTGCTTGCTGGCCTCGGTGGCGCACGCCGCAAACCCCATCGTCCTCGCTGACTTTGAAGGCAAAGACTATGGTGCGTGGAAAACCACAGGCACCGCTTTTGGGACCGGGCCGGCGCACGGCACGTTGCCCGGTCAGATGAATGTGGATGGCTTCCTCGGCAAAGGCTTGGCCAATTCTTTCAACGGCGGTGACGGCGCGACGGGCACGCTGACCTCGCCGGAATTCAAGATGGAACGGAAGTTCATCAACTTTCTGATTGGCGGCGGCGGGTGGACGAATGAAACCTGCATGAACCTGCTCGTGGATGGCAAGGTCGTGCGCACCGCCACGGGGCCGAACACCAAACCCGGCGGCAGCGAAGCGCTCGCGCTGGCGTCATGGGATGTGACGGAGCTGTTTGGAAGAACCGCCGTCTTTCAGATTGTGGATTCGCGCCAAGGCGGCTGGGGGCACATCAATGTGGACCAAATCGTTCAGTCCGACACGAAGGCGGCAAACACTTTGGTGACTTTGGAAAAGACGCTCGCGGTGAACGGTAGCCACCTCATCGTGCCGGTGGGTAACTATGCGAGAGGCGTGAACGCACTCACGATGGGGATCTACGACGGCGAAACTTTGGTGCAAAACTTCACGGTCGCGCTTCCGCAAGGTAAAGTCGCCTACTGGCTGGCGGCCTATCCGCTGGACCATTTCGGATTGAAAGGAAAGCAAATCAAGATTGCCATTGCCGATGGCAAGCAAGCGCCTGAGACCTGCCGAGCCGCGTTTGACCGGATCAAAATCGGTTCCGAATCGGAGGCGCTGTCGCCATCGGACTACACGCAGCCTTACCGGAATCAATTTCACGCCTCCACGCGTCGCGGATGGAACAACGATCCCAATGGCTTGGTTTTCGCCGGTGGAAAATATCATCTCTACTATCAATACAATCCCTTCGGCATCCAGTGGGGCAACATGCACTGGGGTCACCTTGAAAGCACCGACCTCGTTCACTGGGAGGAAAAGCCCATCGCCCTCTATCAAAAAACGGTTGGCGACATGGCCTATTCCGGCGCCGGCTTCGTTGATTTCAACAACTCGGCGGGTCTCGGCCAGGGCACGCAGTTTGCGGCCTTCACCAGCACCGGGCGCGGCGAATGTCTCGTTTACAGCAAAGACGGAGGATTGACATTCACCGAGCTGCCAGAAAATCCGGTCGTGAAGCATCGGGGTCGCGATCCCAAAATCCTCTGGTATCAGCCGGAGCAGAAATGGGTGATGGTGGTTTTTGATGAGTCGCCGTGCCCCGAGACGGAAGCCGTGCCGCCGAGCGGCAAAAAGCCGGATGATCACAACCTTGCCTTTTATGAATCGAAAAACCTACGGCAATGGACGCGTGTCGGCGCTTTCACCGATCCCGACCGCGAAGCGGTGTTTGAGTGTCCGGACATGTTTCAATTGCCGGTCGCCGGCAAGCCCGGCGAATCCCGTTGGATCATTCAAGCCGCGCAGAACCGCTATTTCATCGGCCAGTTCGACGGCAAAACTTTCCACAAGGAGTCCGGCCCGCACGGCACCCGGCACGGCGCCTTCTATGCCGCCGAAACAGTGAGTGATGCCCCGGACGGACGCCGGATTCAAATCGGCTGGGCGATGACAGACACCTATCTGCAATCGTTCCCCGACCAGATCGTCAACATGGCCTTCACGCTCCCGCACGAGTTGACGCTCCGTGAAACGAGCGCCGGCCCGCGCATCTTCTACTCACCCGTCAAGGAACTGGAACAGTTGCGTGGCGAAGTTCTCGCCGAAGGCAAAGACTTGACGCCCGCGCAGGCGAATGAACTGCTCCAGAAATGCCAGGGCGAATTGAGCGAGACGCTGATTGAGTTCGCCGACTCCGCTCCGCGTCAACTCGTCATCAACGGCATTGACGCCAGCTTCGAAGGTCGTGCGGCTCGCATCTTCACCGACCGCACTTTGAATGAAATTTACGCAGATGACGGGATTTCTTACGAACTTCGAAAGCGACTGAGCCAGAGCTTCACCTCCACGGAAACAAAACTCACTGTAACCGATGGCTCCGCCATTCGTTCCCTGAAAATCTTCCGCCTTAAATCCATCTGGCTCCAATAAAACGAAATCGCCCGCGCATGGTCTTGCAACCGGTTGTATTCGGGTGCAAGTTGAAAAAAATGAATTCGCCCAAAACAGGCAAGCGTCGCCGGTGGCTGGCCCGGCCCCGGGGCGGCGGCGGTTTTTTGTCCGCTCTGGCGGGAATGACGCTGGCGCTGGGCTTGTTTTTTTGCGCGGGGTTGGCGGTGGCGGGCGATGCGGTTGCTGCCCCACCGGGGACGCCGCTGTCGGCGGGCAAGGAGTGCGGCTATCTCATCAAAGTCCGGGATGTGGATTCGGGTTTGCCGGACAGTTCGATCACCTGCATCGCCCAGACCCCGGATGGTTATTTGTGGGTGGGCACCTCGGTGGGCGGGTTGTCCCGGTTTGATGGGCAGCGGTTCGTGAATTTTTATCCGGGCAATACCCCTGGATTGAACTCCTCACAAATCCAAACACTGATCGTGGATGCGCAGGGCACCCTATGGGTTGGCTCGGTGGATGGGGCGTTGTTTTCCTATGCGGACGGTCGGTTTCACTTGGAGCGGCAAAGTCCCGAGGTGGCGGGAGGCTTTCTCACCCGCTTGCTGGTGTCCAGCAGCAACTCGGTGTTGTTTTCGACCATTGATGGCAGGTTGCTTTCGGGAACGCGGCTGAACGGAACCAACCAGTGGACAATGATTCAACCGCCGGATGCCGGCCTTAACATAATTTCGTATGCCGTGTCGCAAGGGGTGATTTGGTATCGCGCCGCGAACGGGAGTTTGGGGCAGGTTCATGACGGGAAATTCGTGGCCCTGCCCGATCCGCCGGGATTGCAGGGAGCAATGGTCACCGCCCTGATTGCCGATCCGGCGGGCCGGCTTTGGGTGGGCACGGCGAAGGGTCTGGCGCAATGGAGCGGAAAAAGTTTTGCGGACATGACCCCGACGAATGGCGAGCCCGGGTTGCGCGTGGAACAAATCGCCCCGTGTTCGGATGGTTCGTTGTGGGTGTGGACCGATCAGGGCTTGCGGAAATGCCGGGGGCGGCAATGGGTGGCACGGGTGGAATCCTGGGATGGCGCCGGACCAAGTTCGAAAGATCTCTCCTTCAGTCCGCTCGGGCATTTGCCTTTGAACCTGCATGTGGATTCGCAGGGCGGATTGTGGGTGTCGCATTACGGGGATGGATTATGGCATGTGGATGCGGGCGGACAGGTCTTACAGATACGGGAGACACAGGGGTTGCCCAATGCGCTGGTGGAATGCTGGCAGGAGGATCGTGAGGGCAATATCTGGCTCGGACTAAACGGCGGCGGCGGTCTGATTTCCCTGCGTCCGCGGTTTTTCCACAACCTCTGGCCGGCGGAAGCTTTCGCGCACGAAGCGGTCTGGTCGGTTTGCGAAGACCAGACGGGCGCGATGTGGTTCGGCACCAGCGGCGGCGTTTTGCGGCACCGGCCCGGTGGCGAATTCTCCTGGATAGCGCCGCCGGTTATGACTGGAAAGGCGTGGCGCGATGTCCGGGTGTGTGCGGATGCTGTCGGGCGCTTGTGGGTGGGCTGTGTGGGCAACGGCGTGGTGACGCTGGCCGATGGAAAATTCGACCGGCCTTTTCCGGCGGACGACATCGGCACGGTGGCGCGGGTGCTCTATCTGGATCGGGTTGGCCGCATATGGATTGGGAGCGAATTTGGCCTGTTTTGCTGGGATCAGGGCCGATTGAAACGCTTCCGGAAGGCGGATGGCTTCACCCCGGCGTATGTGATGAGCATCACGGAGGATCCGGCGGGCAATATGTGGTTTGGCACGGCCCTCGGTGAATTGCGGCGTTATCAGAACGGAACCTTTACCAGTTATTGGCCAAAAGACAGCCGCACGGAACCACAGCGGATTGCGGCGGCGGCGGCGGCGGAAGAAGGGGCAACCCCGCTTCAAAATCGCAGTCTCGGCGTGCAGATTGGAAGTGATCGTTTTTCAGCGTTATTCGCGGATGCCGGGGACGTGATCTGGATTGGCAGTCTGGGCGGGGGCTTGCTGCGTTTTCAGGACGGCCAGTTCACACGTTACACGCGCCTTAATGGCCTGCCCAACGATAATGTCAGTCAAATCCTGAAAGATAACCGGGGCCAGTTATGGTTGGGCACCCGGGAAGGGATCACCCGGGTGAACTTGGCGGAGTTGAACCGGTTTGCCAAGGGACAGAGCCCCTTTGAACCTTTTGTCACTTACGGCAAGGATGACGGCCTGCCGACCCTGCAATGTTCGGACAGCAGCCAGCCGGCCTGCTGGCGCGCGCGGGACGGGAATTTGTGGTTCGGCACACTCAAGGGTGCCCTCTGGGTGGATCCAGAAACCCTGCCGGTTAATCGCGTGCCCCCGCTGGTCGTGATCGAGGATGTTTCCGTGGATGGCCAGACGCAGGCCGGGGCGGACGGACGGTTGCCGGCGCGGCTGCGGATTCCACCCGGCCGCCATTATTTCGACTTTAAATTCACCGCGTCAAGCTTCACCTCGCCGGACAAGGTGCTGTTCCAGTGGCGCCTGGCCGGGCTGGAAAAGGATTGGGTGCCGGCCACCACCCGACGCTCCGTCAATTATAGTTACGTGCCGCCGGGCGATTACGAATTTCAAGTCCGAGCCTGCAACAATGACGGCGTGTGGAATGAAACCGGCGTGACCATCAAGCTCACGGTGCTGCCGTATTTCTGGCAAACCAGATGGTTCCAGGCTGGTGCCGCCGGCTTTGGGCTTTTATCCATGCTGGGCCTTGGTTTTTCCGTCCAGCGCCGCCGCTACCGCGCCCGAATGCTGGTTTTGGAGCGGCGGAATGCCTTGGAACAGGAACGCACCCGCATCGCCCGCGACATCCACGATCAGGTGGGATCCAATCTCACCAAAATCAGCATGCAGACCGATATGCTGGGACGGGAACCAGGAATCGTGGCGACGGCCCAGCCACTCATCCAGGGAGTGGCGGAAACCACCCGGGAAATGTTGCATTCCATGGATGAAATTGTCTGGGCCATCAACCCGCGCAACGACACGCTGGAAAATACCGTCAACTACCTCATCCACTACACCCGGGAATTCCTGCGGCCTACGGGAATTGCCTACAAACTGGATCTGCCGGTTGACCTGCCCGCCCGGTCCATCTCCGCCGAAATCCGCCACAATTTATTCATGGCCTTCAAGGAGGCCTTGAACAATGCCGTCAAGCATGGCCGCCCCGGCTCCATCCGGTTGGAGTTGGGGTTGGAACCTCGCCAGTTCCGGTTGGTGGTGGCGGACGACGGTTGCGGCTTCACGCCGGGTGCGCGCCGGGCCGGTGCGGATGGCCTGGAGAATATGCGGCAGCGGTTGAAATCCGTGGGCGGCGACTGCCAGGTGGAGAGTGCGCCGGGCCGGGGAACCAGGGTGACATTTCAGTTGCCGCTGGAATTTCCGGCCGGGCCGGCTACACATCTTCATGCGTATTGAGGGTTTTCCATGAAGCCGCAAACTAAACACATGCATGAGATTTTAGAACCCCGCCAGTCGGCGGGCGTGAAGGCGACGGCAGGTTCCTCGATTCGCGTGGCGATTGTTGAAGACAACCATTGGCTGCGTGCGAATCTGGCGCGGGAAATCGGCCAGACTCCGGGGTTTGTGTGCCTTGACTCGTTTCGCTCCGCCGAAGCCGCCTTGGAAGCCATTCCGGCGCTGCGGCCGGATGTGGTGCTGATGGACATCAATTTGCCGGGCATGGATGGCGTAGAATGCGTCCGGCAGCTCAAGAAACTTTGTCCGGCGTTGCAATTCCTGATGCTCACCGTGTATGAGGAAAGTGACAAGATTTTCAATTCGCTGCTGGCCGGTGCGCGCGGCTACCTGCTCAAGCGCACCTCCACTCCGGAATTACTGGAAGCCATTCAGCAGGTGCACGAGGGGGGCGCTCCGCTGACCGACCACATTGCCCGCAAGGTGGTTCAATACTTCAATCAGCGGGGGCAGGAGCATTCCTCCACCATGGCCTCGCTCACGCCCCGGGAGAAACAGGTGTTGGAATCTCTGGCCCAAGGGGCGAGCTACAAGATGGTGGCCGACCAGTTGGCCGTGAGCATGGACACCGTGCGGATGAATGTGCGGCACATCTACCATAAGTTGCACGTCCATTCGCGCGGCGAGGCGGTGGCCAAATACCTTTCCCATCATAAAAACGGCTGATTTTAAAAAATATCGCCTGGCTGGTTTTGGCTGGATCGTTCGCCCGTCCCAATATCATGATAATTCTTGCGGATGACCCGGTTTTTTCCGGCGTGGGTTGTAAAGGCAGGCGCTCCCTACTAATCCAACCCTGTAAACCATGCCCAAATTTTCTTCACCTCTATACATCTTTATGTGTAGAGGCAAACTCATGCTGTCAGTGTAAATTCAAGCCGTAAAGTTCCACAACCATTCAAGCAAACCCATCTGTGAACAACCCTGACCAAATCAAATCCGCATCGCGGGTGGCGCTGCTTCGCGCCGGCCTGGCTCTGTGTCTGACCGGAGCCATCCTCGGCGCTGCCGGACTTGCTCGCGCCGCTTCCCAAACCTGGAACAACGGCTCCACTGATTTTCTTTGGAACGGCAGTTCCCTCAACTGGGGCGGGGCGGCGTGGACGGTCGGCAACGACGCCGTCTTCGGCGCGACGGGCGTGGGCACCATCACCGTCAGCGGCTCGCAGACGGTGGGCACCGGCAACGACACGCCCCTGACGTTCAATACCGCCGGCTATACGATTGCGGGCGGCGCCCTGACCTTGCCGGGTGGCAATCCCGGCTACACGAACACCATTGCGGTCAATGCCGATGCCACCATCGCCTCGCTCATTTCCGCCTCCGGCGTCACCAATTCAGTAATCAAAACCGGCACCGCCAACTTGACCCTGAACCCAGGGAGTGGGAATACCAATTTTATGGGCAGCCTGGCGGTGCAGGCGGGGACAGTGACCCTCAGCAGCGGCACCTTGAATGTGACCACGGCCGGCACCGCGACGACAAGCTCGACTGGACCCGGCCTGATCATCTCCGGCGGCAAGCTGACCATCGCTGGCGGGACGAACAATACTTCGACTGGGATGAGCATCCAGAATGGCGGCACGCTGACCCTCTCCAGCGGCACCTTCAACAACGGGTCGGAAATCTTCAACGCCTACGGCGGTATGGGAACGATTAAATTGAACGGCGGCCTCTTGAGCGCAAATTATTTGCGCCCCAGTCAATATGGCGGTAACGGCGGGCTGGGCGGCGTGGTCAATCTCAATGGCGGCACCCTGCAATTGGCTCTCTTCAGCGGCGGCGGCAGCGGCACGGTGTATTTCAACGGCGCCACGGTGCAGGCCAGGAGTTCGCAGGCAAATTTCGTCCTCGCAGGTATTACTCTTGTGGTGCAGACGGGCGGCGCCATCATTGATACTGTCAGTTACAATATTGGGATTACGAATCCGCTCATTCACGCCAGCGCGCTGGGTGCCATCGCCGATGGCGGCCTGACCAAGCTCGGCACCGGCACCTTGGCGCTTTACGGCACGAACACCTATACCGGTCCAACGACAATTAACGGCGGCACCTTGAGCTTGAGCCAACCGACGCTGTCCGCCATATCCGCCGTTACTCTCGGGACAAACACTATTCTGAACCTGAGCTTCGTGGGGACGAACACGGTTTTGGCCTTGACGCTGGGCGGAGTTCTGATGCCGGCCGGAACTTACGGCAGTAACAATTATCCGGCCTATATCACCGGCCCCGGCAGCTTGGTAAATCTGGGCGGCACTTCGACTGCGAACCTGCTCTGGACCGGGGCGACGAATAACAACTGGGATACGACCACCACGAATTGGAGTTCCTTGGGCGTCGCCACCACCTGGATCAACGCGCCGGCTCCGGCCAATGCCAGCTTCGGAGCGGCGGGCGCAGGCACGGTCAATCTCGCGCAAGCCATCAGCGCCAACAGCCTCACCTTTAATGCCGCCGGTTACACGATTGCCGGCAACACGCTGACGCTGGGCACCAATGCGCCCAATGTCTTCGTCAATACTAATGCGGCCATCTCCTCGGTGCTCACGAACAGCACCGGACTGACGCTGACCGGCACCGGCACGCTGACCCTCAGTGGTGCGAATACGTTTGCCGGCAACGTCGCTGTCAATTCCGGCAATCTGGTCGTCAATAATCAAAAGGCGCTCGGTTTCGCTTCCGCGACGGTGGCCAACGGCTCGCAAATTTCCATCGGTCTCGCGGCCACTTACACCAACGCCCTGACGCTGAGCGGCGCTACCGGCAACGTTAGCAGCACCGGCCCCTGGGCCTTGAAGTTCAACGGCGGCACAGTGGGGTGGTCTGGCCCCATCACGCTGGCTGGAGGTGCCATCATCGGCGGCTATGCCGGCAGTGGTTCCTACACGTTGAGCGGGGGCATTGGCGGGACTGGGGATCTGCAAATTTGGGCCGGCGGGGCCTCCTCCAGCCATGTTCACAACTTCACCCTTTCCGCGCCGTGCAATTACACCGGCAATACCCTGCTGAATACCTTTGCGGCGTGTCCGGTGGTGATTCTCTCCGGCGGGGCCAATCGCCTGCCGACGAACACGGTGGTGAATATGCTGGCCGGCATCTGGGGCGGTCAGGTGCTCTCCGCCACGCTCCAACTGAACGGGAATAATCAAGCCCTCGCCGGGTTGGTGAGCGGCAGCGGCGTGTTTGGCAGCGGTGGCTCGAACAGCGTGGTCAACGGCAGCGCCACCGCCGCCAACCTGACGCTCAACGGTGCACTGAACGGTATCTTTGACGGTTATCTCGGTGGTCCGGGCGCGAATCAAAATAATTTCAGCCTCACCAAAAACGGCGCGGCTCAATTGACCATCAACCGCGCCTGCACCTGTTCCGGCACGATCGCCGTCAACGGAGGCATGCTGAATCTTTCGGGCGGGATTATTAACGGCGGCCCGGTCACTGTGGCCAACGGGGCGACGCTGCTGCTCGGCAACGGCACGAGCCGGGTTGCCGGGCTGACCTTGGGCGCCAGCTCAACTTTGGGTGTCAGTCTCGGGGCGACGAACAACCCGGCCAACACCGTCCTTCAGGTCAGCGGCAACCTCGTGCTGGCGGGCACCCTCCTCGTCCAGGATCTTGGCGATGCCGCCGTCAGCAACTCGCTCACGGTCATTACCTACACCGGCAACCTGACGAATCTGGGCATGACGACTGATCCGCGTTCGCAGTGGAATGTATCGGTGGACGCTTCAACTCCCGGCAGAGTGAAATTGCTCCTGCTGAGCAAGGTGCCGACGATCAGCTTTACCACTTCAAACCTCACGGTCAGCAATTCACTTCAGTTGCAAATGAACGGCACCTTGACCGGGTTCCCCCTCAACACTCCGGTGTATTATGAAGTTCACACCCCGGACAACCGGCTGTGGGATTTTGGCGCGATGCCGCCGACGGCGAACTGGACCATCTACTTGCGCCACCTGCGCAGCGGCACCAACAATGTCCGCGTCTACACACTCGGCACCGGCGGCACGCTCCAGCAGGACACCCGGCAGGTGGTGCTGCAACTGGCCAGCAACCCGCCGGTTCGGCCGCGGCCCTATCCGGCGGAAATCTGGTGGGGGGGCGAGGCGGGCGGTTTGATGCCAGATCGTGGTTACTCACAACTGGTGAATCCGGCCCTGCCGTGGAATTTCGTGCAAAAATACCAGGACGGTATTTATTTGCATGGCTTGCTGCCGACCTCGGGCACACTCCAGCAATTGGCCGCGACCGTCTCCCCGACGCTGGGCCGGTTTGGTCTGGAAAGTCAATACTACACAGCGGCAGATCCTAACTTCGGCGTGAATAACGCTGCGACTATCAACACCACCCAGATCCAGCTTCAGGGCGCAGGCATCAACCTCACCTTTCATTCCTGCGACTACAATCCCTGCATGGCGACGGGTCGGGTGGATCCGGGTTGGTGTGAAAACTGGCCCAATTGGACGCATGACCAGTTGCTGAATACGAACATGAATTGCTGGAACGATTTCGTCACCATCTTGCATACCAACTGGCCCGGCCTCAAGCTGGGCATGACGTGGAGCCCGGTTGGTTTCAATTGGAACGGCTATCCCTGCACCTTGGGCACTGACGGTTTGATTCTCCACCCTGTAACGGACTTGGCGGGGAACGCCGTCACCAACCAATATGGCACGAACGCCTGGTTCAGCTTTGACTGGCAGGAATTTTTTCTAAAGGCCGGCGCCACCGCCCAGGCTGGCGACGGTTATTACGGCTTTGCCTCGGACTGCCCGTATGACTACTTTGCGCAGTGGTCAAATGCTGGCGCGCAGACCACCAACCAGCAGAAGATTCTTGCCTATGAAGCCTGGGAACGCACGAATGGTTATTTCCCGACGACCATCTGCAATTATTCCCAAGCGAATTCCCCGGACACCAATGTGTGGGACCAGCAATATATGACCAACAGTTTCGCCTACATCATTCTTAAACAGCAGTTGGGCGGGCGGACGCAGAAGTATTTGTTCGAATCATGGTATAGCGGGCCTTACACTTGGGCGCCGGAGAGCAATACCAATTCCTTCAGCGGCATGGTCAAACTGGCCATCAAGTATCTGAAAGGCATTACCGACACGAATGGCAACCTGGAACCGTTGAACCTCGGCATCCTGGCCACCGGCACCACCAACATCATCTCCCTCACGAACAACGGTGACGTGGCGTGCCTGCCCGCGATCACCGTGTCCGAGAGTGGCAGCGGCTATCTGGTGGCCCGCTACTTCAACAACGCCGGCCAGGAGATCACGGCGCAGATCACAGGCGCGGAAGGCTATTGCCACACCAATCTCCTTCAACCGGGTCAATCCACCACCTTGAGTGTGGTAGTGGCCGCGCTCGCCGGCGCGGTGGCCGGCAATACGCGAACCTTCACCTTCGAGGCTTTCTGGAATCCGCAGGATCCCACCGGCGTCGTGCGCGACCGGAAAACCATCAGCGTCAGCGCTTCGTCCGTTGTCGCACCGCCGTCGCCGCTGGCCTGGTATAAACTCGATGGCAACGCGAATGACAGCAGCGGCAACGGCTTCAATGGCACGCCCAGCGGCGTGAGCTATGTAACCGGCCTGGTCGGGACTCAGGCTGCCGCGTTCAACGGCACCAGCAGTTACATCCAGATTCCGCGCAGCATCAGCAACGACTTCAGCCTCACTTTCTGGGTCAAGACCACCCAGACCGGTGGAACGCCGGGTTGGGCCAGCGGCAATGGCTTGGTGGATGGAACCGTTGCCGGCCAGACAAATGATTTTGGCGTTTCCCTGGTGGGCGCCAGTGCCGGGTTTGGCGTGGGCAATCCTGATACCACCATCACTTCCACCACCGCGATCAACGATGGCCAATGGCATCATGTGGCCGCCACCCGCACCAGCGGTGGCGGCGCGATGAACCTCTATGTGGACGGCGTCTGGCAGGCGGGCGCAACCGGCCCGACCGGCACGCGGAATACTCCGCCGGTGCTGCGGTTGGGCGGTTTGCAGACGGGCGGCAACTTTTTCTCCGGCACCCTGGATGACGTCCGTCTTTACGGCAGTTCGCTGAATGGATCCCAGGTGGCCGCACTGGCAACGCTCACGCCGTCCAATACCGCGCCGTCGCTGTCGCCAATCACCAATTACACTCTCATCGCCGGACAAACGCTGACCATCACCAATATGGCCAGCGATCCCGATGCCCCGCCGCAAACGCTGACCTTTAGTCTGCCTGCCCCGCCGTCGGGTGCCGGCATCAATGCCACGAATGGGATTTTCTCCTGGCGTCCCGCCATTGCCCAGTCGCCTTCGAGCAATGCCATCAGCGTGATGGTGGCGGACAACGGCACACCCGTATTGAGCGCCACGCAAAGTTTCAACGTGACCGTGTTGCGTCCCGCCACACCCGCGTTCGGCGCGCCCGCCTTCAGCAACGGTGTCATGGCCTGCCAGATCAATGGCGATGCCGGGCCGGACTACACTGTGCAGGCCGCCACCAATCTGGTTTCGCCGGTCAACTGGCAGTCGTTGCTGACGACGAACGGGACGCCGCCGTTCCAGTTCCAGGATTCATCCACCACGAATTTTCCGCAGCGGTTCTACCGTGTTTTGCTTGGGCCGTAGCACTGTGAGGCATGATGCCTGGTCATCCATATTATCAAAAACATCATGAAAAAACTTGCTTTGCTGCTCGCGGCTTTTCTCACCCTGGTTCCGGCCGTTAAGGCAGAATTGCGAGTTCCCGCCATTATCGGCGACCACATGGTGCTTCAGCAAAATCAGGCCGATCCCATCTGGGGCTGGGATACGCCGGGCACAAAAATCACGGTTTCCTTTGCCGGCCAAAGCTATACCACCACCGCCGGCACCGACGGTAAATGGAAGGTGAAACTGGCACCGCTGCCCGCCAACGCCACCCCGCAGACGCTCACGATCAGCGGTTCCACCAAACGCGAACTTCAGGACGTGCTCATTGGCGAAGTGTGGATGTGCTCCGGCCAGTCCAACATGAGATGGACGCTGGCCGGCGTCTGGAATGGAGACCTGGAAGCAGCCGCTTCAAAACTGCCGAATCTTCGGCTGATCATCGTGCCGAATGTCGGCACGCAGGAATTGCAGAACGATTTCAAAGGCGGGTGGGAAGCTTCCACCCCGGAATCCGCTAAAAAGTTCAGTGCCGTGGGATTCCTTTACGGGCGTTACCTTCACCAAATTCTTAACGTGCCGGTCGGATTGATTGACAACTCATGGGGCGGGTCAGTCGCCGAGGCTTGGGTGCGCCGCTCGTCGCTGGAACAGGATCCACGTTTCAAACCGCTGGTGGAATCAGTCGTAAAAAAAGAGGCCGCCGTCCAGACTGAAAAGGCCAACCTGGATTACGCGCAAGCCATGACCCAATGGAAGGCCGCTGCGGAAAAGGCCAAGGTGGAGAAGCAGACTCCGCCGGGTGCTCCCGAATCTCCTCATCAATGGCTCACCGGCAATCAGCGCCTCGGCAACATTTTTGCGGGGGTTCTGAATCCAACGATTGGTTACGGCCTCAAGGGGGTCATCTGGTATCAAGGCGAGGGTAATGCCGGTCGGGCTTACGAATATGCCAGCCTGTTTCCTTTTTTGATTGAGCAGTGGCGTAAGGAGTGGGGCCAGGGCGATTTTCCGTTCTACTGGGTGCAACTGGCCAACTACCTGCCGGAGAAACCCACTCCCGGCGACAGCGCTTGGGCGGAACTGCGGGAGTCGCAGGCGAAAACGCTGCAATTAACGAATACCGGTCAAGCCGTCATCATTGACCTTGGCGAAGGCAAAACGATCCATCCCAAAAACAAGCACGATGTGGCCGCCCGCCTCGTGCGCTGGGCCTTGGTCAAGGACTACGGTTTGAAACTGCCGTATCGCAGTCCCGAGTTCAAGCGTCTCACCATTGTCAGCAATCTGGCGACGGTTACCTTCGATTGTTTTGGCAGCCAGCTCCGGACCTTTGGCGTCGAACAGGCGCGTGGTTTTGCCGTGTGCGGCGCGGATAAGGCGTGGCATTGGGCCACAGGAAAAATCGCCGGCACAAACCAGGTTGAAGTGACGAGCCAAGAAGTCCCGGCTCCCGTCGCTGTCCGCTATGCGTGGGCGGATAATCCCGTGTGCAATCTCTTTTCCAACGACGGTTTGCCGGTGACACCCTTTCGCACGGACGATTTTCAGATGGTCACCGAGCCTAAACCTTTGGTGAAACCGTAGCTCGTTAGGAACTTCCTGGTTGTGCCAGATCAAACGTCTATGAAAACGCCGGTTGTTTTGCCCGTGAAAGGGTGGCAGCCCGCATTCACAGCTTCGCGGCCGGCTGAAAATCCGTTTCACCAAATGTTGGCGGCCAGAATCTGGTGTTCTGACGCGCTCCCGCAAATCCGGAATTTTAGGAAAATCGCGCTCGTGTTAATGCGCAAATGTTCTTCACCACTACACATCTTTATGCGTATGGGCGAAATCATGCTGTCAGTTAAATTTAAGCCATACAGTCCAAACAAAAACAACAACTCAACAAGCAAAAATCGTCTATGATTACCAATCTTGACCAAAGTAAATTTACATCGCGGTCACCGCTGCTTCGTGCCGGCCTGGCCCTGTGTCTGACCGGAGCCATCCTCGGCTCTACGGGCCTGGCCCACGCCGCTTCCCAAACCTGGGACAACGGCGCGGGGGATTTTATCTGGGGCAGTTCCCTCAACTGGGGCGGGGCGGCGTGGACGGCTGGCAACGACGCCGTCTTTGGCGCGACGGGCGTGGGCCCCGTCATCGTCAGCGGCACGCAGTCCGTCGGCACGGGCACCGACACGAACCTGACGTTCAATACCGCCGGATATACGATTGCGGGTGGCACCCTGACCTTCCCCGGTGCCGGCTACACGAACACCATTGCAGTGAATGCCGATGCCACCATCGCCTCGATCCTCACCGACCCCGGCACCGGTTCAGTGATCAAAAGCGGCACCGGCAACCTGACCCTGAACCCGGGGAGTGGGAATACCAATTTTATGGGCAGCCTGGCGGTGCAGGCGGGCAATGTGACCCTCAGCAGCGGCACCTTGAATGTGACCACGGGCGGTGGCGCGACGACTGCCTCGACCGGACCTGGCCTGATCATCTCCGGCGGCACGCTGACCATCGCCGGCGGGACGAACTTTGTGGGTTCACCATGCATCCAGCGTGGCGGCACGCTGACCCTCTCCAGCGGCACCTTCTCCAGCAGCACGGAAATCTTCAACGCCTACGGCTTTATGGGAACGATTAACTTGAACGGCGGCCTCTTGAGCGCAAATTTTTTGCGCCCCAGTCAATATGCCGGTAACGGCGGGCTGGGCGGCGTGGTCAATCTCAATGGCGGCACCCTGCAATTGGCTCTTTTCAGCGGCGGCGGCAGCGGCACGGTGTATTTCAACGGTGCCACGGTGCTGGCCAGGAGTTCGCAGGCAAATTTCGTCCTCGCAGGTATTAATCTTGTGGATTCGACGAATGGGGCGATTATCGACACCGCTACTTACAGTATTGGGATTTCGAATGCGCTCACTCACGCCAGCGCGCTGGGTGCGACCGCCGATGGCGGCCTGACCAAGCTCGGCACCGGCACCTTGGCGCTTTACGGAACGAACACTTTTACCGGCCCGCTCGTCGTCAGCAACGGTGTCTTGAACATCGTCAATGTCACCACCAATACTTCGGTGACGATGTCGTCAGGCACGACCCTGGCGTTGGGTGGCAACAGCACCATCGGCAACTCGGCCAGTTTATCCGGCGGCAACTTGCTTTACCCCGGCGGCATCGGCACCGTGGGCGCGCTCACCATCGTGAGCAACCTGACCGTTGGCAGCTCCGGCTCCTCGGTGATGACCTTTGACATCGCCAGCCCCGCCAGCTACGACCAGATTCTTATCGGCGGCACCAACACGATGAACGGCAATGTCACCGTCCAGGTCAATCCCCTCACCGGCACGCTCACCAACGGCACCTATGCGCTGGTCACCAACGCGGTGACAGCGGGTTCCGGCTTGTTCGTTTTTGCGAACGGCACGACCAACTGGAACGGCCTCACCCTGACGAATTCACCGACCGGCGTGACGCTGGGCATGAGCGGCGCCAATGTGGGTATCGCCAATCTGACGTGGCGCGGCACCAATACCGTTTGGGACCTGGGCACGACGGCCAACTGGAAGATCGGTGGCACCGCCACGACCTATGCGAATGGCAATAACGTGACGTTTGATGACACGGCCACGGGCTTCACCGTGTCCGGCGGCGCGGTATCGCCCGCCTCGGTGCTCTTCAACAACTCCGTCAACGCCTACAACGTGTCGAACAACATCGCCGGCGTGACCGGCGTGACCCTGCAGGGCATCGGCACGGTGACCTTGAAAGGCACGAACAGCTACAGCGGTGGCACCACCATCAATGCCGGCACGCTGGCCATCGGCGGCGCGGGCCAGTTGGGCAGCGGCAACTATGCGGCCAACCTCGTCAACAACGGCAGCTTCAACTATGCCAGCTCCGCCGCGCAGACTCTCAGCGGCGCTATTTCCGGCAACGGCTCCCTGACCAGTTCCGGCACCGGCACCCTGACGCTCGATCCTGGCACCGGCAACACGGACACCCTGGCCACCTTGAAAAGCTCCGCCGGCACCCTGATCCTGAACAGCGGGAATTTGAACATAACCAACAATAGCGGATACAAGCTGGGTGGTTCCAGCAACCCGACCAACATCGTCAACGGCGGTAATCTGCTCACCATCCACCAATCGATCGTGGGCGGTGATAGTCCGGGCGGCAAAGGCGTCTTTACCATCAACAGCGGCACGTGGACGAATGTCGGGTTTGCAATTTCCATCGAGTTTGGCTCCTCCGGCAACGGCAGTGTCATGAATGTCAACGGTGGCCTCGTGGTTTCGACGGGTGGCGGCATCCAGTTGGGACAGAACCCGGGCACCGCAACGCTGAATTTGAATGGCGGCACCACGATCGTGAGCTCACTCTTAAACGTTTCCGGTTCAACCGCCGTGCTCAACCTCAACGGCGGCGTCTTGCAGCCGTCCGCTGCGTCGGCCAATTTCATTGCCTTCGGCACTAACTGCTCGGTGAACGTGCTCACGAATGGAGCCAGCTTTAACACCGCCGGCTACAATATCACGGTTACCAACCAGTTGCTGGCGGGCAGCCCCAGCGGCGGCTTGACCAAGCTCGGCACGGGCACCCTGACGCTCACGGCCACGAACACCTACACCGGCCCGACTTTCATTAACGCTGGTAACCTGGCCTTGAGCGCTCAGGGTTCGATTTTAAACTCATCACTAATCAGCATCACCAACGGCGCCACCTTCGACGTTTCCGCCTTGAGTGCGCCGATCACCCTGGCCAGCGGCCAGACGTTGAGCAACAACGCCGCCAGCACCGGCACCCTGAAAGGCAGCTTGAACACCGGTTCGGGCACCGTGTCGCTCTCGTTTGCCGCCGGCACGCCCGCGCTCAACCTCACCAACGGCACGCTGACCCTCTCGGCCTCAACCTCCTTTGTGATTGACAACACCGGTGCGCAGTTGGCCAACGGCATTTATCCAATCATCACGAACACTGGCACGGCGACCATCACCGGGACGCTGCCCGGTTCGGTCACCGTGACTGACGGAGGGGCGGCGAGCGCAGCCACGTTGCAAGTGGGCGGTGGCGGCCTATACCTCGTGGTGGGCACCTTGGCCCCGACGATCAATCCGCAGCCGGTCAGCCTGACGCGTTATGTCGGCGGCACGGCCATTTTCTCAGCGGGCGTGGTGGCCAGTCCGGCTCCGCAATTGCATTGGCAGCTAAATGGCGCTCCCCTTAACAGCACCCTCATCCCCAGCGCCACCAACGCCACTCTAGTGCTCACCAACCTGCAACTGTCTCAAGCCGGCACTTATGTCCTCACGGCGACCAATTCCGCCGGCGGCACCGCCAGTGACGGCACGGCCATCCTCACTGTGCTGCCGACCAATACCTGTTCGTATCTCGAAACCATCCTTGGCTACCAGCCGATCGGTTACTGGCGCTTCAACGACGGCGAAAGCACCACGGGGTATGATACTGTCGGCGGCAATAATGTTTTCGACCCGCTTGCCACCTCGCCAATGGGGGCCGGTCCGCAGCCGACTGCGTTCCCCGGCTTTGAGAGCACCAACACCGCGCCCGCCATGAACATCGGTTCCATACAATTACAGGGCTACGCCTCCACGGTCTCGCTGATGAATTATCGCACCAATTACACGATCATGGGCTGGTTCAATCTGGATCCGACCCAGTATCCGCTGGGCGCGGATCCGTTCAACAATCCGGAAGCTCGTTCCTCGCTGTTCGGTCAGTATGGGGCGGTGGAACTGGGCTTCTACGGGCCGGTCACCGGCACGAACTTATACTTCAACGCGCACGGCATGAATCACACCATCTTTGTGACCAACGGTTTTGCGGCGGGACAATGGGAATATGTCGCCGTGGTCGCCGATGCGACGGCCAACACCACCACCTTCTATTTGAATGGAAATGTGGTGGGCACGGCGACAGCTGGCACCGCCTTCGCCAATACGACCTTGTTCAGCATCGGCAAGAACGTGACCTCTCCGATCCAACAGCCGGGAAATTATGACAGCGCCTTTTTCGCGGGCAGCATTGATGAGGTGGCGGTCTTTGATCATCCCCTCTCCGCCGCCGCCATCCAGGCGATTTACAATGTTGGCGTCGGCATTGTTTCCGCCATGGCACCGACCAATGTGGTGGCCAGGATCGTCAACCTCAGTGGCGTGAACAATGTGGTCCTCACCGGCTCGGGCGGCAGCGGCGCTTCGGGTTACACCGTGCTGACGACGACCAATCTGACCACCCCGCTCGCCGGCTGGAGCACCAACGCGACCGGCGTGCCGTTTGGCGCTGGCGGCGCGGTGAATTATACCAATGCGGTAAGCCCGGCCACGCCTCAGCTCTTTTATCGCATCCGCGTGCCTTGATTTGACGCAAAATAAATCTGGCTGGCTGACTGAGTATGTCAGCCAGCCAGAAAACCAAATGACTTCAAATGATGAATAACACACTACCTCGTCCCGGCGGTTGCCGCCGGTCTTCGCGCGCCTTCACGCTCATCGAGCTGTTGGTGGTCATCGCCATCATCGCCATTCTAGCTGCCATGCTCTTGCCCGCGCTGTCGGCAGCCAAGCAAAAGGCCTACAAAATCGGCTGCCTTTCCAATTTTCATCAGGTCAGCATCGCGTTGACCATGTATCTCAACGACAACGGTGACAAACTTTGCGGCGGCACGGATAGCGGCGGCGAATATGGTCTGTTCACCGGCCAGGTGGCGAATTTTCAACTTTGCGCGGGCGGTTCCCCCGGCGGCAGCTGGAATTCGTTTCTGATATATTATCTCGCCTCTTACATGGGGCAGGCGCCGGACAACACGTTGCGCTATTCCAAAGTCTTCATTTGTCCCGGTTTTGCGAACTGGATGCCCAATGCCGATTTAAACGTGGTCGCCGGACAAATTATGTATACAGTCCCGGCTGCGGGAACCCTTGTCCGCTCAGGTGGTTCGGATGTCTGGGGGCCGGGCGTGCCGCCGCTGCCGTGGCCGATATTTGGTTATCAGCCCGCCTACGGCACGCGGCTCCCGCCGCAAAAAATCAACGCGATCTCCGCTGTCCGCCCGTTGACGGAAGTCTGGGCCTTGGCAGACACGGATCAACCGGCTTATGCGAATCAACCCACCCAGCCGAGCTGGTATGCCCAACTTCCACCCAAAGTTCTTCACGGCAGCGTGCGGAATTATCTTTTTCTCGATGGTCACACCACCACGCGAAAAGCTATTCCCGGTTATTGGTGAGATGTTGAAGTCGGGTTATTTGAAATCACCGTGGTGCGCCTAATTTGTCCCATCGATTCTTTGCTGAACGCGAATTACCAGTCCGTGCTGCAAGGCTTGCGCCTGCCGACCCCGCCGCCGGGAAAACGACTCCGGCTGGACGCCGCCGGCCAGGCGGCCTTTGCTGACTAACGACGGGTTGCCCGTTAATCCAACCTTGCAAACCATGTCCAAATGTTCTTCACCACTACACATCTTTATGCGTATTGGTCAAAACTAAAACCAACTCAGAATGCACACAGTCATTATTAACCCATCCCACAAATATAGGTATGCTTAAACTGCAACTGAACAAAATTACATCGCGGGCGGCGCTCGTTCGCGCCGGCCTGGCGCTGGCCCTGCTGCTGGCGCTGCCGGCGCTGGCAACGGAAACTTTCAATCAAACCGCCGCTGGCACCTATGCCTGGACAACGCCTAGCTATTGGACCGGGGGCGTTCCGGCGGGTGGCACCAGCGACTCGGTGCAGTTCTTCACCGACCACACCACCGCCTTGGGCCAGCCAACCTTCACCATCAACTCTGATCCTGCGACGTTTACTTTGAATACGCTCACGCTAGAGGGCTTGGGAGCTACCGCGACGGCTGCCACTGCCGTCAACATCGGCACCGCTGCCAACACTTGGACCTTTGACGGCACCTCTCCGACCATCAATCTAAATGGTTTAAATGGCACCAAAGGCCTAACCCACACCATCAATCCCAAACTCGCGTTGAATGCCGACCTCACCATCACCGGTAATGGCACGGCGACGTTCAACTTATCAGGGGTAATTAGCGGCAGTGGCAGGGCTATCACCAAGAGTGGCACTTCGACCGTCGTCCTGAACGCCGCGAACACTTACAGTGGCAACACCACCGTCAGCGCCGGCATTCTCAACTTGGCCAATATAAATGCCATCCAGAACAGCCCTTCGGTTTCCATCGCCAGCAGCGGGGCGACGCTTTGGATTGGTGCTAGTGGAACATTTGTCACCCCCGCGTCCATATCCATTGTTGGCACCGGATCCTCAACCTATGTCGGCCCGCTTCACTTTAGAAGCGGCGGCACCTTGAATGCCGCGCTGACCCTGGGCGGCACCACAACGATTTCCAGTTTTGGCAATACCGTTACCCCGACATTAGGCGGTGCGATTGGCGGCACCGGCCCATTGACAATATTAGCCCAAGGTGGAGGGGCGACTGCATATAACCTATGGACACTCAACGCCGCGAGCACCTACTCGGGCAACACCGTAATTTTAAACGATAACGGCCTTCTTGATGTCACCGTAAAGCTGGGCATCGTCAATGCCTTGCCCACCACGACCAGTCTAAATTTGCAGACGGTATCGAGCACGACCACAAATGCATTCGCTACCCTCGACCTGAACGGAAACCCGCAGACCCTCGCCGGCTTGACGGACACGGGCAGCAGCCAGAGCGCTGCCAGCTACACCGCCGGCAGCCGTGTAATCAACAGCGGCACGCTCGCTACCTTGACGATCAACAACTCGGGAGCGGATACCTATGGCACCACGGGCACCCGCGTGCTGCCGGGCACAATCGGCGGCACTACGGCTGGACTGGTGGCGGCGAATAATCTGGCCTTGGTCAAAACCGGCGCGGGCACGCTGACGCTGGCCGGCACGAACACCTACACCGGCTCCACCACGGTATCGAACGGATTGATCAATTTGGGTGTGGCGGAGACGGTCGGGACGGGCGGGCCGCTCGGCAAGCCGACCACCCTGGCTAACAGCATCGTCTTGCAGGGCGGCGGCTTGCAGTTCAGCAGCGCTAACACTTATGACTACACCACCTCGGGCCGCTTGCAGTTGGCGGACGGCACGAACGGGATTATTGACGACGGCGGCCAGACCGTCACCTTTGCGAATGCCATCGGCCTCGGGGCGGCCAAGACGGGCGCCTTGATTAAGCAAGGCGTCGGCACGCTGACCCTGAACCCGGGGGCCGGGAACACCAATTCCATGGGCAGCCTGGCGGTGCAGGCGGGCAATGTGACCCTCAGCAGCGGCACCTTGAATGTAACTACGGGCGGCACCGCGACGACCAGCTCGACTGGACCCGGCCTGATCATCTCCGGCGGCACGCTGACCATCGCCGGCGGGACGAACAATACTTCGACTGCGTTGAGCATCCATCATGGCGGCACGCTGACCCTCTCCAGCGGCACCTTCAGCAACGATGGACAAATCTTCAACGCCTACGGCTTTATGGGAACGATTAACTTGAACGGCGGCCTCTTGAGCGCAAACCAATTGCGGGTCAGTCAATATGCCGGTAACGGCGGGCTGGGCGGCGTGGTCAACCTCAATGGCGGCACCCTGCAATTGAATTTCTTCAGCAGCGGCGGCAGCGTCGGCACGGTGTATTTCAACGGCGCCACGGTGCTGGCGAAGAGTTCGCAGGCAAATTTCGTCGCCGAGCCGACTTATAATCTTGTGGTGTCAACGAATGGGGCGATTATCGACACCGCCACTTACAGTATTGGGATTTCGAATGCGCTCACTCACGCCAGCGCGCTGGGTGCCACCGCCGATGGCGGCCTGACCAAGCTTGGCACCGGCACCTTGACGCTTTACGGCACGAACACCTATACCGGTGTCACCACCATTGGCGGCGGCACGCTGACCGTAAATGGCAATAATTCTGGAGCTGGCGGCGCAGTGGCTGTGAACGCCGGTGGCACGCTGGGTGGCACTAACACCATTGGTGGAGCTGTGACGGTGGCAAATAATGCGACTGCGGTTCTTTACCCCCACGGTAGCGCCACGCTTAACCTGTCACAAACTCTCACTTTCAGCGGCACCAGTTCCGGCGTCAAATTTGACTTGAGCAGCAGCGCCACCGGCGCGAACGACAAGGTGGCACTGGCAAACCAAAACGTCACCATCACCGGCACTCCCCAAATCACCATTAATTCGGCGGGGACGCTGGATTACAATGACTATGTGCTCATTAATGCCGGAAGCGGGACAGTTTCGGGTGCCTTTAATACGACACCCGTGTTCACCGGCACCACGCCGAAATACTCCGGACAATACAGCATCGTGACCACTGCCAATCAAGTGAAGTTGCATTATACGCCGATTGCGCTCACAGTGTCAGCCAACAGCGGTCAGTCCAAGGTTTATGGCGCAACCGACCCGACCCTCACCTATACGCTGGCGTCGGGCAGCTTGGTGACGGGTGATAATTTCAGCGGCGTTTTGAGCCGCGCGACTGGCGAGAATGTCGGCAACTATGCGATTTTGCAAAACACCCTGACCGCCGGGAATTATTACAGCATCACCTTCAACAGCGCCAACTTTGGCATCACCCAGAAACCTATCACAGTTACGGCCACCAGCGGGCAGACCAAGGTGTATGGCGCGAGCGATCCGACGCTGACTTATGGCGTTTCGCCGGCGTTGATCACCGGCGACAGTTTCAGCGGCGCGTTGAGCCGTGCCGCCGGCGAGAATGTCGGCAGCAGCTATGCGATTGCGCTGAACAATTTGACGAACGCCAACTACAGCATCGCGTTTACTCCGGCGAACTTTGCCATCACGCAGAAGCCGATCACAGTGACGGCGACCAGCGGGCAAACAAAAGTTTATGGCGCGGTGGATCCGACGTTCACTTACACCGTCTCACCGGCGCTGGTTGGCAGTGACACGCTCACCGGCAGCTTGAGCCGTGTGGCGGGTGAAACCGTGGCGGGCAGTCCGTATGCGATAGCGCTGAACACTTTGACGAACGCCAACTACAGCATCGCGTTTGTGAGCGCGAACTTTGCCATCACGACCCGGCCCATTAGCATCACGGCGCAACCGAACACAAAAATTCACGATGGCGACACCACCGCGACCAACGTGCCGACGCTCACAGCCGGCACTCTGGCCAGCGGAGATGGGTTCGCGACGCTGGCGGAACATTATTTGGATGCCGCTGTGGGCACGGGCAAGACGCTGATTCCAACGGCGACCATCACGAATTCAGCCACAACTGATGTTACCGCTAA
Organism: uncultured Verrucomicrobia subdivision 3 bacterium; assembly: GCA_903865745.1. Classification (GTDB taxonomy): domain Bacteria; phylum Verrucomicrobiota; class Verrucomicrobiia; order Limisphaerales; family UBA11358; genus UBA11358. Next base: position 62,701 of record CAIPKV010000028.1, on the reverse strand, counting down.
TTACGCCATCACCCCACTCAATGACACAACCGGCGTAATCAATTCCGCCCAAGCGACGACGAGTCTGTTGCTGACCAACAGCATTGGCGAGACGAACTACTACGGCCAGACACTGATCTTCACCGCCGTGGTGGAAACCAATAATGTGACGGCAGCTAATGCCAGCAGCAATGTGGTGTTCTCACTGGGTAGCACGCCGGTGTGGACGAATGTAGTGGTGGGTGGTGTCGCTTATTATACCAATGACGACCTGACCGTTGGCGTGACCAACTTCACGGCGCAATATCTTGGCGACAATAATTATCTGGGCAGCAGCGTCACCGTGACGCAGACCGTGTTGCAAACCACGCCGACGCTGACCTTGACCGCCAGCGCCATCACCTACGGCCAGACGTTGACCAGCTCAAGTTTGACCGGCAGCGTGGCAACGAACGGCTATGACCTGGATGCGGACGGAGATGAAGCCGTCGCGGGCAGCTTTGCCTTCGCCGACAACACGATTATTCCGAATGCGGGCGTGACGAATGTGTGGGTCATCTTCCTGCCGACGGACACGACCAATTACACCACCGCCTCCAATACCGTGAGTGTGACGGTCAACAAGGCGAACAGTTCTGTCACCGTGACCGGGACGACCAGCTTCACCTATGAAGGCGCAGGCCAGGGACCGGCTAGTGCCAGCTTCACCGGATCAAGTGGCGCGTTGAGTTTCAACTACAGCGGCACTGGCTTTGGTCCGAGCGCAAACACGCCGACCAACGCCGGCAGCTACACCGTGACGGCAACCTTGGCGGCAGATTCCAATTACAACAGCGCCACCTCCAGCCCGACCGCCTTCAACATCAGCCCGGCACCGGCCTCGGTGACGGCGGATGCGAAGACCAAGCCCTATGGGACGGGGAACCCGCCGTTGACGGCAACGGTGGTGGGTCAAGTTATCGGTGGGGATACGATCAATTACAGCCTGAACACGGATGCGGGGCAATATTCGGCGGTGGGCGTGTCGAACATCATGGTGACCTTGGGCGGCAACCCGAATTACAATGTGAGCGCGACCAACGGCACACTGACCATCAGTCAGGCGAACACTTTCGTCGGGGCGTCCTCCAGCGAAAATCCGTCCGGATTCAAGGACACCGTCTCCTACACCGCCACGCTCCCGGCTGACGCCACGGGCAGCGTGGTTTTCTCTTCCACCAACGGCGCGTTCAGCACGAACGCCGTGAGCAGCGGCAGCGCCACCAGCTTTAGCATCACCAACCTGCCGCGCGGAACGAACGTCATCACCGTGGACTATCTGGGTGATGGTAATTATCTGGGCAGCACCACCAACCTTGATCAAATCGTCACCAACCACCCGCCCATGTTGGCACCGCTGAGCCTGACACGGACGGCGGGCTTGGGGTTGCATTTCCCGTGGTCACAACTCACCAACCAATGGAGCGACGTGGACGGTGATGCCGTTACTCTCACTACCTTCAACCTGTCCACCACCAACAGCGTGTCCCTAATCACCAATGCAACGCTCATTGGCTATCCGTCCACCGCCCCGAATGTAGCCGACCAAATCAACTATACCGCCAGCGACAGCTATGGAGATACCGTTGCCGGCGTCATCAACATCGCGGTCAACGCCTATGTCACCGGCACCAACTCCATCGTCAACATCACGACCGGCAATCCCACCACGCTCAAGGCTTATGGTGTCATCGGCTTCAGCTACATCACCGAGCGGTCCACCAATCTCACCGATTGGGCGTCCATTGCCACGAACACCGTCAGCACCAACGGCGTGATTTCCGTGAGCGATTCATTCAGCGATTTGGGCGGCACTCCGCCGAGTTCGGCTTATTACCGCATCAAGTGGCAGCCGTAATCAGCGCGTTAATCAAGAAACCATAATATGAAAATCATCTGTTTAATATTGATTGCATCATTAGCGGCGGTGGCTAGGGTTCAGGCATCGCTCTATCCGATCGGCGCGATCCCGGACGGCAGTCCAGCGGGCGTCAGTTTCGTGGGCACCTACGATGCGGCGCCAGCCATTGAGCAACACGGCATGCCAGAATACATTCGGAGCGACAACGGCCCGGAGTTCATTGCGCGGGTGCCCGCCCAAAGTTAAACGACTCTGCGGTCAAATGCGGGGTGTTAATTTATCTCAATTTAATTCCAGCTTGGAAAATGTTTGGGTAGGCGTAGGGGTAAGGCTGTTGTGCTGGCAATTTTTTTGTGGTGTCTGGGGTTGATTCACCTTCCATCCTGACCGTCCTGACCACGTTAAAACGTCTTGCGATTGTAGTAAGTTTTCGTAGTAAGTTGACCACAAAAACTTTTCAGAAACTCACAAAACAATTGATTCTATTGACTATAATCAAAAGGCAGCGGGTGAAGGGAATCGAACCCTCGTTTCATAAAAAAGCGTGTAAATCCCAACAGGCTACTCTGGCGTTGGGTTTGACCCATTGATAAATTGGGAATTCAAGCCCAGAAGTTGCACCAGAGTCTGCCAATGAGGTTCGGTGGGGCAGGCGTGGCCGTGTTCCCATTTTCGGACAATCCTCGTTGAAACCCCTGCCATTTGCGCCACTTCTGGCTGGGTCAGGTTTGCTTCAATGCGTTTCAACAGCAGATGATCGCCCAATGTTTTTGGATTGACTGGAATCACCTTTCGGACGCTATATTTCTGCTTGGAATTATCAAATGGAACCACCGTCATTCTCTGTGCAATACCCAACAGCTGACCCCTCAGCAGTCTGGTTAAAAGTCACAAGAAGCTATGATGAATTCCGGGGTCTGTTAGTGGGCGTTTCAAAATCCTCGGCATCGAATCCTAAAATTTGCGCCAGCGACTTCAACTGCTGACTGTCAGGCTGCCAACTACTGCTTTCCCATGAGCAAACCAAGGATGTTGCAATACCCATTTTCGCTGCCACTTGGCCGGGCGTGAGATTTTTCTCTAAACGTTTGACTTTGAGCCAATCGCCTGCCGTCTTTATGTTCAATTTCAACGCGTTAGCCCGTTTCTGATTTCCTGAATTTGCAGGGTAATTCACATGAACCTGCCGTTGTGCAATACCCAACAGGGCTACTCTCCCCCGAGGAGAGGGAAAAGGCTGCGACAGGTTTTGGTGATTTGGTTGACCTTCTTTTCAATCCCGTCGCGGGTTTTACCAAGGACGTAGGGAACGTCAAAGCCCTCTCCTTAGGGAGAGGGTGGGGTGAGGGAGGTCTTAAAACATTTGCACCGGCTTTTTTCAAGTCTTCAGGGGCGCGCGGCATGGGAGGAACTGCAAAAATGGGTGGACAACCGGCCCGACCCCGCGCACTCTCGAACCCATGAAATCGGATGGGTTACAATGCCAACCGACGATAACCTATTAGTAAAAATCAAGGGAACGCCACAATTATGATTAAAGCATTACTTGGTTCGTTGAGTTTGCTAGTCGCACTTTTAATGACGTGGACTTCATACACAATAATCTTTCAGTGTATATTGCCTTGGCGCAAAGCTCCAGAGACCACGCACACAACATTGATAGTTGCCGGTATGCAGTTCACCGGTTGGCAGTTGTTCATACCATTGACCGCCTATATTATTGGAGTATTTGCTTTTGCGTTTCTAGGTTTATGGATTTTGAAGAAACAAGCCTGAAGCAAACATTGAGACAGATTAAATAGTTAATTACCCCTTCCCGTCTTAACCTTCCCTCCCACTAAAAACTAATCACTCACGACTCAAAACTTTCGCCCTCCCAGGCATCCACGTGTCGTTTTCCAGCAGTTCGATGCCGGGCTTCGTGAAGGCGATGCGCCGGGTCTTGTAGAGTTTGCCGAGCGCCTGCTTGAACGCTTTCTTGCTCACATTGAAATTCTGCCGGATGACGACGGGCGTGCTGTCATCATCATAAGGCAGCTTGCCGCCGCTCATCTTCAGCGCGGTGACGATGAGGTCGGTCAGGGGGGCCACGCGCTTGTAGCCGACGGCATCCAGGCCCAGATCAATCTTGCCATTGGGGCGCACGGTGCGGACAAAGCCTTTGAGCCGGGCCCCAATCCTGAGGGCGTAGGCGAGCTGGCTTTTGTGGAGTAAACCGAGATGGGCGTTGTTAATAATGGCCCCATAGCCGAGCGCCGCTTTGCCGGTGACGAGGAGGTTGACAGGTTGGCCGTCGCGATAGGCGGGGGTCTCGCGGTTGAGATGGCGGTTGAGCCGGGTGCTGGCGAGGATGCGATTGGTCTGGGCATCGAGCGCGACATAAACGACGGCCCAGTCGCCGACGCGCAAGGGAACTTCCTGTTCGCGGAAGGGTACGAGGAGGTCTTTGGCGAGGCCCCAGTCGAGGAAGGCGCCAATCTGGGCGTTGACGTTCTTGACCTGCATGTAGCCGAATTCGCCCACCATGGCGCGCGGCTTTTCGGTGGTGGCGACGAGGCGATCTTCGGAATCGCGATAGACAAAGACGTCGATTTTCTGCTTGGGCGCGAGGTCGGCGGGGATGTAGCGGCCGGGTAACAGGATTTCGCCGAGCGCGCCGCCATCGAGGTAGAGGCCGGGCGCGGACGCGCGGACGACGGAAAGTAAATTGCGTTGACCGAGGATTGCCATGTGACGACAGCGTAAGGGGGGGCGGCGATTTGCGGTAGTAAAAACGGTGGGCAATGTGCGGTGGCAGCGGCGGCGCGTTGACAATTTGGTTGCCCTGCGACAACCTTGAGTAATGTCTAAACCTGCATTGGGACGCGGGCTGGGCGCGCTGTTGAGCAGTCAGCCGCCGTCCCCGCAAACTTCGACTGCGCCAGTCGCCCCCGCACCAGCGCCGCTGGATAATCGCGAACGGGTGGAGCGCGTGCCGCTGAACCGGGTGCGCCCGTCGCCGCTGCAACCGCGCAAGGAATTTTCGGAGGAGGCGCTGAAGGAACTCGCGGATTCGATCCGGTCCCAGGGGATTGTGCAGCCGCTGATCGTGCGGGAGAACCAGGGTTTTTACGAGTTGATCGCAGGGGAACGGCGGTGGCGCGCCTCGCAGCTCTTGAATCTGGCGGAGGTGCCGGTGATTGTGCGCGTGGCCGACGACCGCGCGGTGTTGGAGCTGGCGCTCATCGAAAATTTGCAGCGCGAGAATTTGAATGCGCTGGAAGAAGCGCTGGGTTACGCGCAGCTCGCGGAACAATTCCAACTGACGCAGGAGGAAATCGCGGTGAAGGTGGGTAAGAGTCGCGCGGCGGTGGCGAATGCGACGCGGCTGCTGAAATTGCCCACGATGGTCCAAAGCTTTTTGCGCACGGGCCGAATCTCGGTGGGCCATGCGAAGGTGATTCTGGGGTTGGCCGATGAGAAGATCCAATTGCACGCGGCGGAACGCGTGATTAAAGACGGATTGAACGTGCGGCAGACGGAAGGACTCATTGCAAAGCTGCAGTCGCGCGCGGCGAAACATACGCCGGAGAACGCGAAGACGCCGGCCATCGTGCCAGTGGACGCGAACATTGGACGGCTGGAGGCGAACCTGCGCGAGAAGTTTGGGGCGAAGGTGCAGATTAAATATGCGAAGGGGAAAGGCGCGGTGGAGATCTCGTTCTTCAGCGATAATGAGCTCCAGAATATTTTAGAGATTCTGGGGGTTAATGCGGATTAGAGGTTAGCGAGAAGGTTTATTAAAATGATTTTGGATATTGTTAAATACGGCCATCCGGCACTCCGCCAAAAAGGCGCTAAGATTGAGAGCATCACGCCGGAAATCAAGCAGCTCATCGAGTCGATGTTCGCGACGATGAAGGAAAATCACGGGGTCGGCCTCGCGGCGCAACAGGTCGGCGTGGCGAAGCAGCTGACGGTAATTGATGTGCGCGAGATTACGGACCGGCCCTCGACGCTGGAACTGGACGGCCAGCCGGCAGACGTGGCGAGCATCATGCCGCTGGTGTTGATTAACCCGGTGGTCACGCCGGTTGGCGCGCCGGCGACGGCGGGCGAGGGGTGTTTGAGCTTTCCGGAAATGTATGCGGAGATTACGCGACCGGTCACGGTGGATGTGAAGGCGCTCGACGCGAAGGGCAAGCCGATTGCGTTCCGCTGCGGCGGTCTGCTGGCGCGCGCCATCCAGCATGAGACGGATCATCTGAACGGGATATTGTTTATCGACCGGATGGATAAGAAGACGAAGGAAGAATTGCAGCCGGAGCTGGACGAATTGCAGGCGGCTACGAAGAAGTCGCTGGCTAAGAAGTAATCGGCCGTCCGTCGGCACCTGCCGCCCAAGTGGCTAAAACTTGGATGGCGTTGCCTGAAATTTGGTCATTTCCACCCAAGCCCTCTCTCTCAATGGATGGCACGAAAGGCGCTTACTATAAAGGGTGAAATTGTCGATGGACATGGTGCCCTTGATCAGCGACGCGGAAACGCAGCGCGCGGGTGACTTGTACCAGCTCCCTGGCGGGAACCGGCACACTGGGATTTTGCGGCGCGGCTGCGGGATGATTTTCAAAGCCGTGCGGCGCGTCTTTATTTTATTACTGCTACTGACGATTATTACCTTCATCGTCAATCACCGGAACCAAATTACCTTCCTGACCTCTCAGAAAGTCAATAAACTGGTCACGCGGATCCAGACCAAGTCCGACAACGCGGATTCTTTCCGGCAAAGCGCCTTGGAGCATCAAAAAGAAGTCGACGACGCGGTCCAGTAAATCGCCGGTGGCGGCTCGACCTCATCGAATTGCCAGTCAAACCAGCCGCGGCAATAATCCATTGACTTCACCCAACCCCGCTGGCATATGAACCGCGCTCGTAGTATATTATTTCCGGTTTCTTATGAAGGACAAGTCGTTCGAAAAAGCGATGAACCAGATTGTTGGTCAGCATGAGGCTGAACAACAGGAGGAATTGCGTGCCGAGAAACGCTCGCGCTTATTCGAACAAGTCCGGGCGGTGGTGGTTTTTCTGACTATCGCGAGCATGTTGGTGGTGACTTACAATTATCGCGACGCATTGACCACCATGATTCTGCCGAAGCCGACCGCTTTATTCTCCATTACCAGCACGGATGGCACCAACGGTGTCGCCGCCGCACCAAATACCCCGCAAGGTCAGACGGCGAACGTGTTAAAAGCCGCGCAGCAAAATGCCGCGACGCGCGACGCCATCATCGATTCCATCGCCAAGTAAGCTGTCCCCTCACAACGCCGGACTGCCGGCGATGTATTGTTCCATCTGCTCAATCGCCGCGCTTTGCGTGGAGATAATCCAGTTCACGAGGTCGCCAATGGAGATGATGCCGACGAGGTTTTGCCCTTCAACCACCGGTAGATGACGCACGCGTTTCTCCGTCATCAGCCGCATGCAATCTTCCACCGAGTCATCCGGCGTCACGGTGGTGATTTCGCGCGCAATCACTTCGCGGACGCGCGTCTCCTTGGAAGACTTGCCCATCAACGCCACCTTCCGCGTGTAATCGCGTTCCGTAAAGACTCCCACCAGTTGCCCGCTCCCCAGCACAGGCAGCGCGCCGATGTTTTTTTCGGCCATCAAGCGGATGGCATCGAAGACCGTGGTTTCCGGCGTAACGCTCCAGAGCGCAGTGCCCTTTTTGTGCAGCATGGAACTGATGGGGAATGAGGTGGTCATAGGCTTATGGACTTTTATCGGCCCGTTTGCCCGGCAACTCAAGCAAATAATTCAACTCCTTGGGATAAATTTGCTTCCCCGCCCTGCCCCGCCTTGCGAAACTCCCTTATGTCTACAATCATTGATACGCTCCCCACTGTCCTGCTCCGGCCCGGCGAGGCCGACCGCATCGTCGCCGGTCATCCCTGGATTTACAATAACGAGGTGCTCCGGCTCGCCACCCCCGCCGCCGATGGCGACCTCGTGCAAGTCAAGGATCACCGCCAACGGCTGCTCGGCACGGGCTTTTACAATTCCAAATCCAAGATCAACGTCCGTCTGCTCGCCCCCGACCGCATCATTCCCAACGAAGCCTTCTTCGAGGAACGCATCCGCGCCGCGCTCGCCGTGCGCCAGCGGCATCTGCCCGGGGCAACCTCCTTTCGCGTGGTCAATGCCGAGAGCGATTTCTTGAGCGGCCTCATCGTGGACAAATACGAGGACGTCCTCGTCGTGCAGATTTCTGCGCTCGGCATGGAATTGCGCAAGGCGCACATCCTCGCCGCCCTGCAAACCATCTTCTCGCCCCGCGCCATCGCCGAACGCAGCGACGTCGCCTCGCGCAAGTTCGAAGGATTGGCGGAATCCAACGGCATGTTGTTCGGTGAACAAAATGGCCCCGTAGCCGTGAGCCTGAACGGCTTAAAGTTTGAAACCGATTTGATTGGCGGCCACAAAACCGGCATGTACCTCGACCAACAGGCGAATTATCAGGCCGTCTCCCAATTCGCCAAAGGCGGGCAAGTCCTGGATTGCTTCAGCTTTCTCGGCGGGTTCGGCCTGCACGCCGCGCGCACGGGTGCGGCCCACGTCCACCTGCTCGACCAGAGCGCCGACGCCATCGCCGCTTCCGAACGCAACGCCCAGACCAATAAGCTCGCGGACAAATGCTCCTTCGAGACCGTGAACGTCTTCGACTGGCTCAAGCTGAATACCGCCGTCAAGCCGCACGAACGCGTCATCCCGCGCTTCGATCTCATCATCCTCGATCCGCCGTCATTCACCCGCAACCGCGCCTCGGTGCCGGACGCCCTGCGCGGCTACAAGGAGATTCATCTGCGCGCCTTGAAACTGCTCAAACCGGGCGGCACACTGGCGACCTTCTGTTGTTCGCACCATGTCAGCACCGAACTGTTTCAGGATACGCTGCTCTCGGCCGCGTACGACACGCGCCACGTCCTGCGCCGCGTAGGGAGCTACGCGCAATCACCAGATCACCCCATCATCCCGATGATTCCCGAGACGGAATATCTCAAGGGCTTCGCATTTGAAAAGGTGCGGTGAAAGCCTGCGGGGGTGAAGGGTTAGACACGAATTCCACTAATTAACACCAATTAGGAGCTGCACGTAGATGCCGGAATTGGATTCCTGCTAATTGGTGAAATTCGCGTCTGCCCTGACCCAAAAACCGCAGATTCGGCCCAAGCGCGCCGCTGTCAACGGCTTAACCACATTTACCGTCCGCCAACTGTTGTTTTCTATACACGTAAGCTCCCGCTTACGTGACAAAAGCTCCCGCTTGCATGACAAAAGCTCCCGCTTCGGTCGTCCAAGCTCCCGCTTGTGTTACAAAAGCTCCCGCTTGGCTCACGCAAGCTCCCGCTTGTGACGTTCAAGCTCCCGCTTTAATCAGCCAAGCTCCCGCTTTGGCGACCCAAGCTCCCGCTTAATGGCCGCAAGGGAGTAAGTCCGGGCTGTTCGTTGACCTATTAATACCACCCGCTACCGGCCAACTCCACAATAGACACAGGTTTCACTTTTTTAATCTGCGGAATCGGCGTTATCTGCGGATAAAACCAAGACCGGGTTTGCGGACTGCAGCAGGTCACTTAAAGTTCAATTCCCGTTGCCGTCAGTCAACTCCAGTGCTAGTTTTTCAGCATACCAACCATGAAAGATAACCATTCAGCCACCTCCCGCCGCAGCTTTCTCAAATCCACGCTGACCCTGCCGGTCGCGCTCGCCGCCGCGCCTTCCCTGTTCACGCAGGCCGCCACGGCGGCTGAGGCGCCCGCATCCGCCAGCTTGCCGCGCCGACAGCTCGGAAAGAACGGACCGCCGGTCACGCTGCTCGGCATGGGCGGCATGATGGGCGCCTTAAGCCCGGATTACATTGATATCGCCTGGTCCATGGGCATCCGTTACTTCGATACGGCGGATTGCTATCTCCATGGCCAGTCGGAAAAAATCTTCGGGCAATGGCTGGCCAAATATCCGGAGCGCCGGAAAGAGATTTTTCTCGTCTCCAAAGATCATCCGCACAAAGGCCCGGAGCAATTGCTCACGATGATTGACAAGCGGCTCGCCGCGCTGGGCACCACCTATCTCGACGCATTTTATATCCACGGCATCGGCCCGCGCGAATACGGTGAAGATTCGCTGAACTGGCCGAAGAGCGATGCCTTCAAGAAAACGGCCGAGACCTTGAAGAGTTCCGGCAAGGTTAAGCTGGTGGGCTTCTCCTGTCATGACGGGCGGCTGCCGGATTATCTGAACGCGGCGGCGGCGGGCGGATTTCTGGACATCATCATGCTCGCGTTCAATCCGTTTTATGAAAAGGGCGGGAAGTTTGATCAGGCGTTCGACGCGGCGCATCAGGCGGGCATTGGCCTCATCGCGATGAAAACCATGCGCACCACCAAGGACGTCCCGAAGCGCCTGCCGGAATTTGACAAGCTCGGCCTCACCACCCATCAGGCCGTGCTGCATTCCGTCTGGAGCGACCCGCGCATTACCGCCATCGTCAACATGATTGACAATGTGGACCAGATGCAGAGCAGCACCAGCGCGGCGCGCAGCTATAAGACGCCGCTCAAATTCGCGCACCTCGAACTGCTCAAGGAAACCATCATTGCCGGTCGCCGCACGATGTGCACCGGTTGCCCGTCCTGCGAGGCCTTTGCGAAGCAGACGGATTTCGCCTTCCACGACATCGCCCGTTTCGTGACGTACTACGAACAGGACGGCAACACCGACGCGCGCAACTATTATCACGCCCTGCCGACGACCGTCCGCGACACGGCCAAGGTGGATCTCGCCGCGCTGCGCGACGGTTGCCATTTCAAGACCGACTATCCGGAAATCATCCGCCGCGCGGAACGTTACTTCGCCTGATTGCGAAGCCGCAAGGGCGGGATGAATTGAAACCTGCGCGGTTTCCGTCCGTCTCATTTTGCAGGTCTCAATCTTAAATTCATGGCGAACGTTAAAAAACCAGCCGCTGGCAACCGCAAAGAGTTTGTCCGCACCCAGGTTTCAGCGGCTGAGCGGGTAGCCAGTGTCATCATCCTGCTGCTGATGGCGGCTATCGGAATTGCCATTGCTATCAAAGGCAAACATTTCAATCCGGACCTGTTCGCCGTTCGCACTGACTCACTGCAAAGCACCACCGCCGCCGTCGAAGGCAAGGCTGGCACCGCCCTATCCGCGCCAGTAACCAAACCGGAAACCCCCGCGACCACCGCCGTTGCCGATAAACCGGCGGCGACCGCCGAACCCGCTGCCGACAGCGGTGCGGAAGGTTCGTCTGACACGCCCAAACCGGCCGCGAAAGGTGAGCCGCTGGAGATTGCCCTGCCCGGCCTCACGCCAATGGGCGATACCGAGTTTTATAACTCGGATACCCTTTACGAAAAGATTGATGGCCGCTCGCCCGCCTACCAAGGTTTTAATGTGCAGGCGCTCCGTTGCCGCTCATTCAATGTGGTCGGCGTGACCGGCAGCTACGTGGACGTTTACGAATATCGTTTTGATACGCCGGTGGACGCTTTTGGCATGTTCGCCCTGGAACGCGACCCGAAAGGTGCGGCGCTCGACTTTGCGCCCGACGGCTATTCCGGTGAGATGGGTTACTTCTTCCGGCAAGGGGCCGTCTATGTGCAAATCATCGCGTCGGATGTGAAACCGGAAACGATGGCGCTGGCCAAGGCCATTGCCCAAAACCGCGCGAAAGTATTGCCAGCCGATGACACCGGCCTGGCCGGTCGCCGCAAGCTGCCCGCCACCGGCATGATTGCCGATAGCGTGGCGTATGTGCCGGATAACGCGCAGGGACAGTCGGATTTCAAAGACGTGTTCCAGGCGAAATATAATTATGATGGCGCGGTACTGCCGTACTTCATCATGGTCGCCGCGCCGGCCGACGCGGCGAAGGCGTGGCAGTCGTTTGCGGATTTCTGCGGCAAGTTCGGCACCGTGACCAATTTGCCGGACGTTAATGGTGGCAAGATATTCAGCGCGCAGGTTTTCGATAAATGGAAAGTCGTCTATCAGCGCGACGGCGAACTGGGCGGCGTGTTCGACGCGACCGACGAAGCCAAAGCCGAGGCCTTCATCGGAAAGTATTTGCGCGGTGAGATTAAGTGAGTAGGTTAAGTAACAGTTAAAATGAGTGCCTCAAACCAGAATGACGCTGCGCCGCTGCCGGGCGATTCCGTCAGCCGCCGCGAGTTCCTCCTTCGACTCGGCGTTACCGGCGCGCTGATTGCCGGTTCGGGTCTGGCTGCCCGCGCCCTCTGGCAGCCGAAACATTTTGTGCCTGGCTTTGAAAAGGTCAAAGGCGCCCAACTCCGCAGTTACGCCCCCGCGGTCAGCAAAGTGCTGCCGTCGCTCGCCATCGCGCATGGCACGGCACACGAAGCGACCATTCGCGCCGCGATGACGGCCCTCGGCGGCATGGACCGCTTCATCCAAAACGGCGACGTCGTGATGATCAAGCCGAACGTTGCCTTCGACCGCCCCCCTGCCCTTGCCGCCACGACCCATCCCGATGCGTTGCGCGCGGTGGCGAAACTTTGCTTCGAGGCCGGGGCGCATAAAGTGATTATTGCGGATAACCCCATCAATTCGCCCACCGGCTGTTTTCTCAAAAGCGGCCTGACAACCGTCGCGGCGGAGATGAATTTGGATTTGATGTATCCGGAAACTAATTCCTTCGCACCGCTCTCACTCGATGGCGAAATCTTGAAGGAATGGACCTTCTTCAACACGCCCTTTAAAAAGGCGAACAAGGTCATCGGCCTTGCGCCGTGCAAAGACCACAATCTTTGTCACGCCTCGATGACCACGAAGAATTGGTATGGCCTGCTCGGTGGCCGGCGCAACCAGTTTCATCAGCACATCCACAGCATCGTCTCTGATTTCGCACTGATGATGAAGCCGACGCTCGTCATCCTCGACGGCATGAATGTCTTGATGAGCAACGGTCCGACCGGCGGCCGCCTCTCGGACGTGAAGCCGATGAACACCATCGTCGCCGGCACCGACATGATTGCCGTGGACGCCTACGGCTACGAACATCTGCTCGAACGCGATATTGCCGAACTGACTTATCTGCATAAGGCGAACGACCGCGGTCTGGGCAATATCAACTGGAAAGATACGCTCTACAAAGAGGTTCAGGCGTGAAGTTGAAGTTCAATCCCCAAGACCTCCTCAAGCTCCGCAATGTCCGCCGCGTGGCGCAGGTGTTCTTCTTTACGCTGTTCCTGTTCTTCGTCTTCGTCACCGACCTGCGCTATCTCAAGGGTTATCCCGTCTCGCTGTATCTCGAACTCGACCCGCTGGTTGCCTTCGCCACCGCCATCACCACGCATACGGTATATATGGGCTTGATGTGGAGCCTGCTGCTGATTCTGCCAACCCTGCTGTTCGGGCGCATCTTCTGCAATTGGATTTGTCCCTACGGCATCCTGCATCATTTCACGGGCTGGCTGCTGGGTAAACGTCGCGCCGAAGAGCGCGAGCGCATCGAGGCCAATCGTTACAAGAAATTGTATTCGCTGAAATACGTCATCCTCATCGCCATGATTGCCGCCGCCATTGGCGGCACCTTGCAAATCGGCTGGCTCGACCCCATCTGCCTGTTTCATCGCTCCATGAGCACGGTAATTCTGCCGATGATCAATCTCTTCGTGCCTTCCAGCATCTACGTCCGCCAATACTTTCATGTCGGCGCGTGGGTCATTGGTTTTTTGCTGCTGTTCCTCGTGGGCATGAATGTCCTCATCCCACGTTTCTTCTGCCGCGTGTTGTGCCCGCTCGGCGCGTTTCTCGGCACGCTGTCTTCGGTGGCGCTCTGGCGCATTGACCGGGACACCACCAAATGTGTGGACTGCGATCTCTGTTTGAAAAGCTGCGAAGGCGCGTCCGACCCGCAGACCCAGCTTCGCAAGAGCGAATGTTTCGTGTGCTTCAATTGCATCGAAGACTGTCCGGAAGACGCGCTCTCGTTCAAGTTCATGCCGCCGCTCAAGCGCGAAGTCACCGCGCCCGTCGTGCCCGGTCGCCGCGCCTTTCTCGGCACGTTGATTGGTCTCGGCTTCTACGCCTTTGGCCGCACGTCCGGTGCGAGTGCGCGCAACTACGATAAGAAAGTCATCCGCCCGCCCGGTTCCGTGGAAGAAATCGACTTCCTCGACCGTTGCATCAAGTGCGACCAATGCATCCGCGTCTGCCCGACGAATGTACTCCAGCCCGCGCTGATGGAATCCGGTCTCGAAGGCATCTGGACGCCCATCCTCAACATGAAGATCGGCTTCTGCGAGGTGAACTGCACGCTCTGCGGCGAAGTCTGCCCGACCGGAGCGATTCAGCGCGTGAGCATCGAGGAAAAGACCGGCACCGGCCCGTTTGCCAAGGAAGGCCCCATCAAACTCGGCACCGCCTTCTTCGACCGGGGCCGTTGTCTGCCGTGGGCCATGGAAACCCCGTGCGTCGTGTGCGAAGAAGTTTGCCCCGTGTCGCCCAAAGCCATTTTCTCGCGCGAAGTCACCATCATCAAGCGCGACGGCAACCCCATTACCTTGCGCCAGCCCTACATGGACCCGGCGCTTTGCATCGGCTGCGGCATCTGCGAGCACGAATGCCCCGTGACCGACGAGGCCGCCATCCGCGTCACCGCCATTGGCGAAACCCGTTCGCGCGACCGTCGCCTGCTCATGGACGGCGGAGTGACCAGCGCCGTGAATGAATTGGAAAAGCGGCAGCGTTAATCAACCTTTTACGAACATGCCTTCTGGAGAACGTCCCCGTACCTGCCGCGCCTGCGGCAAGAAGTTTGAATATCCCATCAAAGGTAGCGCTGCCACGCGGCATCATTGCGAAGATTGCGTCGCCGTCCCAGCCGAGACCCGCAAAGTCCTGGAACGCCTCAGCAGCCGGGTGACCCAGCTCGAAAATCAGCTTCGCCGCCTCCAGGAAAAGCCCGCCGCACCAACCGCATAAGCCCCAGCTTTTAATAAGTAAAGCCGGCAGGCAGGAAAGCGGTGATTCTTCCCCCAGCTTCATTCCCGCCAAAGTCAGCAAGCAGCTTGGGAATAGATTTATCAAGCTTAAGACGCGGCTTTGGATGTTTCCGAGCGGTCGCCGGATGTATCCGACGCGCCTTCGGATGTATGAAAAAGTCTGTCGGATGTTTCCGAAGCGGCGTTGGATGTTTGAAAAAGCCCTTCGGATGGTTCCGACGGCGCTTCGGATGTATGAAAATTGTCTTCGGATGGTTCCGAAGGCGTTTCGGATGTTTGAAATGCGGCTTCGGATGTTTGAAAAAGTCCGTCGGATGTATCCGAAGCGGCGCTGGATGTATGAAAACGTCCTTCGGAAGTATCCGACGGCGCTTCGGATGGTCAGGAAATGGACAGTTAGAGCTGATTTTGGCAGTTTTCCGTTAATTAGAGGTCCGGACAGGGATAAAATGGTTGAAATCTTCTTTCCTATCGGTTTTCAACTTGAACCTTAGCGACAACTCGGTGAACCGCCAAGCGGTTATCAAATAAATTGTGCTGAAGGGGACGGAAGTTTACCCTTTGCCGCAATAATGAAATACAAGGATAGCGGTCAGCCGCGTCACAATAATCCTGCCAGCCGTTTCTTCAAGGCCACGGAAGATCTCGTCTTCCATCATGTGCACGGCAGCAACCTCATTTATAACACTTCATGGGAAGATCCGCGCATCGACCGCCAGTTGATGAAACTCGATGGCGACAGTCGCGTGGTGATGATCACCAGCGCGGGCTGCAATGTGCTCGATTATCTCCTCGACGGGCCGGCGGAAATCCATGCCGTGGATGTGAACTTCCGCCAGAACGCCCTGTTGGAGCTGAAAATGGCGATGATCCGTCGCGGTGAGTTCGGGGATTTGTTCGAAATGTTCGGCATCGGCTCGCACACGGATTATAAGAAGATCTATCGCTCGTTGCAGCGGGAGCTGCCCGACTTCGCGCGGAAGTTTTGGGACGACAAAATCGACTTCTTCAATCCGGGCGGTTTGAAGAAATCATTTTATTATCATGGCACATCCGGTTCAGCCGCGTGGATGCTCGGCGTGGCCTTGTTCAAGTCGAAGCCAAATATCAAGAACTTTGCGCTGTGTCTGTTGGACGCAGATTCCGTTGAGCAGCAGAAGCAGGTTTATGCCATGCTGGAACCGAAGATCTGGGGCGACCTCAGCAACTGGCTGATCCGCCAGCGGCTGGTGATGACTTTGCTCGGCGTGCCGCGCCCACAGGTGAAACTCATTGACGATCATTACCCCGGCGGCCTAGGCAGCTACATCAAAGATAAACTGCGCCATGTGATGAGCGAACTGCCGGCGACGGAGAATTATTTCTGGCGAGTTTATCTCACCGGCTCCTACACCATGTCGTGCTGTCCGAATTATCTTCGCCAGCAAAATCAGGCTACGCTCGCGGAACTCTCCCCGCGCATCCGCACCCACACCACCACCATCACGGGTTTCCTCCAGAAAAATCCCGGCATCTACACGCACTATGTTTTGCTCGATCATCAGGACTGGCTCGCGTGGCACGATCCCGTGGCGCTGCGCGAGGAATGGGATTTGATCTTTGCCAACAGCCGGCCCGGTACAAAAATCCTGATGCGCTCGGCTGGGTTGGATCTGGATTTCGTTCCGGCGGACATCCGCGCACGACTCCGCTTCTTCCCGAAACTAACCGAGCCGCTGCATCAACTTGACCGCGTGGGCACCTACGGCAGTCTTAGTTTTGCGGAAGTCCTGTAAAGCATGGCCAGTCTGCCGCCAACTGAAGTCGGTGACGCTGCTGCTATTCAGCGTTATTACCGGCTGCACTCGCAGATTTACGACGCCACCCGGTGGAGTTTTTTGTTCGGGCGCAACGCCATTTTGAACGAGGCGGCGAAGGTTTGTTCACCGTCACGCATTCTTGAAGTCGGCTGTGGTACCGGTAAAAACATCGTGAACCTGTGCCGCCTCTTTCCGCAAGCGGAGGTCACCGGCGTGGATCTGTCGGAAACGATGTTAAACGTCGCGCGCCGCAAGACCACGTCGCTCGGGTCGCGGGTTCATCTATTGCACGCCGCCTATGGTCCGGAGTTTCAAAGCAAACACCCGTTTGACCTGATTTTGTTCTCCTACGCGCTCTCGATGTTCAATCCCGGCTTTGCGGATGCCATCGCTGCCGCCCACCGCGATTTGGCAGCGGGCGGACACATAGCGGTAGTGGATTTTCATGACACGCGGCTACCATTGTTCGAACGCTGGATGGGCGTGAACCATGTGCGGATGAACGGCCAGTTGCGACCGCTGCTCTCGGCACAATTTGCAGCGCGCACCGATCAACAGCGGAACGCCTACGGTGGTGTCTGGCGCTACCTCTTATTCGTGGGCCGCAAAGCTACGCCGGTTTAACTTACACGGCTTTCGCTTTAACGAAACTTGCGGTTAGTCGAGGCCAGCCTACCGAATGGCCAGAGCCGAATTGACCCTGATAAATTTCCCGCGCACACTGGCCACACTTTGATTACTCTTCGGCATGCGGCCTTTCGCCTGGCGGTCACCCCCTTGCCGGGGAGTCAGCCGCAGGACCACTTCAAACCGCTGAACATTCCCGGCGCTTGCGATGGCCTGCCCCTGCTGGCCGCGCTGGGTCGGATGGTTGGGAATGTTTCGGTAACTGAGTGGGAGGCGGAATTCGCGCTGGGCCGAATCGTGAATTTGGACCAGTTAGCAGTTGCGGCCACGCAAATCGTGCGGGCCGGTGAGCGTTATCAGCATCTCTTTCCGAATATCACCGAGCCAGCCGTGAACGGCGCGGTGGAGTTGCTGCACGAGGACGACGCGCTGATTGTAATCAATAAACCCGCCCCACTGCCGATGCATGCCGGTGGCCGGTTCTATCGCAACACACTCCAGCATATATTGAATACGGTTTATCAGCCGCAGACGCCCTATCCGGCGCATCGGCTGGATGCCAACACAACGGGTCTGGTGCTGGTGGCGCGCTCGCGGCTTTTCGCCGCCCACCTACAGGCCCAGTTCGCGCAGGGCAAGGTTACAAAGACTTATCTGGTACGCGTGCCAGGCCCGTTGCCAGCGGATGATTTCTTTTGCGACGCCCCCATTAGCGCAGAATCCGGCAAGCGTTGTTCGCGGACGATTGATTTTGAGAACGGTCTGGCGGCGCGGACGGAGTTTCACGTGCTCCAGCGCTTCGCCGACGGCACGAATTTGATTGAAGTAAAGCCACTAACGGGGCGCACGAATCAGATTCGCGTGCATCTCTGGCAACTGGGGTTGCCGGTGTGTGGCGATGCGCTGTATCTGCCCGGCCACCAGCTCGGCCGCACACAGACGCTGGCCGTGGGCGAGCCGCCGCTGTGTCTACACGCAGGGCATATAAAGTTTATTCATCCGCAGACACTGACCCCGGTCGAGTTTACGGCTCCCCTGCCCGCTTGGGCTAGGGCGGAAGGTTGACTAGAAGAATTCCGGCTGACTAGACACAAACGGCTGTCCACTTTTATGCGGACCCATTAATCTTTCACTCAATGAACCTTTCAAAGCACATCATTCTCTGGGGAACCGTCCTGCTGTCCGGTATCTGTTCAGCCGCCGTGACGACGCAAAACTTGCGATGCGAATATCTGGTCAACCCGCTGGGGATTGATGCGAGCAGTCCGCGCTTTAGTTGGATTCTTACGGCTGAAAAGCGTGGCGAGGTACAGTCCGCGTATCAGGTTCTGGTGGCCTCATCGCGCGCGCTGCTCGATGCAGACACCGGTGACCTGTGGGACAGCGGCAAGGTGGCGTCGGATGAAAGCGCTCAGATTGCTTATGCGGGCAAGCCGCTGGTTTCGCGGGAGAACTGCTATTGGAAAGTGCGCGCCTGGGATCGCGCTGGCCACGCCGGCGCATGGAGTTCCATCGCCCAATGGCAGATGGGCCTGCTGCAGCCGTCTGATTGGGGCGCCAAGTGGATTGCACCCGAAGCGCCGGCCACGACGCCGCTGATTATTCATCACGCAACCTATGAAGCGGTTGCCGGCGGGGCGGCGGCGGATGTGACCGCCGTCTTGAGGCAGAAGATTGATCAGGGCCGCCTGAATTTAGTGGTCAACAACACGACCATGGGCGTTGATCCGGCCTACAAAGTGGTGAAGCAATTGCGGGTGGAATACGAATTCGGCGGACAGACGTTTACTAAAACCGTAAAGGAAGACCAAACGCTTTCCTTGCCGGGAACCTCATCGGCTGTGCCTTATCTGCGGAAAGCGTTCGAAGTGAAAGCGCCGGTGCAAAAGGCGATGCTCTATGTTACCGCGCTGGGTTTGTATGAGATACATCTCAACGGCCAGCGCGTGGGCGATCACGTGCTCGCGCCGGATTGGACGGACTATCGCAAACGGGTGCGCTATCAAGCCTACGATGTGACGGCGCTATTGAAACCCGGCAGCAATGCACTGGGTGCATTGTTGGCCAACGGGTGGTTTAGCGGACACATTGGCAATCACGGCTTTGAGTTTTTTGGTAAGGAACCGGCGTTGCTGGCTCAACTGGAAGTGACTTACGCGGATGGGCACACGGAACAGGTGGAGACCGATGACACTTGGAAATGGCACGCCAGTCCCATTCAGTCCGCAGATTTCATGCTGGGTGAAAACTATGATGCGCGGCTGGAAGTGAGCGGTTGGGATCAACCAGGTCTGGACGATAGCGTTTGGGGACCGGTCGGAGTGCGGGATGAGTCGGCGCGTAAACTGGAGGCGCAAGTAATGGAACCCGTGCGGCAGGTGATTGAACTGAAGCCGAAAACCCTGAAGGAAACGAGTCCCGGCCATTGGGTTTATGATCTGGGTCAGAATATGGTGGGCGTGGTCCGGTTGACTGTGTCCGCTCCGGCGGGCACTAAGATTACCCTACGCCATGCGGAGATGCTGAATCCCGATGGCACGATCTACACCACTAATCTTCGCGGGGCGCCGTCAATCGATCATTATGTGTGTACCGGCGACGGCGTGGAAACCTGGCAGCCACGCTTCACCTTTCACGGCTTCCGCTATGTGGAAATCAGCGGCCTGACTAATCCACCAGCGATGGATGCGGTCACAGGTATTGTGATTGGCTCGGATAATCCGCCGGCGGGCGAGTTTGCCTGTTCCGATGCGCGCATCAACCAGCTTCAGTCGAACATTCAATGGGGGCAGCGCGGCAACTATATCAGCGTGCCCACGGATTGTCCGCAGCGGGATGAGCGGCTGGGTTGGATGGGCGACGCGGAGGTATTCATCCGCACCGCGACTTATAACGCGGATGTGGCGGCGTTCTTCACCAAATGGCTGGTGGACGTGGATGATGGCCAGACCGCGGAAGGTTCCTTTAGCGACGTGAGCCCTAATACGATGGGTTGTAATGGGGTTCCTGCCTGGGGCGATGCGGGCGTCATCTGCCCGTGGACTATCTACGAAGTGTATGGCGACAAACGGATATTGGCACAGCATCTGCCGGCGATGACCCGCTGGGTCGAGTATCTGCGTGAGCACAGCGACGGACTGATTCGTGACCGAGATCGCGGCAATGACTACGGCGATTGGTTGTCCATTGGAGCGAATACCCCGAAGGATTTGATCGGGACAGCCTTCTTTGCGTATTCCACCCATCTGCTGGCCAAGTCCTATCGCGAGCTGGGACGCGTGGAGGAAGCGAATAAATATGACCAGTTGTTTACCAATATCAAAGGTGCGTTCAACCAGCGCTATGTCGCCGCCGACGGCCGCATCACTGGCAATACGCAATGCGCTTATGCGATGGCCCTGAAATTTGAATTGCTGCCGATAGAACTCCAGACCAAGGCGGCGCAATATCTGGAAGATGATATCAACGCAAAGGGCAACCATCTCTCCACCGGTTTTGTTGGCGTGAGCTACCTGCTGCCGGTGCTGACCCAGGCGGGTAAGGCGGATACCGCCTACGGACTGCTGTTTCAGGATACCTTTCCATCGTGGCTGTTCTCAGTGAAACACGGAGCCACCACGATTTGGGAGCGGTGGGATGGGTGGACGCCGGAAAAAGGGTTCCAAAGTCCGAGCATGAACTCGTTCAACCATTATTCACTCGGATCCTGTGGCGAATACCTTTTCGGTGGCATTGGGGGAATTCATCACGCCAGTCCCGGTTACAAAACCATCCTGATTGAACCAGTCATCCGAAATGGCCTGACCTGGGCAAACACCAGCTACAATTCCATTCACGGCAAGATTGCCAGTACGTGGAAAAGCGATGGTGACCGGCTGACCTTGGAAGTCACCGTGCCGGTCAATACGACCGCCACCGTCTCGATTCCGGCGAAAGACATTTCGAGCATCACCGAGAGCGGTCAGCCGGTGGCAGCGGCGGAAGGTGTTAAATTCCTTCGTCAGGAAAACGACCAAACTGTGTTTGAGGTTGGTTCAGGAACTTACCAATTTGCCGTCAACAAGAAGTAATGACGGACTTGAAGGCTTGGCAATTATGCCGACTGCTTGCCTAAAGCCTCGTTCGTGCTGCCGCGCCGGTAACCTTGCAAGTCTAGCGTGACGTGCGCGTAGCCAATCTTCTTTAATTCCTCTGCTACCGTCGTCAGCTTGCCATTCGCCAGCAGTGATGGGATTTCCGCTGGCGCTAGCTCGATGCGAGCGAGACTGGTTAAAATATTAGATGGTTGAATCGTTGAAGCGGCGGGAACAATTCCCGATTTAACGATTGAACTTTTTAAAGATTCAACGCCCTTCATCTCATGATGCCTTACCCGGACATCATGGAAGCCGAGATCGCGCAAAACATACTCTGCCTGTTCAATCATGTGCAGTTTTTCCGGCGTCACGGTTTCGCCGTAAGGCACGCGCGAACTGAGGCACGCCATCTGCGGCTTGTCCGCCGTGGGCAAACCGAGTTGTGCGGATAGCTCGCGAATTTCCGCCTTGGTCAAACCGGCTTCCTTGAGCGGTGCGCGCACCTGAAACTCCGCCGCTGCCTGCGCGCCCGGACGATAATCGCCCACGTCACTGGCGTTCTCACCGTATGCGATGACCGCAAAGTTTTCCGCCTTCGCTAGAGGCGTTAGTTCCTCGAAAAGCTCATGCTTGCAGAAGTAGCAGCGATTGGCGGGATTCGCCGTGTAATTGTCATTGGCAAATTCCTGGGTGTGCAACACACGCACGGGAAAGGCGAATTGCGTTGCAAGATCGAGCGCCTCGGCCAGCTCCCGACGTGGTAAACTTGGTGAGTCGGCAATGGCCGCCAGGGCACGGTCGCCCAGCACCTCGTGGGCGACGCGCGCGAGGAACACAGAGTCCACCCCACCGGAATACGCCACCAGACACGAACCGTAGCCTTTCAGCAACGTCCGCAACTTCTCCAGCTTGAGATTGGCTTCACTCATCACTTCAACAACTTCGCACTCTTTGCAGCTGCATCATAGACCTGCTTCAGCGGCACGCCGGCTTTCGTTGCCAGCTTTTTGGCCGATTCATATTCCGGTGCCGCTTGCACTACCTTACCACCAAGTCGCCCGATTTTCACCGTCACCTTGCCGAAAGGTGTGGCCGTTTCCACGAATTCGCGACGTAACTTGCGCCGTTCGGCAATGGTCCGGCGCACGCCGAAAGCCGTCGTGTCCCGCAAAATCAATTCGCTGAACTTGTCCGCATCGCTTTCGACACACAACACCGTGAGCAAGATGCCCGGACGGTTCTTCTTCATTTGAATCGGCGTATGAAAGACATCCAGCGCGCCAGCAGCCAAGGCAGTGTCGACAAAAGCGCCGAGCATTTCGCCGGTGCAATCGTCCAAATTGGTTTCCAGCACCGCCACTCGATCCGTCTCCCAATCCAAGCCGCCCGCGACTTTGGACTTTGGACCTTGGCCTATAGACCGCGTCCCCAATACCGCGCGCAACACATTCGGTCGCGTCTGGTTATCCCGCGTACCGAGGCCGAAACCAATCTTTTCTGCAACAAGATTGTCCATCGCACCGAAGCTCTTAACAAATTCCGCGAGCAACGCCGCACCGGTGGGCGTGACCAACTCATGCGGCTCGTCGCACTGCGAAACGGGAATCTTACGCGCACCCAGAATTGCCAGTGTAGCCGGCGCAGGTACGGGAAAGCGGCCATGCGCACAATTAATCCAGCCGGTGCCCTCGACCACCGGCGAGGCAAACACGCGCGGCTTACCGAGAAATTCTAAAGCAATCGCCGCGCCGACGATGTCTACGATGGAGTCCACCGCGCCGACCTCATGGAAATGAACTTCATTCGGTGGCACACCGTGAATCTTCCCTTCGGCCACCGCGATGCGCTGGAACACGGCAATAGATTTCTCCTTCACCCAAGCCGATAGCTTGCTGCGCGTGATGAGCTGCTTGATCTCGGCGAAGTTCCTTTGCGCCTCGTGATGATGTTCATGGCCATGGTCATGCGGGTGGTCGTGATGCTGATGCCCGTGATGGTGGCCGTTTTCGTGGGCATGTTCATGTCCGTCATGCGCGTGCGCGTGGTCGTGCGCATGAGCGAGGTGGACATCGAACTTCACGCCCGCGATGGCAGACTTTTGCCCACGCGAAATGTGCAGATGATATCCATCGAGCTTGAGTTTCTTCAGTTCGCGTTCGAGTTTGACGGCATCCACGCCGAGGTCGAGCAGTGCGGCAATAAACATGTCGCCGGCAATGCCACTAAATATATCGAGGTAAAGGGTCTTCATTCAAAATTCATTTCAGCCACAGATGCCCACAGGTTAGCACAGATGGGGAAAAGTTACAGAGCCAGAAAGCATCTGTGTTTCATCGGTGTCCATCTGCGGCTAAGGCATTGATCTGGCTGGCCGCATAGCCGGCACCGAAGCCGTTGTCGATGTTCACCACCGTGACCCCGCTCGCGCAACTGTTCAACATCGCGAGCAGCGCGGCAATACCACCAAAGCTCGCGCCATAGCCAATGCTCGTCGGCACCGCGATGACCGGCTTTGAAACCAACCCTGCCAGCACGCTCGGAAGCGCACCTTCCATACCGGCGACCGCCACAATCACATTCGCGCTCTGCAACAATTCCATCTGCGCCAGCATCCGGTGCAAGCCAGCCACGCCGATATCGTGCACACGCTCCACGCGGTTGCCCATGATTTCAGCTGTGACGGCGGCTTCCTCGGCTACTGGTAAATCGCTCGTACCTGCACAGACCACCGCGATGAAGCCAGCGCGTTTTGGCAAAGGTTTCTTCTCGATGGTCACGCAGCGGGCGGCGGCATGGTGGACGGCGAGCTTGAATTTCTTCCGTAGCACGCGGGCATGCTCGTCTGTAATGCGCGTGACGAGCACCGGCTGGTCATGCTCAAGCAGTTTGGCCGCAATCTTGACGACTTGCTCGGGCGTCTTGCCCGCACCGAAGATGACTTCCGGAAAATTCTTGCGGAGCGCGCGGTGCGTGTCCACCTGCGCGAAGCCGAGGTCGGCGACAGGCGCAGCTTGAAATGCGTGCAGCACCTTGTCCACCGGGATTTTCCCAGCCCGAAATTGCTCGAGCAATTGGGCAGCTTCAGTCGTTGTCATCGCGGCACAATGCCTCACGTATCGCCAACTGTCACGCGGGAAAACCGCGGGCCATCCCCTGCCCTTACCACTTCAATTGACGCTGCTAGCGTTCTACTTAACGAGGGTTCCCGCCGTCGTCCAATCACGCATCATCCCCTCCACCTGCGCGAGCGTCCCGATCGGCACTAAGAGGTGGTAGCTGTAATCCCCGCTGCGGATGCCCTGCTGATTGCGCACCCGGAACACACAATTCCATTTGGCGACATGCGCTCCATCAAAGAACCAGCGACCATAGCTGGGCCCAATCGTATCCGGTTGCGGTTGTGATGGTGCAAAGATTCCCATGGCGAACTTACCGTCCGACGTGGCTAGTACCACCGGATGTTTTATTTCACCGGGGCCCTGGCTCAAGGACTGCAATCGGCCGGTCTGTGGATAGAATTCGTAAAAGGTGTTAAACTCCGGCGGCATATAAGCGGTCAACGCCTCAAATTGTGCCATGACATGCGCCTCATTCGCCGGCACGGAAAACGTCACATGATAATCCAGCGCCTGCGGCCAGCGCTCATAGCCAATGCGGACATCCTTCGTGAGCACATGGTTGGAAAGCACATTCGTATTGCGAGCGAGCAGACCACCCGACCGTTCGACCGACTTCAGCCAGAACGCCATCTGCGTTTTAGTCCGCAATCGGTTGCCTTCGGCACTGATTGCCAGCAATCGACTGGTGGTATTCGTGCCCGCGCCGTCATCGCGAGAGCCCGCTTCAGTAGGATTAAAAACTTCCGAGTTAGCGGTCGGCGATAGATCGAAGGCGCTGGCCGATTGCAACTCCCGGCCATGGTCAGTGACGTTGATGAACTCCTGACCATGCCACGTCAGCGAACCTATCGCTCCCGCCAGCCGTCGCGTGGTGGTGATGACAATCTCCGAATCGCCAGCCTGCGCGCGGATTTGCGCGTTGCCATCCGGTTCAGCCGCAAACAACAGCGGCGCCACCAGTAACAGCAGCCCGGCGATGACGGGTCGCGTTACCACTTCAATTCCTGCAACCGGCGCGCCACTTCTTCCGCGTTCGCACGGCTGTTGAAGGCGCTGATGCGGAAATAGCCTTCGCCCTTCGAGCCGAAGCCGGAGCCGGGCGTGATGACCACGTTCGCGTCATTCAAAATCTTATCGAACGCCGACCAACTCGTGATGCCCTTTGGCGTGCGGACCCAGATGTAGGGCGCATTGACGCCGCCAAATACTTTGAGACCGGCCTTCTTCGCACCTTTGCGCAACACTTCCGCATTGCCAAGATAATGTTTGATGAGCGCATCCACCTGCGCCTTGCCTTCGGCCGAATACAACGCCTCCGCCGCGCGCTGCACAATGTAGCTCACGCCGTTGAACTTCGTCGTCGAGCGGCGGTTCCATAGCGGATGCAGCGGCTTGACCTCACCGGTCTTCGTCTGGGCATTGAGCGACTTGGGCACAACCGTGTAGGCACAGCGCACACCGGTGAATCCGCCGTTCTTCGAGCAACTGCGGAACTCGATGGCGCAGTCGCGCGCACCGGGAATCTCATAGATGGAATGCGGCACGCCCGGCTCCGTGATATAAGCCTCATAGGCCGCGTCAAACAAGATGACCGACTTGTGTTCCAGCGCATACTTCACCCACGCCTCGAGTTGTTCGCGCGTGGCGGCTGCCCCGGTCGGATTATTCGGCGAGCACAGATAGATTACATCCACGTGCTTCTTCGGCGGGACCGGGATAAAACCATTCGCCAGCTTGCACGGCAGGTAGACCAGCTTGGCGTAAGCGCCCGCCTCGTTGGCCTCGCCCGTGTGGCCGGCCATGACATTCGTATCCACGTAGACCGGATAGACCGGATCGCTGATGGCAATTTTGTTTTTGCTGCCGAGGATGTCGAGGATGTTGCCACAATCGCACTTCGAGCCGTCGCTGATGAAGATTTCGTCATCGGCCACGTCCAAGCCCTTGTCGCGAAAATCATTTTGCGCGATGGCGTGGCGCAACCAGTCATAGCCCTGCTCCGGGCCGTAGCCCTTGAACGTCTCGCGCGCGGCCATTTCATCCACCGCCTTGTGGAGGGCGGTAATGACGGCAGCCGGCAGCGGTTCGGTCACATCGCCGATGCCGCAACGGATGAGGCGCTTGGCGGCTTCGGGGTTTGCGTCGCAGAACGCTTTGACGCGCCGGCCAATTTCAGGAAAGAGGTAACCCGCTTTGAGTTTGAGATAATTGTCGTTGAGGTATGCCATAAAATCGAAGGGCGAGACGATAACAAATCCGCTTCGCTGCGCAATTTGATTTAATCCTCGCGCCCGCTTGCGCTGGGCGCGTACACGGACTATTTTCCGCGCCATGAAGTATCGTCGCTTTGGCCGGACCGAAATCAATATGCCCGTCATCTCCTGCGGCGGGATGCGCTACCAGCACAAGTGGCAGGACGTCGCGCCTGCGGACATCCCGCGCGCTAATCAGGAAAACCTCGAAGCCTGCATCCATCGCGCGCTTGACCTCGGCATCAATCACATCGAGACCGCACGCGGCTATGGCACTTCCGAAATGCAGCTCGGCGAATTGCTGCCCAAATTGCCGCGCGATAAAATGATTATCCAGACCAAGGTCGCGCCTCACGCCTCCGCCGCCGAATTTCTTAAGACCTTCGAGACCTCGATGGCTTACCTGAAACTCGATCACGTGGATTTGTTGTCGCTCCACGGCATCAACCATCGGCAGACCCTCGACTGGTCACTGCAAAAGGGCGGCTGCCTCGAAGCCGCGCGCAAGTTGCAGAAGGCGGGTCGCTGCAAATTCATCGGCTTCTCCACGCACGCCACGCCGGACATCATGACCGAAGCCATTAACACCGGCGAATTTGATTACGTCAACCTCCACTGGTATTTCGTCAACGACCTGAACTGGTCCGCCGTCCTCGCCGCGCGCCGGCACGACATGGGCGTCTTCATCATCAGCCCCAACGACAAGGGCGGCAAGTTGCAGGAGCCAGGCAATAAAATAAAATCCCTCAGCGCGCCGCTCACGCCGATGCAGTTCAACGATCTTTACTGTCTCACCCGACCGGAGGTCCACACCTTGAGCTGCGGCGCGGCCAAGCCGACGGATTTTGATGAACACGTTGCCGCCCTGAAATTTTACGACCACATACCGGCGACCATTGCGCCCATCGAAAAACGCTGGCGCGCCGAGATGGAAACCGCGCTCGGTGCCGACTGGTGTGCGCGCTGGTCCGAAGGTCTGCCGAACTACGTGGATGTGCCCGGCCAAATCAATATCACGGAAATCCTCCGGCTCTGGACCTATGGCCAGCCACTCGACCTGATACCGTGGGGTAAGATGCGTTACAATCTGCTGGGTCAGGCCGACCACTGGTTCCCGGGCGAGAACGCCGCCAAGCTGGGTGAAGTGGATTTGCGGGCCACGCTGAAAAACAGCCCCTTTGCCGACCGCATCCCGGGTATCCTCGCCGAAGCGCATAAACTCTTCTTCGAGAAACCGGTGGAGCGCCTGAGCAAGAGCTGAAACAAAGGTAAGTAATGGAGTAGCCTGAAGGAATTGGATGTCGCGCGAAGACCACGAAGACCGCGAAGGTAAAAAATCCTGCCCGCCTTCGCCCTCTTCGCGTACTTCGCGCGACCAATGCCGGCTTCAAATTGGCAACGACGGTGACGGGCCAGGTTTTGATTCCCACCGGAACAGAAGCTAGCGAAGCGAACCAAGGGATTTCTCTTTTTACAATCCCAACCTCCGTTACCTTCGTTCACTTCTGTCAAATCGGGTCAGCCACGCCCGTTACAGTCCTCTAAAAAAGACTTTTTGGAGTCGTTGCAACCGTTGCAGCCCACTAAAAAACTCTTTTTGAATACCTTGCAACCGTCGTAACAAGCCCCGAGACGCTTTGAAATAGCGCTGCAACCGTCGCAGACGAGTCAAAGGGACCTTGGGAACTCATTGCAACCGTTGCAGTCCACCCAAAAGGTCTTTTAGAGTGCCTTGCAACGGTCGTAACAAGCCCCACGGCTCCTTAAAGTAGCGTTGCAACCGTTGCAAGGCAGTAAAAAGGAGTTTTTGAAGTCATTGCAACGGTCGTTACCAGCCCCGAGACGCTTTGAAATCGGTCTGCAACGGTTGCAACGCAGTATTTGGGTCCTAAATAATGCCCTGCAACGCTCGCAGCCCGTTCTAAGGGAGCATTTTAGGCCGGAAAAGCCGTTGCACGTGGTTGTGGCGAAGAAATCAGGTTGGTAACGTCGAAGTGACAGCTGCTTGGAGAGCGGATGGACTCATCGAACGCCGTGCCGCTTAGTGTGTCGCCGGGGAGGAGATGTACTTTACAGCAGTAAGCCCGCGAGGCACGCGGTCATGTAGGCGGCGAGCAGCCCGCCGATCATCGCACGGAAACCCAGTTTTGCCATTTCGCTGCGGCGCTCCGGTGCGAGTGAGCCGATGCCGCCCACTTGAATGGCGATGCTGGCAAAATTCGCGAAGCCGCACAGCGCATACGTCGCAATCGTAAAACTGCGCGGGGTCAGGTTCAGTTGCGCGGCGTGACTGGTCAGGTCGAGATAGCCGACAAATTCATTGAGCACGATGCGTTCGCCTAAAATCTGGCCGATACTTAAGCAATCCGCCGCCGGCACGCCCATGAGCCACGCGAACGGCGCATTCACCCAGCCCAAGACGATTTGCAAGGTCACCGGTCGCGTCACGCCGAAGTAGGTTTGCGGATAGCCAACCACGTAGTTCGCCAGCGAGATGATGGCGATGAAGGCGATGAGCATGGCGCAGATGTTCAGCGAGAGCTGGAAGCCGTCCGCCGCCCCGCGACAGATGGCGTCGATGGAATTGGCGGTGGTGCGCGGCGTCATCGCGGGGGCACCGGCCGCCGTCTCGCTACGCTCGGTCTCAGGCAGCATGACCTTGGCGATGAGCAGTGCGGCGGGACAATTCAAAACGGAAGCAGTAAGCAGATGACCGGCGGTGTTGGGATAGCCGGCGCGCATCCCCATCGCGGCATAGACGGCCGCGACGCCGCCGGCGATGTGCGCCATACCGCAGACCATGATGGTCATCAACTCGCTGCGCGTCATGCGCGGAACGTAAGGCCGAATGACGAGCGGCGCTTCGGTCTGGCCCATAAAGATATTCGCGGCGGCGGAGAGGGTCTCGCTGCCGCTGGTACCTAAAACCTTGCGCATGACAAACGCCACGGCGCGCACAACGCGTTGCAAAATTCCCCAGTGATAAAATAGTGACGACAGCGATGCCACGATGACAACGGTGCCGGTGATGAGAATAGCGAAGACGACGGAGTTGCCGGGCCCAAACTTATCGCTGAGCAGACTGGCATTCCCTAGCGGGCCAAATACGAACTGGGTGCCTTCGGTGGAAAACTGGATAAGCTTCTGAATGACTTTGCCGGCAAACTCAAACAGTTTGCCGCCCCACGGCGTATCGAGGATGAGGACGGCCAGCGTCAATTGCAGGCCCAGCCCCCAGATGACGGTGCGCCACGGAAACTGTTTGCGATTGAGAGAGACCGCCCACGCGAGCAGGACCATCGCAGGCCAGCCGAGCAGGCTGATGAATTTAAGTTCGTTCATGGCGGACGGGCGTTTTGGCCGGTGGCTGATAAACGTGCGGATGCAGCACGCCGACATAAGGGAGATTGCGATAGCGCTCGGCATAGTCAAGGCCGTAGCCAACAACGAAGAGATCCGGTATCTCGAAGCCGACGTAGTCCGCTTTGATTTTCTCCACGCGGCGCGCGGGCTTGTCTAGCAACACGCAGATCTTTATCCGGCGCGGCTTGAGTGCCCGCAGCTTAGTCAGCACCCGGCTCAAGGTTTTGCCCGTGTCGAGAATGTCGTCCACCAACAGCACATCGCGGCCGCGCACATCGAGCCGCAACTCCTTGGTGAAAATGAGGTCGCCGGATTCCGTGCCCGCGCCGTAGCTAGACACACCGATGAAATCCAAGTGCAGCGGGAGGTTTAGATGCCGGATAAGGTCGGCCAGAAAGATGACCGTGCCGTTGAGCAGCGACACCACGACTAATTCGCGTCCGCGGAAGTCGCGTTCGATGGCGCGCGCCAGCGTTTTGAGTCGACGGGCAATCTGGTCGTCGGTGATGAGGATGCGCTCGACCTCCTTGCGCATTCGGTTCGGTACCGCAGGCTGGAGTTCGGAATGAATGACTTTGAGTGGGGCGCTCACAATGGTTTATGGCTAGCGCCCGAGCGCTTTGGTCATTTCCAGCACGAGCCAGTCGGCTTCGGGTTTGCTGGCGAGACTGCTGGCAAGGGTAACTTTCTTGCCGGCGCGCGTGATGAGTTGCAGATCATGGTAAGCCTTATTATTGCTGGTCATCCCCACTTTGGTGGTGAAGCGCTCCACGTCGGCGGCATCATCGGTGCGGATGAAACGTAGCATAGCGACTTGCGTGACGGCGCGCAGACCGTCGCGGTTAATCGTCACGCGGCTGGACTTGAACCACGCATTAATCAAGCCGAACAGGATGAAAATGTCGAAGAGACTAAAGACGATGGGAAAGAGCAGCGGCGCTTTCTTCACGGTCATCAACCAAATGACACCGGTCCAGATGATGAAGAAAATAGTGAGAAAGACCGCCATGCCGAGGTTGCGCGCGGCGGGGAAGTAGAACTCGCGCCCTTCCGGACCGTCGGTGACGGTGATGCGGGAATTTTCGTCGCGGCGCAGCTCTTCCACGGATTCCTGCAACGCGGCGGTGGGATCGGTGACGGCGTCATCGTTTGCGGAAGCAACGGCACCAGCAACTCGGAAGACGGGTATTTCGAACACGGCGGAAAATCCGGGACCGGACATCTTGGCTTTGGCTTCGAGCCGCCAATGGATGCCGTCGCCCGGGTCAGGCGTGGCTTCGGGCTGGTCAGCGGGGATTTTAAAAAAGACCGGGATGCCGGTATGGCCGGGTTCGGTCTCAGGTAGACTGGCTTGCGGCCGATAAACTTTTTCATCCTGCCAAAGGATTTGTTCCTCGGTGTGGGAATCTTTACCCGAGTTGGTGGTATAACGGCGAAGGCAGGTGAGGCGCAGGTGGAGTCCGTGTTCAAGCTGTAGCCGCGTGCCGGTTTGGATCATGCCGTCGAGCGTGCCGCCGAGCGGCGCGGGAATCTGAGCGAGTTCAAAATAACAATCGCCATAGCGCTGATGCGCCAGCCGGGCGCGTACGAAGCCAATGAGAAAGGCGGCTCCAATGGTGGGAAACAATAATATGAGCAAGGCCGGATAGTTATGATTAGCCAACTCTTTCGGCAGCATGGCGCAGGTGAACATTGTCCCCAAGCCGCCGAATGCCAGCCCGATCACCAGATACACCCAGCGCTGGGCGTCGGCGGTGGATTTGATTTTGCCGGCGGCCCAATCCGGGCGCACCAGCCAGAGTTGGTCGGTGTAGCGTTGCTTCAACGCCTCGGCTTGCCGGACTTTTTTGCCACCCCAGATGGCCGCGAACATCAGGCCGAACCCGATGAGAGCGAAAACAAACCCGAAGGCACAGAGGCCAAAGCCATTCTTGGTGTCGCCCGCAGAAAGTTTCTTTACGCCCCCAACCAAGGCGAAGATTCCGAACCCGGCGAATGGCAGGCTGAACAGAATCAGGAAGATAGTCGCCCCAACACCGCCGACTTTCTTCGGCGGGTTCGGGTTGTCGCCAAAACTAAATTCCATGCCGAGTCGTTTATGGTTGCTTGAGAATCGCGTCGAGATGGTCGAGGCAGATTTGCGACCATGTCTCCATGTGTTCGCGCTTCGCCTTGAGCTCTTCGATAGGGATAAATTCCATCTGCGTGATGACCTGCTCATTCTTCTTCACTTGCTCCGCCGTGCGGAACAGCACGTGTACCACCCCGAAATGCACCTGACCGACTTCCGTCGAATCGTCGTTGATCAAACCCACCGGGTGCGCGTCGAAGTCGCCCTGCACCGACAGTTCCTCGCAGACCTCGCGCTTCACGGCATCCTGAAACGCCTGCACACCAAACGCAAAGAGCGTGTGATCCTCGTCGTTGATGTGGCCGCCGATGCCGACGGAGCCTTTGGCAACCAGGCGCTGTTCGCCGGCCTTCTTACCGCGCACATAATGCAGAATACTTTTGCCATCCGTGATCACCACATACGGGATGACCTGCTTGAAAGCCGGATTCGTCTCCGCGCTGGCGCGGGCGAGAAAGCTATTATTCTTAGGGTCCAGGATGGCGGGCAAGTAGCGCTGCACCTCGGCGCTAAAACCTTGGAAGCTGCCGAGCTGCTCGAACAGTGAACGCGGGAAGACGAGGACATTTTCGTTTGCAATAGCCATATCTGCCGGAGAATACCGGAGACAAAATCGGGAAGCCAGAATTTAGCTGGAGAAAGCATTCCCCCCGCTTCCGTCCATCGCCCGCCGGCCGCTGCCAGCAATTTTGCGCTTTGAAGTTGGCGCGCGAACCCCTATACAAACACGATGCTGCCGACACTTTTAGGTAATGGCGGGCCGGTCATCTGGGTGATTATCCTCGCCGCCGCCGCCGCCGCCGCCGTATTCATCGAACGCGCCTTGTACTGCCACCGTTCGCAGATCAACTCCGCCGAGTTTCTCAACGGCGTGCGCACTGTCATCAAGCGCGGCAATATCGTGGAAGCCATCGCCATTTGCGACGCCACGGCCGGGCCGGTGGCGCGCCTCGTCAAGGCCGCCATTCTCGCGCGCGAACATGGCCGCGAACGCGTGCGCGAAGCCGTCGAAGAAGCCGGCCTCACCGAAGTGCCGCGCCTCGAGGAGAAACTAAATCTTCTCGCGACCATCGCCCAAATCGCGCCGCTGCTCGGCTTGTTCGGGACGCTCGTTGGCTTCATCGATGTCTTTTCGCAAATCGAGCAGGCCGGGCTTTACGCGCACATTGAGATGCTATCGCACGGCGTGTGGAAGGCGCTCGTCTGCGCGGCGGGCGGTATTGGCGTCGCCATCCCGGCACATGCGGGCTACAACTATCTCGTCAGCCGCGTGAACAAGATTGTCCTCGATATGGAGCGCGCTGCCGCCGAGATTGTGAATGTCGTCAGCGAAAGCGGCACTGGCAAATGAAATTTCCGCGCACCGCCAAGATTCTCACCAGCCGGTTCGACGTCGCGCCGTTCGCCTCCGTCTTTTTTGCGCTACTCATTTTCCTGCTGCTGGCCGCGCTGCTGCCGGTGTCCGGTCTCCGCATGAATCTCACTCCTCCCTCCGCTGCGGATTTGCCGGGCGTTAACCGGCCGGTCGTCGCCATCGCCGTCGATTCCCAGAACCGCCTTTATTATGACAACCAACTTGTCAGCGAAGCGGTATTAAAAACCTCGCTCGCCGCCGCCGCGCGCAGTGTGCACGACCCCCTCACACTAATCATCCACGCCGACAAGGCGGTGACCTACGATGAACTCGCGCATCTCGCTTTAATCGCGCGCGCGCCGGACATCGGCATCTCCAATCTCCTCCTCGCCACGCTGCCGCGGCTCGTGAACGTTCCCGGTCAGCCATGAACGACGGCGACGCCACACCGCATTCGTTTCCCGAAGTACCACCGGTCACGAACTGGAGCTGGCGCAAGACCATTGTCATCATCGCGCTCGCTTACGCCGCGCATCTGGCAATGGTTTTCTTATTGGGCACCCCCAAAACCGTGCCGCCGCGCGCGGTCACCAACGTCCCCGTCTTTCATATCGCCGCCGCAGACAACGCCCTCGCCCAGTTCACCGACCCGACGCTCTTCGCGCTGCCGCACGCCAGCGATTTCCCGCCCGGCGTCTGGGTGCAACCGCCCGCCGTCCCCGCCGCCGTGGGTGGCTACGACGAACCGCCCGCTTTCCTCGGGCTCAACCCCGCCGATTTAGGCAGCGCCTTCAGTGCCTTCATGCGCACCAACCGTTTTGCACAAACGCGAACTGATTTAAAACCGTCACCGCAACTCGCCGCCCCCGCCATCACGATTGAATCCGCCTTGCCGCAAAGTTCCTCCTGGCAACTCGCCGGTCCGCTGGCCGAGCGCAAGCTTCACCGCACCATCACCGCGCCGGACATCGCGTGGAACGATGTCCTCGCGCCCAGCCGATTGCAATTGCTTGTGGATGCGGGCGGCCATGTGCTCTCCGCCATCGTGCTGGAAACCTGCGGGTCCGATGCCGCCGACCAGACGGCGCTGAACCTCGCCCGCAACTTGCAGTTTGCACCGGCGCCGGCGGCCATGTTCGGGCAAATCAACTTCTACTGGCACACCGTGCCGACGGCCGCGCCATGAGTCCCGCCGCCCTCATGGTTATTTATGTGGCGCTCACGCTGGGAGCCATCTGCGTGGTGGGAATTTTCTCCGAACTGCACCGGCGCCATTTCGGCCCCGCGCATCCGGAAGACCGCGTGTTCCGTTGCGCCAAGTGCGGCTTCGTGTATACGGACGATGCCGACGTGGACCGCTCGCGCTGCACCCAATGCGGCAAACTCAACCTGCCGGTGGTGTATTAAAGGCGGGCAACTCTCTCATTCCGGCAGGCGTTCCACCCGTTCAAGCAGGCGTACGGATGAAAATGGCTGGCGTTCCACTGATTTCGGCAGGCCTTCGATTCATTCAGGCAGGCGTTCCATTGATTCCGACAGGCGTTCGGGTGGTTCCGGCAGGCGTTCTGACCGTTCGTACGCCTGCATATTCCATCCGGGCAGGCGGTAAACTCATTCCGGCAGGCGGCGATTTGGTTCCGGCGGGCGGTGAAATGAGTCCGGCGGGCGGCGAAATGGTTTCACCGCGCGCTGTTTTCATTTCAGGGGGCGGCGATTTCATTCCAGCAGGCGGTGTTTTCGTTTCACCGCGCGGTGTTTTCGTTTCACCGCGCGGTGTTTTGGTTTCACCGCGCGGTGAAATGGTTTCCGGGCGCGATGATTTCATTTCACCGCCCACTTATTTCGTCCCGGAAGGCGGTGAATTCAAATAAACGCCTGACTTTTTCATTCCCACGCCGGCGGTTTTCAATGGGGAGACGGCAGTTTTGGTTGAAACGGGCGCTATTTAAGTAGAAGGAAGCGGTTAAACCGCAACAATCAAGGATTCCGCGGCTAATTCCCCGTCTTTAATTCCACCACGTCGTGCGGGGCGGCTTCGCGCTTGCCAGCGGGTTCAAGGTTTCTCCGCCACCACTTTGCCATCGCGCAGAATATAGATGGGGGTGCCATACATCCGGGCGGTTTTGCGGGCAGCCAAGCCGGCGCGGCGCAACGCACGCCCAACGGCAGTCGGAAGCTCCCGGGCATGGCTTTTATTATTCTTTGCTTTCATTTGCTTTTCTCCAATAGCAGCGGACGTTCACCAGTATTATCATACACCTCCCACGCATCCGCCAGCGGTTTGTAAGCGTTCTCAAAATTCTCCCAGCCGCGCGCAAACCGGCGCAAGACATCGGCGCGCGGCACGTCATGGCCACCCTGCTTGACGCGGGCGGTTATCCGGCGCAACAGCAGCGGCACCGAGGAAATCCGCAGAAACACAATCTCAATCCGATAGCCCGCGGTCTTCCAGCGTTTAATCCGGCTCACATACGTGAGGCCGCTCAAGGTGCTTTCAAAGGCGAAGTCATGACGCGCCTTGGCCAGACGATCTAATTCGCCAAGGAACAAGCGGCCCGCATTTAACGCGGCGAGCTGGGGTTTTAACGGCGAAAGGCCGGCGGCAAGCAGGTCGGCATTTACGAAGTGAACCACGCCGCCTTCTTTCGGCAGGAACTCGCGGGCAAACGTGGTCTTACCCGCTCCGTTTGGCCCGGCAATGATGATGCAGCGGGGCGCACTCATTCATCAATTCCCCGTCTTTAATTCCACCACGTCGTGCGGGGCGGCTTCGCGCTGGCCAGCGGGGCTCACCCGGATGTAGCGCGCCTTTTCCCGCAGTTCTTCCAAATCTTTTGCCCCCAGATAACCCATGCCGCTCTGGATGCCGCCGATGAGTTGCGCGAGGACGCGGTCCACGGAACCGCTCACTTCTTTGAGCGCTTCAATGCCTTCGGCCGCCACCTTGCGCGTGGCGTCGGCCTTCTCGTGGCCGTAGCGCGCGGCACTGCCGGACTTCATCGCCGCCAGACTGCCCATGCCGCGATAATGTTTGTACATCTTGCCGCTGATCTCCACGACGTCGCCGGGCGCCTCGGTGCAGCCGGCAAAGATGCCGCCGCAGATGACCGCCTGCGCGAGCGTGAGCGCCTTCACGATGTCGCCGGACTTGGTAATGCCGCCATCCGCGAGAATGGACACCTTCTTCTTCTTAGCCGCCAGCGAACAGACGTAGAGCGCCGTCATTTGCGGGATGCCCACGCCGGCGACGATGCGCGTGGTGCAAATGGAGCCGGGCCCCTGCCCCACTTTGATGGCGTTCGCACCGCAATCGGCCAGATATTCCACGCCCGCCGCGCTCGTGACGTTGCCGGCGATGATGGGCAGCTTGGGAAAGGCGTCGCGCAGAACGCGCACGGTGTCGCCCACACCCTGACTGTGGCCGTGCGCGGTGGAGACGGCGACGACATCCACCCCGCGTTCGACGAGGCCGCCGACGTGGGTGAGAATGCGTTCGCGGTCGAGTTCGCCAAAGGCATTGCGCGTGGCGCTCACGGCCGCGCCGCAGATGAGCCGGAACTGGGCGTCGCGCGCGGGCTTGAACTGCGCCTTGCGCTCAAGCGTGATGCGCTCGACATCGCTGAGGGTGATGAGGCCATGCAGATGGTCGTCGTCATCCACGACGAGGAGCTTGTGGATGCCGAGGTGCTCGGTGAAAAACTTGTCGGCGCGCGCGATGGGATCTTTGCCGAGCTCTTTCCGGGTGATGGTGTGAACTTGTTTACGGGGCGTGAGCGCTTCAATCACCTTCTTGGCAGCGTAACGCGGCTTCACGACGTGACCCGACAGGAGCCCGACGAGAATGCCTTTGGCATCCACCACGGGAAACGTGCTGAAGCCGAATTTCTTTTCCTCAATCAACGCGAGCACATCGCCGATGAGCTGGTCGGGCGCGATCTTGATGGGATCTTGAATGAGGCCCTGGACGTGATACTTGACGCGACTGACTTCGGAGAGCTGCTGTTTCTCCGGCATGTTGTAATGGATGAGGCCCAGCCCGCCGTTCAGCGCCATGGCGATGGCCATGCGCGATTCCGTGACGGTGTCCATGTCGGCGGAGATGGCGGGGATGTTCAGGTGCAGGCCATCGGCGAGCGTGGTGTCGAGCTGGGTGTTGCGCGGGAGGATGTCGGAGTAAAGCGTCGCCAGCGTGATGTCGTCGAACGTGAGGCCGACCTTGCTGTTCGCGGTAAAGAACGAATCCGCCGCCTGATAGAAGGTGTCGTCGGTAGAGGAATTGCGTGTCGCTGCCATGTCAGAAAATGCCTGTGACACGCCGGCTTTGGCAAGAAAAATTCCGCAGCGTTAATCCGCCAGCCGGGTATTGACCTCAATCGCGTCGTAGCCGTTCAGCCGGTAGATGAGGAACGACACAATCCAACTGAGCGCGAACACCGCGATGATGGCGAAGCCGACCAGGCCGAAGTTATTGTTGAGCGAGCCGATTAAATCCCAGACCGCGCCGTGAATCTTTAGTTGATCACCAATAAGACCGAGCACCTCGATGCCGCCGACGAGCAGCGCCACGAGTACGGAGACGAGCGTGATGGTGAGGTTGTAATACAGCTTGCGAATGGGTTTGACAAAGGCCCAGCCGTAAGCGCCGAGCATGAGGATGCTGTCGGTGGTGTCCACGAGCGCCATGCCGGCCATGAACAGCGTCGGAAAAACGAGGATGGACCAGACCGGCAGCCCGCGCGTGGCTTCGGTCGCCGAGATGCCGAGCAGGCCCACCTCGGTGGCCGTATCAAAACCGAGCCCGAACAGGAAACCGACCGGATACATCTGCCAGCTATGTTCAATGAGCCGAAACAGATTGCGGAAAATGCGCCCAAAGAAGCCGCGCTTGGCGAGGGTGAGGTTCAAGTCTTCGTCATCGAACTGGCCGCCGCGTTTAACGTGCTGAAAGGTTTGATAAACTGAAATGAGGATGATGAGATTCGCCGCCGCGATGGCCAGGAGAAAGAAGGCGGACACGCCCGTGCCAATGATGCCGCCGACGGCTTGAAAGGAAGTGAACCGGTCCTTGATGGCGACGGAGGTCAGCGCGATGAGCACGGACAGACCGAACACAATGGTCGAATGGCCCAGCGAGAAAAAGAAGCCGACCCCCACGGGGCGCTTGCCCTGCTGCATGAGCTTGCGCGTGACATTGTCGATGGCCGCAATGTGATCCGCATCCACCGCATGGCGCAGGCCGAAAGTATAGGCGAGCAGCGCCGTGCCGAGCAGCACCGGGTAGCCGTGAAACGCCACCAGCGCCCACAGCCACGCCCCCACATTCACGCCGATGAGCAGCGCATACATGGCGATGACCCGGCCCCGCACACCGGGCGGAACAAAGGGAATGTGCATGAGTTGATTTTCCCGCGACGGCGGCGTTCGCGCAACTTAATTCTTCATACTTCCATTGGTTTTCGTAACACGGATTTTGCCCAGTCGCCGGGTTGGTGCCAATGAATACGCCGAGCTGGCTGCAATCCACGGTAATATTTTTTTATTATTGCGTAACACCATATTTTCAAGTAACACGATTGCAGATGAATGTAACACTTGGATATGCGCCAGGGCAGACACCGGCTTCGCGGACTGCCTTCACTTTGATTGAACTGCTGGTAGTCATCGCCATCATCGGAATCCTGGCGGCGCTGCTGTTACCAGCATTGAGCGCGGCCAAAGCCAAGGGCCAACGCGTCGCCTGTTTTGGCAATCTGCATCAAATCGCGGTGGCGGCGACACTTTACAAGGACGATTACAACGGCTGCCTGTTTCACCACCACGAGCAATGGGTTTTGGACGACGGGACAATGGCGGATCAGTTGCCCGCCAGTTTGGCCGGCGTTACCGGTGGTGGTCAGGGTAACAGTCAGGCGGAAAAACCATGGGTCATATTTTTTCAGCCTTATTTGAAAACTCGGACGGCTTGTTTCTGTCCGGGCGATCCGACGCCGCGTTCAACTCACCTCGCAACCGATTTGATGAGCTATAACGGCGGCATCACCAGTGCGAGTCAAACGCCTGTGCCCGGTTCAGAACAAGCTATCGCTGAGGACGAAAGTTTGACGATTGAAAGCTATGCGCTGGATTCCATTTACACTCACAAAAGTGCCCGCTATGCACTGGAAGGCGTGTTGAACGGCTTTGCCACCGACACTGCCATCGGTCATTTGAGCAATCCTAACATCATCATGTTTTCTGAGCGTAATTCCGAGGCGCTGGACGCCGCCGACAATCAAGATTATGGCGATGTCGGTCAGGATGATTACGACACATGGGGCGGTGAGGCTCAATTGGTGCAATGGGGCAGCGGAAACTACGGCAGCCAAGGCTGGATTCGTTACAACCGCCATGGTCAAGGCGGAAATTATGTTTACAACGATGCTCATGTCCAGTGGATGTGCTGGCGCGACGCCCGGCTTGACCAATTTCCCGACCATGTCGTTCGCTTCCCGTTGACTAATCCGCCGCAGTAAGGATGCAAATTGCCTGCTTGCGGAGACCGAGCCGCTGGCAAATAATTTGCGCATGAAAAGAGCCATCGCCACCCGCTTCAGCGTCTCGCTGCCACCCGCCCTGCTCGATCAACTGGACGAGATGACGCACGAAAAGGGTTACGACAACCGGTCGCTCGCCATCGCGGACATGATCCGCGCGCAGCTCATTGACCATCGCCAGAAGCATGATACCGGCGAGATTGCCGGCACCATCACGCTGGTCTATGACCATCACAAGCCGCATCTGCAGGCGAGCCTCACGGACATCCAGCACGATCATCACGATGCCATTTTATCGACCGTGCATGTCCATTTGGATCATCACAATTGCTTGGAGGTTTTGATTGTGCGCGGTAAGGCCAGCGTCATCCGGAAGATTGCGGACGAACTGATTGCGGCGAAAGGCGTGAAGCACGGCAAGCTCACGGTGACTACCACGGGAAAAGATTTGCCGTCGTAGCGGATTGCAACTGAGGGAAATTACGCCGGTAAAACGTCAGCTCCCTCTAGCGAGGAGCAGATCATTGATGGTATCAATCAAGATGGCGGGCGTGCATTGGGATTTGTAAAGGAGACAGTCCGCACCCAAGGACGCGGCCGTCACGCCTTGATCGGCAATGCTGGCCTGCGAGAGCACAATCACCAGTAGAGACTTCAAGGCTGGCGTGGTGCGAATATATTTAATCACATCCGTCCCCCCAAGCTTGGGCATCAGAAGATCCAGCACCACGGCATCCGGCCGCGTGCGGTGCAATAGCCTCGAAGCATTCAAACCATCCTCCGCCACCAGCACCTGAAAGCCCGCGCCCGCCAAGGCCGGCTGATAGATATGCAAAACCAGCGGATCGTCTTCGACATGGAGAATGGTTTTCATAGTCGATGACGGGTAAGCTGGTTAATCCGCGTAGCCGGTGGGATGTTTCAGGTGCCACGCCCACGCCGTCTTCACGATATCTTCGAGCTTGGGATACTGCGGCTTCCAGCCGAGCTCGGTAATCGCCTTATTAGCGGCGGCGACGAGGCGCGGCGGGTCGCCCGGGCGGCGCGGCTTTTCAATCGCCGGGATTTTCTTGCCCGTAATCTTCTCGCACATGGAAATGACTTCCTTGACGGAATAACCATCGCCGTTGCCGAGATTGAAGAATCCGCTCTTACCCGGTTGCAGGCCGAGGATATGCGCCTGCGCCAAATCCTTGATGTGAATGTAATCGCGGATGCAGGTGCCGTCCGGCGTCGGATAATCCGTGCCGTAAATTTCAACCTGCGGCTTCTGGCCGAGCGCCACGAACAACACATTCGGAATCAGATGCGTCTCGATGCGATGATGTTCACCAAACTTTTCGCTCGCGCCCGCCGCGTTGAAATAGCGGAAGGCAATGAAGTCTAAGCCGTAAATCTGCCGATACCACAGCAGCGCCTTCTCAAACATCAGCTTGGATTCGCCGTAGGGATTAATCGGGCGCTGCGGCAAATCTTCCGTCATCGGCACGCGGTCGGGCGGGCCGTACGTAGCACACGTCGAGCTGAAGACTAACTTCTTCACGCCACATTCCACAGCGGCGTCGGCGAGCTTGAGCGCGTTGACGAAATTGTTATGGAAATACTTCTTCGGATTCGTCATGGACTCGCCGACCAGCGCGAACGCGGCGAAATGCAGGATGGCATCGGGCTGCACCGACTTGACGGCGGTGAGAATATTTCCTTCCTCTTCCGGCTTGGCAAAAATGAAGTTCGCACGCGGATCCACGGCCGAGCGGTGGCCTTCCGTAAGATTGTCATAAACCGTGACCTGATGGCCGGCGTTGAGGAGTTCCTCCGTGCAGACGGAACCGATATATCCGGCGCCGCCGGTGACAAAGACGTTCATGGGGTGATGCTATAAAATTTTCGCGCTGGCGAAAGTTCAAAAAAAAGGCCGTCACGCATTGGAAAACGTCACGACGGCCAAAAAACAGCAGCGCGATTATTTCGAGGCCTGATACTGTGCGTCGCCGAAACCAAGGATGGGGAAGAAAATGAAGCCCAACAACGCCAAACCCACGCCAAAGGCATCGCTCTTCCCGAATTTCTTCGCGAGCGCGATGCAGGCGATGATTCCGACAATAATGTTTACGATGGGAATGAAGAAAAGGATGATCCACCAGAGCGGCTTGCCGGCAATCTCGAGTAGGACGATGGCGTTATAAATAGGAATGATGGCGGCCCAACCCGGCTTGCCGGCCTTGACAAACACTTTCCAGAAGCCAGCGATGATGGCGACAATTAGGGCTAATTCAAAGGCGAAGAATAGGAGTGCGATTAGTACTCTCATAGTTTTTTTTTGGGGGGGGGTATGCGGGCCAACTTGAACAGCAACCGCTAACCAAGCAGCCACGACGTTGAACGGAAACTAGTGAAAGCCTCCCGGGATGTCAAACGTCAAATGCCAGCCGTTTCAGGGCGAATATGGTTGAATTGCGGATGAGCGCGCAATTTTTCCAGTGCCGTAGCCGAAAGCTTCTCACGACGGTAAACCGGTTCGCGCAACGGCTCAGCGCTATCCGAACGCAACGCGCGTTCCAGCCAGCGGGCGTTCAACGGCTCGGCCAGTAAGGCTGGAGTGTTCGCCGCCACAGTCGTCTCCTCTTTCATTCCTGTGGCGTGACCGACCCCGACATAAAAACCAGCGAGCAGCAGGGATGCCCGTAACAGGGTGCTTCGCGAATAAGTCGTTAGCGCGCACGGTCGCGCCGGGTCGAGCGCGCGGAAAAGATTTTCAAACACCGGCAAAGTCCACATGGCCGGATTCTTCGCAGGCGAGAAGGCGTCATAAAAAATTGCGTGCGGCGCCGGTGGCAGTTTTGAATTTTGAGTTTTAAACTTTAAATTGGGGAGTAAAGCTGGAAAATCGCCCAGATGAAATTCCCAGATCACGGCAAGCTTGCCATTTTGGAATACCACGCGCCGGTCACGTAGCAGGCTGGCAATCTGCTCCTCGTAGCCGTCCAGATAACACAGTGCAG
This sequence comes from uncultured Verrucomicrobia subdivision 3 bacterium, assembly GCA_903865745.1. Taxonomy (GTDB): domain Bacteria; phylum Verrucomicrobiota; class Verrucomicrobiia; order Limisphaerales; family UBA11358; genus UBA11358. The sequence goes on along the minus strand of CAIPKV010000028.1, from coordinate 19,535 downwards.
CGGAATTTTGCCGTGCAAACTCCAGCGGCTCGGCCGTGTTATCAAAACTTACCAGCCGTAGCTGACCGGGAATATCGCGCGTGGCGCGCAGGGCGGCTAAGGCATTCGCGGCGGCTCCGAGCCCAATGTCCCAAATGACAAACTCCCCCACCCCGCTGGCCAGCCGGTCGCGAATCTGTAGCTGGCGGACGTAAAGCAAATCCGCTTCCGCCTGCGGGCCCAGACCGGGATGTAGCTTCTCGCCATAGCCAGCCGAAAACAAAGTTTTCTCGCCGTTGGCGAGCTGGACAAGCTGGTAATCGCCGGACATGAGGTATTGATTAAACGCGAAACCCACGAATGACACGAAAATAAAAACCGGCGGCTGCGTGGGCAACCGCCGGAAGAATGTCTAAACGATAGCCAGCCGCAAGGTCTCAGAGCTGCGCAATGGCCTTATCGAGCGCCGCGTAAAGCTGATTCATCGTGGCCTCGGTCTCGTCGCCCATGTTAGAGAGGCGGAACGTCGTGCCTTTGATCTTACCGTAGCCGCCGTCGATGAGGAAACCCTGATCTTTGACGAGCTTCTGCAATTTTGCCACGTCCACCGTGCGGCCGCCGGGCCGTGCACCGTTGCTGACGCAGGTGAGCGTGACGGATTCAAAACCTTTTTCCGGGAACAAAAGAAACCCATGCTTCGCCGCCCAGTCGCGCGTGAGCTGGTTGGTCTTCTGATGACGGGCAAAACGGTTTTCCAAACCTTCAGTAAAGAAATCATCGAGCTTGGAACTCAATGCATAGACGTGGCCGATGCTCGGCGTGCTGGGCGTCATACTCTGCTCGGCATTCTTTTGGAATTCGACAAAGTCGAAGTAATAACCGCGATCCTTGGCCGTCGCCGCCTTGGCGAGCGCAGCGGGCGACGCGGCAAACACGGCGAGTCCCGGCGGGAGCGCGAACGCCTTCTGCGTGCCTGCAAGCAAAACATCAATACCCAGCTCATCGAACTTGATGGGCAGCGCGGTCAGCGAGCTGACGGCATCGACGATGAACATGACGTCCGGATATTTTTTCTTAAGCGCGGCAATCTCCGCGAGCGGCGACATGACGCCGGTGGAGGTTTCATTGTGAATGAGCGTGAGGGCGTCGAATTCGCCGGTGGCGAGCTTCTTATCAATCGCCTCGGCCCGTATTGGGGAACCCCATTCGACTTGCAACGCTTCCGCTGACTTGCCGCATTTCTTCGCGACATCAAACCATTTGTCCGAGAACGCGCCACACATGCAGTTCAGGACTTTCTTCTGAACCAGATTGCGCACGGCCCCTTCCATCACGCCCCATGCGGACGACGTGGACAGATAAACCAGTTGCTTGGTATAAAGCAGTTGTTGCAACTGCGGCTGGATTTTAGCGTAAAGGTCTTTGAAACCCTGACCGCGATGGCCAATCATCGGCGAACAAAACGCCTTAAAGGTTTTCTCGCTGACTTCGACGGGGCCGGGGATGTGGAGTTTGACGTGTGCCATAAATGTTCGTGAAATTTTTCACAAGCGACAGCAAATGGCAAGAAATCTTTACCAACAAAACAAAATGGAGACTTAATTCTTCCCGTAAGCGTTGAAGTCAATCCGGGCGAGGAAGCTGCTCATGGATTAGCTTACCCAGTGCGTGATATAATGAAATTTGACGGGCCGGAGGTGGGGAGTTTCTAGCATAATGTCTTGAAAACAACTTGCATTAGGTATGCACTTTGCTAAAAGCAAATCGCTTGCAATCAGCAATACGACATTCTCCGCGACCTGGTCAGGCAGTTCTCGCCGCGCTGCTGGTCGTTCTTGTTTTGCTGTTAGACGCTCTGGCTGCATGCCCAAATCTTCATGAACTGATTCACCACGACGCGGATGCCCCCGGTCACGAATGTGCCGTTACGCTGTTCGCACACGGCCAGGTGGACTCTTCCTCAGTGGCCGTCAGCGCCGCGCTGCCATTTGCATCCTTCGAGACGACGCCACAAATAATTTTTTCCGTTTTTTCCACCTCCATTGAACTGCTTCCGCCTGGTCGCGCTCCGCCACTGGCTGCCGCTGTCCTCGTCTAATTGGCTGGTCAGCCTGTGCTGACCGGATTCTCGTCTGTTATATCCGTTTGAACCATGGTGTCGGCTTGGCCGGCACGGCGGAGGTCCGCAACAATATGAAATTGAATTACTTTTGGGGCGCAATGTTTGCCTTTGGCCGTAGGCGTGCCGTCGGCCAGGCAGCGCTGCTCGCAGTCCTGGCTGGCGGGTTCATCGCGGGTTGCGCGGTGGGGCCGGACTTTAAGCGACCGGCCGCCCCGGCGGTCGGTGATTATACCGAGCCGCCGCTCACGAATACCGTTGCCATGGGCACGGCCACGAATTTGGCTGGCGGAGAAGCCCAGCAAATTAACAAAGGTGGTAACATCGCCGGCGACTGGTGGACCTTGTTCCATTCCAAATCGCTGAACGATTTGATCGAACTTGCGCTCACCAACAATCCTGACCTCAAGGCGGCGCAGGCGGCCTTGGCTGTGGCCCGGGAAAATGTTTTGTCGCAGCGCGGCGTTTATTTCCCCAGTGTGACGGCGGGTTTCTCAGCCAGCCGCGCCAAAGCGTCGGAAGTGCTCGCGCCCGTGCCTAACTACCCCACCACGCCGCAGGAGTTCCAATACAACCTGTTCACCCCGCAGGTCAGCGTTTCCTATTCGCCGGATGTTTTCGGCGCGAACCGCCGGTCCATGGAGTCTCTGAAGGCGCAGGCACAGAGCGTCCGATTCCAAATGATTGCGGCCTATACCACGCTGACGGCGAATGTAGTGGTCACGGCCATCCAGATCGCTGCCGTGTCGGCGCAGATTGACGCAACGCACCAGCTTGTGGACCTCAATTCCAATATGGTAGTAATCCTGCGCTATCAATACTCGAAGGGTTATGCCGCCCGACTGGACGTGGTCGCACAAGAATCACAGCTCGCCCAGGTCAACGCCCTGCTGCCACCATTAATCAAACAAGCGGCGCAGCTCCGCGACCTGCTGGCAGTCTTGGTGGGAAGGTTTCCGAATCAGACGCCGATGGAGCAGTTCGACCTGGCGAGCTTGCAATTGCCCGTGGAGATTCCGGTAAGCCTGCCGTCGCAACTCGTGGCGCAGCGACCGGATGTGCTGCAAGCTGAGGCGAACTTGCATGCCGCCAGCGCGCAGATTGGTATCGCCATCGCCAATCGGCTTCCGAACATTACGCTCACCGCCAATGCCGGCAGCACGGCGCTTTCCTTTGATAAATTATTTTCGTCCGGCACGGGTTTCTGGGGCATAGGGGCCGCCGCGACCGCCCCGCTGTTCCAAGGCGGAACCTTGCTGCATCAGGAGCGCGCCGCCAAGGCCGCCTACATTCAAGCGGCGGAACAATATCGCAGCACCGTGCTGACGGCTTTTGAAAATGTCGCTGATACCTTGACCGCCCTGGAGCAGGACGCCGAGGGTTTGAAGGCCGCTGCCACCGCGGCGGATGATGCCCGGGAAACGTTGGCTTTGTCCCAGCACCAATGGCAGGACGGCTATATCAGCTATCTCGCGTTGCTCAGTGCCGAGCAAGCCGATCAGCAGGCGCGCATCAATCTGGTTCAAGCGCAGGCCAATCGTTACGCCGACACGGCGGCATTGTTTCAGGCGCTGGGGGGTGGCTGGTGGCAGCGTGCGGATTTAACCAAGGATAAAAATGAAAAATAAATTAAGCTTTATGTGGACCAACAACTCACGGCAAATTGCCGGACGCTTCACCTTCCAAATCGGGGCGGCGCTCGCGGCCCTGCTGTCATTCGCTGGCTGTGCGCCCAAAGTTGACAGCGGCACCCTGCCCTCCGCCATCACCGTCAGCAACGTGACGCTGACGGCGGAGAAGCGGCAGAAGATCCAGTTTTACACCGTCGCCCCCTCGCAGTTTCACAAGGTGACGGAGACGACCGGCACGGTGGACTTCGACAACGACCAAGCGACCAGCGTGCTCGCGCCGTTCGGCGGGCCGGTGTCGAAACTGCTGGTTAATCCGGGCGACAAGGTCAAGGCCGGTGAGGCGCTGGCCGAAGTGGCTTCACCCGATTTTGCAGCGGCCATCAGCGCGTATCGCAAGGCGCTCGCCACCGCCCAGACGCTCCGGCGCGTGGCGGACATGGACAAGGATTTGATCCAGCACAATGGCGTGGCCCAGCGCGAGGAGGAACAGGCTCAAACCGACGCCGCCAACGCTGAGGCGGACCGTGACGCCGCCTTGCAAACGCTCGTGTCGCTGAACCTGGATCCGCAGGTCATCAATGACCTCCAGGCGGGCCGGCCCATGTCGCATCCCGGCGGTCGGATTAATTCGCCCATCGCGGGCACCGTGGTGGAAAAACTTATCTCGCCCGGCGAACTGCTGACCGCTGGCACCACGCCTTGTTTCACCGTCGCCGACCTTTCGCGCGTCTGGGTCATGACACAGATTTTCGGCGCCGACCTCGCTTCCGTCAGTGTCGGCGACGCCGCCGAGATTGAGTCGGGCATCACCACAAATAGTTTCTCCGGAACCGTGGACAACATCTCCGCCTTGGTCGATCCCAACACGCGCTCCGTAATGGTGCGCGTGGTCGTTGAAAACCCGGGCGACCTTTTGAAGAAGCAGATGTATGTCCGCGTAAAGATTCGGGCCCATCAGGAAAGCACCGGCCTGCTGATTCCCGTCTCGGCAATCTTACGCGACGACGTGAATCTGCCGTTCGTCTACGTGGTCCAACCCGACGGCAGCTTCGCGCGGCGGCACGTGACGCTGGGTTACCGCACCGGCGACCAATACGACATCCCCGAAGGCTTGCAAGCCGGCGACCAGATTGTCGTGGACGGTGCCATCTTTGTTCAATTCCTCCAAAACCAATGAGCGAGCCATTACCACCCGTAGCTGCCGCCCCGCGAAGCGCTTCGCTGATGCATCGCGTTGTCGCGTCATCGTTGCGGCAACGCTTCCTCGTCGTCCTCCTCACGCTTGTGCTAATCGGTGCGGGCACGCGCTCGCTCGAACGTCTGCCGGTCGATGCCTACCCTGATTTGTCGCCGCCCATCGTCGAAATTATCACCCAATGGCCCGGTCACGCGGCCGAGGAAGTGGAGCGCCTCATCACCGAGTCAGTCGAGGTCGGGATGAACGGCATTCCGCAGATGACCACGCAGCGTTCCATCACGCTCTACGGCTTGTCGGATGTCATCCTCACTTACCACGATGGCACGGACAATAACTTCGCCCGTCAGGAAGTTTTCAACCGCCTGGCCAGCCTCAGCTTGCCGCCGGGGGTGACGCCATCGGTTTCGCCCTTGTCCTCCCCTTCCGGTTTGATCTATCGCTACGTGCTGAAAAGTTCCGACCGCTCGCCGATGGAACTCAAGACCTTCGAGGACTGGGTCATTGAGCCGGCTTACAAAGCCCTTGCCGGTGTGGCGGACGATTCCGGCTTTGGCGGTGGCACCATGCAATATCAAGTGCTGCTCGATCCGGCGAAAATTGCCGGTGTCGGCCTGTCGGTGTTGCAAGTCGAAGCCGCGCTGGCGGCCAACAACGGCAATTCCGGCGGCGGTTTCTATTCGCAAGGCGGCCAGTTCTATTACGTGCGCGGCCTCGGCCGTTTGGAAACTTTGGAAGACATCGGCAACGTCGTTCTGGCGGTAAACAATGGCACGCCGGTCTTGCTCAAGAACGTCGGCCGCGTCGTCATCGGCATCGCGCCACGCCTCGGTGAATTCGGCTTCGAGCAGCAGGACGATTGCGTGGAGGGCGTCATCCTCCTGCGCACCGGCGATAAAGAGCAAGACGTGCTGAAGCGCGTCGAGGCCAAGACCAAACAGCTCAACGAACAGGTCCTCCCCAAGGATGTCAAAATCGTTCCCTTCTACGACCGCACGGATTTAATCCACCTGACGACGAAGGTCGTGGAGCAGAATCTGGTGCGCGGCATGGTGCTCGTCGTCGTGATTCTCATCTTTTTCCTCTACGATTTTCGCGCGGGTTTGATCGTCGCAGTCACTATTCCCCTGGCGCTGATCTTTGCATTTATCTGTCTGGATATACAAAAGGCCTCGGCCAACCTACTCTCCATCGGCGCCGTTGATTTCGGTATCCTCGTGGATGGTGCGGTCGTGATGGTGGAAAACATTTTCCGGCAGATTGCCCTGCGCAAAGGCACCCGCCCCAACGTCCTCGCAATCATCAAAGACGCCGCTGCCGAAGTGGATCGTCCGTTGTTCTACGCGGTCGCCGTCATCGTCGCCAGCTTCCTGCCCATCTACGTTTTGGCCGGGCCGTCCGGCACCCTGTTCAAGCCGATGGCCGATACCATGGTCTTTGCGCTCATCGGCTCCTTGATCGTTACGCTCACACTGCTGCCGGTGCTGTGTTCGTGGTTCATGCAGTCCGGCGTGCGCGAGCGCCGTAACGCCGCGTTCGAAGCCATCAAGTCCGTTTACACCCGGGGCCTCGATTTCTGTCTCGCGCGGCCGTGGGCGACCACGCTGGCTTCCGCCCTGCTGCTCGCCGGTTCGCTGCTGCTCATCCCGCACATCGGCGCGGAGTTTATGCCGACCTTGGATGAAGGCGCGCTTTGGGTCCGCGCCACGATGCCCTACACCATTTCCTACGACGAATCCGCCAAGCTCACGCCGCAGATCCGGGCGGTTCTAAAATCCTTCCCCGAAGTCACCACCGTCGCCTCCGAACTCGCGCGGCCCGACGACGGCACGGACCCCACCGGCTTCTTCAACGTCGAATTCTTCGTCGGCTTAAAGCCGTATTCAGAATGGACCGGCGCCTATCGCACCAAGGCCAAATTGATTGAAGCCATCAACGCGAAACTTCAACAATTTCCCGGCATCATCTTCAATTACACCCAGCCCGCCGAAGACGCCGTGGATGAAGCCGAGTCCGGCTTGAAGAGCGCCCTCGCCGTCAAAGTCTTCGGCTCCGATTTGAACGTGCTGGAAGAAAAAGGCAAGGCCATCAAGAAGATTCTCGAGCGGGTGCGCGGCATCAAAGACGTGACCCTCGTGAAGGAACTCGGCCAGCCCAGCCTCGACATTAAAATCAATCGCGCCACCATCGCGCGCTACGGCGTAAACGTGGCCGACATCAACGCCCTCATCACCACCGCCATCGGCGGCGACGTGGCGACGCAAGTGCAGCAGGGCGAAAAGCAGTTCGACCTCGTCGTCCGGCTCGAACGCCAGTACCGCGACAACCCCGAGGAGATTGCCAACATCCTCGTGCCCACGCCCGGTGGCCAGCAGTTGCCGCTGAAGGAATTTGCCGACATCCGCGTCATGAACGGACCGTCGTTCATTTATCGCCAGGACAATTCGCGCTACATCGGCGTGCAATTTTCCGTAGCCGGCCGCGATCTCGCCGGCGCGGTTGAGGACGCCATCCAACAGGTGAAGCAGCAGGTCAGCCTGCCCGAAGGTTACCATTCCGATTGGGGCGGCGAATACACGGAATACACTAAGTCGCGCGCGCAACTGAACGTCATCCTGCCCCTGACCTTGGCGTTAATCTTCCTGCTGCTGTTCGCGCTCTACAGCAATTTGAAATTCCCCTTCATCACCGTGCTCGGCGTCGTGCTCTCCGCCCCGGTCGGCGGCCTCGTCGCCCTTTGGCTCACCGGCACGCCGTTCTCGGTTTCGTCCGGCATCGGGTTCCTTGCCCTGTTCGGCGTCTCCGTGCAAACCGCCGTCGTCTATATTTCCTACGTCAACGAACTGCGCCTCGGCGGGACCAAGCTGGCCGAAGCCATTCGCGAAGGGGCCATCCTGCGGCTGCGCCCCATCATGATGACCGCGCTCGTGGCCGCGTTAGGCTTGTTGCCGGCGGCACTGGCCACCGGCGTCGGCACCGACACGCAGCGCCCGTTCGCCCTCGTCATCGTCAGCGGCCTGTTCACACGGCTGCTGATCAGCATCTTCCTCATGCCCGCGCTCTACACCCTCGTGGCGCGACCCGACGACCGGCTGGAAGTGTGAGGCTTAATGAACGGGCGGTTGGCGTAGGTGCCAAGGTTGAGTTTAACCGCCCTTGGACGTGTCTTCAAAATCAGGGAGCGGGGTTATTGCGGGAGGTGGCGATGGCCGCGCTGCGGCCATGGCCGTCGCCGAGCGCAGCGTCAGGCGACGGAATCTTGCGGACGCCACCCGTGAACCGCCCTGCCACCGGTGCCCGCTGCGCGGGCAAAACCAGTCGCAGCGCGACCGGTTCCACCAGCCCAAGCCAGCCGTTTCACGTCCGCAGCATTTTGAAGCTACACCCTAGTGTGAACGCGGGCGGGACTAGGCCATGCCCGCACCCTCCGTTCAGGCGGTGACGACGACTTTGATGGTGGCGCTGGGCTGGCCGTATTCCTGATCGTTGCGGACGAAGACGGTGTAGTATTCCCGCGTCTCCGGCTTGCCGGGCACCAGCAACGGGCGGGCGTCAATGAAGGGCAGATGCATGACGCGCGCGAGCCGTAGAGGCGCAAGGTCGCCATCGCGTTGACCGTAAATATCCACCGCTTCGGCATCTGCCTTGTTGGAGCCGATTTCCGCACCACCGCTGACCAAGGCCCGGCCCCGGGCGATGGGTTGGGCGGTGCCCGCGATGGTGGCATTGGCCACGGCGCTGATGCCTTCCAAACCGAGCGCCTGACCGATGGCGATGGTGTAAGTCTTCAGCGCCTTGATGCGCTGCGCCAGATAGCGGAAACGTGACAGGATGCCCGGCGGCACGGCGGGCGGGAAATCCTTGGGCAAGACGGGCACATTTTGACTGGCGGCAGCGAGGCTGCCGCCATCGCGTTCAAAGTTCTTCTCGGCCGTCCAGCCCATGGCGGCTTGCTGCATGGTGCCGTTGAAATCCACGACTGCCCGGAAGCGGGTGGCATCCAACGCCTGTTGGAGGATGTCTTCATCCGTGGCCAGAATGCCTAGCGCAGCGAGTTCCCCCGCGATATTGTCGCGGAAGGTGATCATTTGGGACGCGAGACCGATGTCAGTGCTGTTGATATAATCATGATAGGGCATAAATAGTTTATCTTTGGTTAGTTATAGGAGGTTTTGGGGGTGGTGAACGGTAAATTGAAAGGCGACCGCCAATGATTGCTTGGCGTCAGCCGATTGTTCGCTGGCGTCAGCCAATGACTGGCTGACAACCACCAGTCGCTGGCTGACCCCAGCCAATGAATGCTTGGCGCCAGCCAATCGCTGGCTGGAGCCAGCCGATGACTCGCTGACACCAGCCAACGGCTGGCTGGCGCTAGCCGATGGCTCGCTGGTGTCAGCCAATGGTTGGCTGGCACGAGCCAATCCCTCGCTCACGCCAGCGAATGACTGGCTGACGCCAACCAATGACCGGTGGTTACCAAGCAATGACTGCCGGGCGGCACTGGATTGACCAGTGGCGGGGGCGGGCATCGGATTGGTGGCGAGCAACATCACAGGGCGCAGCATGAGTGTCGCGCTGACGGTAAGCAAGCTATCGAGCTCCACATAACGTGGAGTTGGCGCGCGTCGCGCCCGTGGTGGCTCTTGAGGTTATTCTGGCATGGTAGGGACCTTGCGCTGCAATGTCCCCGCTGACGCCGTCCCCGCCTTAGCCAGCGGAACGGGAGGCTGTCCGGCAGAAGACGGGAAAGCGCCGGACAGCGGACGGCGCAGCGCGCCTTCCCTACCCAATAAGCACAGTCGCAAGAGGCACCCTCACGCCCGGACGGTGAGGAGCAGGCACTTGCCCGGCACGCAACGGAGCGCGCGCTTGCAGAACAGCCGGCAGGCATGCGGCGAATGCACGAGTAGGAATGATGAAGGATGAAACAGCCGGCGGCAGGGCGAGTGTGGGTGTACTCGACCCTAATTTCACGTACTGGCACGAATTCAATTCCGGCTTACCCGGGCCGTTCCCAGTTCGTGTTAATTCGTACAATTCGTGTCTAAATACCCTCCCCTTCGCTCCGCCGGCATCCGCTTCCATTTGATTTGAGCATTACGGGTCTGATTTCAGCGCGACGGGTGGTGCCAGAAGTTCTTCACGTTGAGCCGCACTGAAACTTACTTCTTCGCGTAACCGTTGGCGCGAAACCAGGCGACCGCGTCGGCAAAGGCTTGTTCCGGCGGGGTCTGCGGCAAACCCAGTTCGCGGATGGCCCGGCCGGGATTGAACCACATCTTGTATTTCGCCATCTTCACGCCCGCCACCGGCGCGCGCGGCGGTTTGCCGGTAACGAAGGAAACCATTTCGTTGGCCTCGGCCACGCGTAACGCGAACCAGTAAGGAATCTTGGTCTTGGGCGCGGGTATGCCGGTGATTTTTTCGAGCGCGGCAAATGTTTCCTGCATGGTCCAGTTGCCATTCTGGTTGCCCAAAATATAGCGATCGCCGTGCCGGCCCTTTTCCGCCGCGAGAATATGGCCGAGGGCCACATCGCGGACGTGCACCCAGTTCAAGCCGGTCTCTAAATACGCGGGCATCCGGCGGTTCAAGAAATCCACGATGATCTGGCCGGTGGGCGTGGGCTTGACGTCGCCCGGCCCGATGGGCGCGGAAGGATTAACGATGACGATGGGTAAACCGCCTTTGCGAAAGAGATCAATCGCGACGCCTTCGGCCCGGAATTTGGAGCGCTTATAATCATTGGACATCTGGTCGTCGGCCACTTTCTCCGATTCGGTCGCGGGGGTAATTTTGCCACTCACCGGCTGGGGCACGCCAATGCAGCCAACGGTGCTGGTGTAGACGATTTTGCGACAACCGACCTTGCCCGCCGCTTCGAGCACGTTGCGCGTGCCCTCGACATTGATCTCATACATGGGCGCGTAGTTGCGCATCCAGAGCGAGTAGCTGGCCGCGACGTGAAAACACCAATCGTAGCCTTCCATTTCGCGCTGCAGGAGGTTGCGGTCAAGAATATCGCCCGTCGCCCGCTCAAACTTCAACCCTTGTAAGCCGCGCTCGTCGGCACCGGGCCGCAACAGCGCCTTGACGCGGTGCCCGCGCGCGAGCAATTCCTGGACGAGGTTTGAGCCAATGAACCCTGAAGCGCCGGTGACAAAGCATTTCATAAAAAGAATTTCCAACCCAATTTAAGGACTTTGCCCGAAAAACTGCCAACAAATAATTCAGCCGCCGCTTGACTTGCCGCGCGCGGTTGGAAAAAATCCGTCCGTCGTATGCCGGCTAAAAGCAGCACCCAGAAAAAATTGAACAGCGCAGAACAACGCGAACTCGATGTGAAAATCCAATTCATCGAGGGGCTGGTCCGCCGTGACCCGGATTATGTGGACGCCCTGCAACTGCTCGGCGATCACTACACCCAGCGCGGGCGCATCACCGAAGGCTTGCATGTGGACGAACGCCTGGCCCGCCTCGAACCCGGCAACCCGCTGGTATTTTACAACCTGGCGTGCAGCTATTCGCTCACTGGCGAATTCGACCGTGCCCTGGGCGCGCTCAATCAGGCCATTGCGCTGGGCTATCGCGATTTCAAATGGCTGGCCAAGGATCCCGATCTGAAAAATCTGCGCGCGCACCCGACCTTTCAGGAGCTGAAGGAAAAAATCCGGCAGCTCAAAAAATAAGTGGCCAATGACACTAGCTCACTCGGTTTGGGCAACAAAAGCCATCTAGCTTACATTGTTGAGCGATTGAACTTGCATGGCGGGCAAAAGAAATTTATTGTGACTTCCCCTTTCACGGCGGAGTAGCCAAGTGGTAAGGCAGGGCTCTGCAAAAGCCTCATCCGTCGGTTCGATTCCGACCTCCGCCTCCAGCCAACCGTTCAACCGTTCGTGCAGTAATAGATTACAATGACGAGAAGGCCCATGACTAACGGATTAGCAACAGTTTTGACCCTTCAGGTATTTTGGATTACCAGTGGACGGCACTTATTTCAGAAAGCCCCACCAAATGATTAAAGTCATCATTTCTAGTTTAATGCTGGCCTGCGTCACCGCTGTGTTTGGTCAAACCCCAGCCTTGCCACCGTTGCCAGCCGACTTAAAAATCAGCTACCCCAAAAGCAACCCGTTAAAAGATGCGCTCAAGCCGGTGCCTGCAAGTGCCATCTTTAAAATAGAAGGTTATTATCTTTGGGATCCTTCCGTCATTAAGGTCGGGAATACTTATCACCTGTTCTCTTCCCGCTGGCCGGCCTCGGCGGGCATGGCTGGCTGGCAGAAAAGCGAGATTATCCGGTCCACCTCCGCCTCGCTCTTCGGGCCTTACCAGTTCAAGGAAGTGGTTTTAAGCCCAACCAATCATCCATGGGCCAAAGTAGGCACCCATAATCCGAAAGTCATGAAAGTGGGGAACAAGTATTTGCTCTATTATCTGGGCATCCCCCAATGGAAAACTGGATTTGCCTTGGCCCATTCCATCGAAGGACCGTGGACCCCGCTGCCCAAGCCCGTGATCAGCATAAACAACCCCGCGCTGCTGATTCGCCCGGATGGCAGCGCTTACGCTGTGGGAAAATTCAAACCCACTGTTCAAGGGGAGGTCAAATACTACATGCGGGCATTGGAGGCAGCTAATTACTTGGGGCCGTATCAGGTGGTGAAGGATGACTTAAACCGGCTGCCTCATGGTTTTGAATTGGAAGACCCCACCATCTGGTGGGCCAATCACCAATACAATGTCATCTGCACCGACATGAAAGCCAGGGTGACCGGGGTGCAGAAGTCAGTGATTTATTACACATCTAAAAACGGGGTGGATTACGAACTTTATTCTCAAATTCCGGTTTGGTCACAAAATGACCCAGTGCCGCTTGCTGGCGGAGGCGAATTTAAAATCAAGGGCGTGGAGCGTCCGCAAGTGTATGTGAACGAACAAGGGGCAGTCACTGCCCTGCTCGCGTCGGTTTACCCGTCCGAGAATATTCCAACCTACATAGTAATCAGACCAGTGGCTGACTTTATGCCCGAGAACTAAAGCCGCTTAAAGGAATAATGCCATGTCCGCAGCTCACATCTTTTAACCAAACGGCGCTAATTAAATCTGACCAGTTCAAGAAGGTTAACCTCAAAAAGGACGTCCGAGCTGTCAAACTTCAGCGGGCTGACAGGATTTGCTTTGGATTAGTGAACCAGACGCGAGACCATTGCGTAGATGATGAGCGCCAGCAGCACCAAGCCCAGGCCGAAGAACAGATAGCCAAAGGTCTTGGCGATGTTTTTCCACTGGAACCATTCGTCTTTAATGCGGAAGGAATCGAGCTGACCGCTCTTGACCAGCCGGTCGTACCAGCGCCGGCGTTCATGCAGCAGCTCGGCCTTGGAGACGCGACCGGAGAAGATAACGGTGTCCATGGGGAACTTCTCAATGCGGAAATGGGTATTGAAAAAGTGGATGGAGAAGATGAACCCGGCGGCCAGCAACGCCTCGTCCGAGTGCAGGATGAGCGCAATATTGATGGCCCAGCCCGGCAGATAGCGCGTGAAAAATTCCGGGAACCACATGATGAGACCCGACGCGCCGATGATGGCCACGCCCCAGAACACGGCAAAGTAATCGAACTTCTCCCAATAGGTCCAGCGATCGAACTGCGGCTTCGGGCCTTTGCCAAAGAACCATTTGTTGTGGGCAATCAGTTCTTTCAAGTCTTGCAGATTCGGCACCATCGAGTCCGGACCGAACATTACGGGTCCAAGGCGTTTTAACTCCAGTTTGCCAGACTCAGGATTGCGCAACTTGCTCCGGCCTTTCCAAGAACGGCCGACGAGCGAGCTCAAGTGCAGCGTAAAATACAGGAAGGTGATGATGGCGCCGAAGCGGTGCAGCATCCGCGCCGTGCCCGGCCCGCCGATAAGGCTGAAGATAAACTTCGCCCAGTCGGTGTAATAGAATTTCAGCGGCATGCCGGTCACGACGAGCGTGAGGAAACTGGTCACGACAAGGAAGTGCAGGAACCGCTCGAACGGCTGGAAGCGGGTAAACCATTCGTCGCCTTCCTGCGTGCTGATCTTCGCCTCGCGGAAGGTTTTCGAGTCGTGCAAATAGAGCCACACCGCGCGTACCAGCCACGCCAGTGTGTGCACACCGAAGAAGCCGAACGTGCCGATGAGCAGCCCGGTCATCGCCAAGAAGATGACGTGGAGCAGCGGGTAATTGGCCTTGTCGAGGGGGTTCGCGTGCGGTTTGTATTCCGTGAATTTGGCCGTGGCGCTGGGATGACATTTTTGACAGGTCGCGAGAATGTTGGTGGCAGACAGGTGCGAGGCGGGATTGGACACCGGCAGGATGTCGTGAAAACCGTGGCAGTCGTAGCACGCGGCGACTTCCGGCGCGGAATTTGCCAGGCCCAGCATCATCGCTTTGCCATGGTAGGTCTCGCGGTAATGTTCCAGCCGGTCGGCGTGACATTTGCCGCAGCGCTCGTCGCTCAGGGCCTTGAAATTCTTGCCGGTCGGATTGACGATTTGATGCGCACTGTGGCAATCAATACACACCGGCCCGCGCGGGTCGCCCACCGCGAGCAATTGGCCGTGAATGCTCTTATTGTACGTCTCTTCAATGCCGACATGGCACTTGCCGCAAGTCTTGGCGACGTTGGCGTGATTGATCGGCGAATCGCGGTCCACACTGCGCTTGATCTTGTGCGCACCGTGACAGTCGTTGCACGAGGGCGCGACGATCAAGCCCATCTTCAGCAATGCAGTGCCGTGGATGCTGTCCATGTATTGATTGGCGGCTTCGGGAAATTCAATCTGATATTCCTTGGTAAGATTGGTGTTGCTGTGACACTTGGCGCAGGTCGCCGGGAGATTCATTTTGTAGACGGACGAATGAATATCCTTCGCCGGCAAGATTTCATGGCTGCCGTGGCAGTCCCAACATTCCGCTGCCCCGGACGCGCCCATGGAATGACTCACGCCGTGGATGCTGGTGGCGTAATCCTTACCTTCTTTGTCATGGCAGCCGGTGCAGTTCGGCGGTGGAACATTGCGGTCGTGTTGCAGTTCCTTGATGCCATCGTGACAATCAATGCAGTCCAGCTGGCTGTGGACGGACTTGGCAAAACCGTTGGTGGGGAAAAGCGCCATGGGCACAGCATGGCCGTTGACCATGCGCTTGTTCGCGGGGTCGGTGTGACAGTCCAAGCAGTCGGCACTGGTGAACTTGGCCGCGACACTGGTCGCGGCGAACAGCACCGGCGCGGTCAGCAGGATGACGGTAGCCAGAATAAGATTTTTCAAATGGGACACCGGCGAGATGGTTGCCATACGCCATTACCTTGACCGCAAACGCATTCGACGGCTTACCGTCGCTTGCTTATTACTAGACTTTTTTTGGCTAGTCATAATAATTAGCCGGCCTAAACTTTTAGGTTAAGGCCACCATTTGGGACTCTTCCAGGCTGCGAATGAGCTTGCCCTGGGCGCGTATTCATGAGATTAAAATCGTTACTCGGGACGCGGCGGAGCGGCTTGGTCACTGGTGTTTTCCGCCAGAAAAAAGCATTGACCCCGCTATTGACCAAAATCATATAGTCAGCATCAGATGGTCAGATTGAAGCTGGGTGCCCGAAAGGTCAGCAGCCGGATCATATAACGCGTGGAGAGGTGGCAGAGTGGTTTAACGCGCACGCCTGGAAAGCGTGAATACCCAAAAGGTATCGGGGGTTCGAATCCCCCTCTCTCCGCCATTCTGACTTTTCGTGACTCGTGGTGACAAGCGATGAGTCACGATGACTTTCGCCAGTGTTTGCTAGGCTGTTTTTATTTTTCATCTCCCTTGTTTCAGTGACAGGCTGTGACACCGTTTGACCCGTCGGGCCTAAATTTCGGGAGTCTATTCGGGAGTCAGAACCAAAGCCCGGCAGACTGTCCATGACTTCGCGCAATGGCAGTTGCCCGGCATCCGTGTAGGTCTTCATCGTCAAACGCATATCGCTGTGGCGCGCCAGTTCCATCGCCAGCCGGGGATGCACCTTCATGGTCGAAAGCCGGGTGATAAACGTCGTCCGCAACGCATGATAATCCATGCGGTGTCCGCGTTCGTCCAGAAACGGAATACCCGCTTTTGCCAAATCTCGCCGAAATTCCTTCATCTTTGGAACGCCGTTGAACACCACCAAATCGTCCGTTTTGCTGTCTGCTGGTTTTTGTTTTTGCAATGCCTCGGCCAACTCGCGATGCAAAGGCAATGACTGTTCCTTCCGGTTTTTGTTCACGCTGGCATGAATGCGCAGCAATCCGCCGGATTCGCCGAGCACCAAATTCGACCAGCGCAGTGTCTTGACTTCATTGCGCCGCAAACCCACATACAGGGGCAGCATATAGGCCAGTTGATTTTTGCCCGCCGCTTGCAACAACTGGCCGACCTGCGCATCCGACAGCGCCCGCCGTTGAACCCGTTCCTTGCCGCGCGTGTCAGTCCGTTCCACCAGTTCAAAGGGGTTCACGCTGACGCGGCTTTGCTTGCGGAGCCACGTCCAAAATGCCGACAGGGTCGCAAGATATTCATTCAGGGTCTTGGGCGCTTTGTGGGCCTGCTCCTTGCGCCACGTTTGAAATGAGGCGGGCGTGACGTCGGCCAATCTCGTCCACCCACATTCCCGCACCAGCCGCTGCAGCCGCTTGTCCACATGGCGCAAGTGGTCTGCCGACCGCCCCAGGACGGTCAGCTCGTTGACGTATTCTGAAACCAAATCAAGCAACGAACTCTGCGCCGCCTCTCGTTCAGCTTTCGCCGGAATCAACCCAGCCGATTCGTGTTCCAGCTCCTGAATCAGTTTGTTGAGCTTCTGTTGGGCGACCTGCTTGTCGGAAACGCCGAGGGAAATGTCGCGCACCTTGTTGTCGCCCGTGAGTTTAACGCGTGCCCGATATAACCGGCCGGTTATCCGCTTGCCGTTGCGATGCCGTTTGGGTTTGTAAATTCTCGCTTCCATGGTTCATGCTCCTTTCGATTAACTTGGTTGACTCAACTTTTGAAAATACGCTTTGACCTGGCTTTCGAGCATTCCCACCGCGCGGCCAATCCGCCGCAACGGTGGCAACTCACCGGTTTCCGCCCGCCGTCTCAGCGTCCGCTTGCAGACGCCAAAAATCTTCTCCAATTCCGGAAACCGGATCAACCGGTCATTAAATTCATTTTGCGGGTTCATCTTCGTCCTTCCATTTCCAGCGCTTTTCGTTTTTATCCCATTCCATTCCTCGTTCCAGTCGCTGCCGATAAAATTCAGCCTTTGTTTTGTCGGACGCCATCGCCGCCATCGCTTCCGCCAGCAGGAGAAACATATCCTGCTGGCGGTTCGCGCGGTCAAATTCGTCGTCCGCATATCGCACCTTCCGATCCCGCTTGTCTTCCGGGTCGGTGGCGGCAAAGTTCAGGGCGGCCACGGCTTCCTGCGCGGTTTTGGGCTCATCTGCCAGCGCCGCCGGTTGCAGCTTTTTTCGCTGTTCCATCAGGCTTTCGCCCGACTCATCCACATAGCCCATCCGGCGTTTCATTTCCGCCACCCACGCCTTGCATTCGCTCAGGGACAACAGAATGTAGGGACGCATTTTGACTTTGCGCTTGGTGCCGAAGAACGTGCTTTCAACGTGGGAGATGTAAAAGAAGAAGGCGGTCAGCTTGCCTTCCTTGATGCGTTTATGGACCGCTGCCCTTTGGACGGGCACGAACATGGTGACGCCGGCGGGCGAAATTCCGACATCTCCCTTGTAATGCAAGCCGAGGTCTTCAATCCACTGGCCGCATTCCGCGTGTGTCCCCTCCCGGCGGTAGGCACGCGTGCCGGGCGTCGGCGCGCCAACAATCTTGCGTAAATCTTCCGGCACTTCGATGAATGGAAACTCTATGAATCCCATATTTCTTACATTGTATCTCACGCGATACAGTTGTCAACCATTATTTTGAGCGGCCTTCCAAGCCAGAGGCGGGGCGTTCGCTTTTCGACCTGGCCAACGAATTAATCATTTGCGGGTTGGAGCGTAAAACACTACAATGCGCATACTGAATAATGGAAGAGAACGCTAAAAAGAATCGGCAATATGGCGCTGCGGCTGCGTTTATTGACGCGCGACTGGCGGCGGGTCATGTGGCTTTCCCCTTGGCTGATCTGGTCAAGGAAACAAGATTATCCGTCACGGCGGCAAAGAATCAGTTGCGCCGGCTGGGCAGTCTGGTGGTCAGGGTTTCGCGGTTGCAGCAATTTTTCCTGATTGTCAGCCCGGAGCATCGCTCGATGGGAGCGCCCCCGGTTACCTGGTGGCTCGACGACTATTTTAGCTGGCTGGGGCATCCCTATTATCTGGCACTTCAATCGGCGGCCGGCATCTACGGTTCCAATCCGCAAGCATTGCAAGTGACGCAGGTGATGACTGACGGTTCCCGGCGCGAGATTGAGGTCGGACGCCTGCGGGTTCGGTTTTTCGTCAAACGCGGGATTGCACAAACGCCCACGCAACCGCTGGCGAACGCTTTCGCCCCGACGCGGGTAAGCACGCCCGAAGCCACGGCGTTTGATTTGGTCCGGTATGCGGCGCGCATCGGGGGGATTGGGCGTGCGGTTGAAACCCTCACGCCATTGCTGCCGCTGCTGGGTGGCTCCGAACTTAAACGCATGCTGGAAGCTGAAAACGAACCGGCAACCGCCCAACGGCTGGGTTATATCATCGAGACGGCTGGCAATAAAAAATTGGCCGCGGTCATCCATGACTGGTTGCCGCCGCAACTGGCTTTGGTTCCACTGGCCCCGGCGAAGGCTGGCAAAACAACGGCGCCGGTGGTCGAGCGCTGGCGGGTTCTTAACAATTCAGGAGAACTATGATTTCACTGACCCGCCGGGATGTCCTGGCTCATTAAGCGGCGGTTCCCTGGCCGAGCCAGCGTCAGGTCGAGCAGGATTTATTGCTGTGCCAGACGATGGTTGCGTTGTTCGAGGATTCATTTTTGCAGGGCCAGATGGCCATGCGCGGCGGCACGTTGTTGCACAAGGTTCAGCTCGCGCCGGCCGCGCGTTACAGCGAGGACATTGATCTGGTCGTGGTCGGTGATCGGCCGGAGGGGCACATTCGCCGGGCGCTCAATCGCGTTTTGAGCGGTGTGCTGGGAACTCCGAAACAGTCAGTGTGGGATGACCTCAAACTGGCCATCCGCAACACGGTGAAACCGTCGCGGGTGCTGCGGATGACTTACGCGATTCCCTCCCTGATGGAACCGGGAACGAACCTGGAAATTGTGGTGGAGGCCAATGTCACCGAGCGCACGCCGCATCTCCCCGTGATTAAAATCCCGTTTGCATTTCCGTTCCGGGATGCGGCGGTCAGCACCCAGGTCAGCGGCTATGACATCCATGAAATGCTGGGAACAAAAATGCGGGCCTTGTTTCAGCGTCGGCGGGGCCGGGATTTATTCGATTTGCATTGGGCGCTGACGCTGGCCCGGCCGGCTGTGGTTCCCGCCCGGATCATTGAATCATTTCAGCATTATCTAAAATTGGAAGGCAGCGTTGCCGGACAATCCGAGTTTGTTGAGTTGCTAGACGGGCACC
>CAIPKV010000027.1 GCA_903865745.1 uncultured Verrucomicrobia subdivision 3 bacterium | reverse complement strand
TAGGCCCCGTCGTTCGTCGCACCGGTAGTACCTGTGTTCGCCAGTGTTTGATTGGCAAACGTCCAGTGACCAATCAAAGTCTGCGCGAAAAGCGAACCAGAAAAAGCCATCAAAAGCAAAAACCCGATGGCCGCAAAAGCCCGTGGTTGGCAGATTCGCTGCTGCCGGGATAAGTGTTTAATTTGATTTAAACTCGAAACGATAACTTTATTGCTATTCAGTTTCTTGATGTTTTTTGTTTTCATGGCTAAAGACATTACCGGATGGGTTGATGGTTGCGTTCATTTAGTTCAAGGGAACGATGTAGAAAATAGCGTGGTTTTCAAATTTACCTATACCCATGAATATGGGTATCGCCTTTTCGCCGGCAAAAACGCCCATTTCCATCGAATTTTCCAAACGAAAAAAACAAAAAAGTCATGGCCATCAGACCGGGATGCACTCACCAACGCCAAAAGTCATGGTGAACCGCACTTTAAGTGACCAGAAGATAACGGGTCGAAAAGCGGCAATCAGGACCTGGGCATCAATTTAGCCACGGCTTCGCCGCGTGAATGGACATGGAGTTTGGTGTAAAGATTTTTCACGTTCATTCGAACAGTCTCCAGGCTCACCCCCAACTTGTCGGCAATTTGCTTGTAGGCATCGCCCCGGGCCAGCAGTTCGAGCACCTCCCGCTCCCGGGGCGATAGCAGGTCGCATTCCGAAGCCTGATTCCCCAGACGGTTGAAGTATCCAACCACTTTTCGGGCGATATTGGCGGTCATGGGCGAACCACCCGAACGTACTTGGCGAATGGAGTCAATGATCTGGGGCGTGGCCGTGCGTTTGAGGAGATAACCACTGGCACCGGCAAGCAGTGAATTGAAAATCTGGTCGCTTTCCTCATAAACGGTGAGAATGAGGACTTGCAAGTTGGGATAGGCTCTTTTCAATTTGCGCAGACATTCGATACCACTCATACCCGGCAAGTTGATGTCCATCAAAACCAGGTCTGGGAGAAGGGCAGGAATTCCCTCTAATGCACTTTCGGCCGTGCTAAAAGTCTGGAGCACCTTAAAGTCCGGCATCTGTCCAAGCTCTTGTTCCAGATTGCCGCGCAGCCAGTCATCATCCTCCACGATTACCAAGCGCACCATACTAGTTTGGGAGGTTGAAACATTTTTCGCGGGCAATGCTGCTGACGTTGACTGATTGTTTTTTTATATGGTGCTGCATGAATTTTAAGGTAAAAAATAATCACTTGATTTACGCGCCGACCACCTTCATGTCAAATTGAATTCGGGTTCCGCTTCCCGGAGCGCTAGTCACATGGAAATTACCACCAACTGATTCCATGCGCTGCCGCATATTCTCAAGGCCATCACGTCCAATCGCAGTTCCCGTCAGTTTGAAGCCACATCCATCATCCTCTAGGGAAAGCGTAAGCTGGCTGCCGACCACCGACACCTCTAGTCGGATACGCTTCGGACGGCCATGTTTGACAGCATTATTCAGGGCTTCTTGGGTGACCTTGAAAAGATTATGTCGAACTTCTGCCGAAACCGAGGCGGATGGAATTTCAATCGGAACCTTTAGCTCACAGCCCACGCCGGTGTGCTCCAGAAATTCCTCAGTGTAATGCACGAGGTAGTTGACAACGTTTTCCAGCGTGTCGTTGCGTGGATTCACTGCCCAAACGATTTCGTCCATGGTGCGCACAAGGTTGCGCGTAGTGTCCGTTACGGCACGTAACGTTTGAAGATGCGGTGCGGCAACGGCGGACTTGCGGTCGAGAAATTCAGTCAACTTACCAATCTTAGTCAGCTTGGCACCGACTTCGTCATGGATATCGCGGGCGATGCGTGTGCGTTCCTGCTCCAAAGCGTGCTGCCGCTCAAGCAACTGCATCCTGGAACGATAGCGTCGGCGCTGAACGGTCAACACAATGCCGAGAATAACCACCAACCCGGCGCCGCCAGATAAGCCTTTGAACCACAAAGTTTGCCAAAAATACGGACGCACGGTGAGTTTGATGGCCGCCCCGGTTTCGTTCCATAAGCCATCGTTGTTGCAAGCCTTGACTTGAAATTCATAATCACCAGGTGGCACGAAACTATAGCTGACGGAACGTTCGTCGCTCTCGCGGCTCCAATCCGACTCCAGCCCGGCCAGCCGCCACTTGAACCGCACCTTGTCTGGTGACGTGAGGCTTAACGCCGTGAATTTAAAATTCAGATAATGACGACCGGGTGAAATCATCAGCCGCGCTGGCAAGGGAACCGCCGGCCACTGCAGCGACTGCCCAGCTTCCGTCACGCGTCGGCCATCCACGGAAACTTCCTCAATCACCACCGGCGGCGACACGGAATTAAGATACGCTTCGGAGGGATCCGTCCAAACCGCGCCCTTGACGGTGGCAAACCACAGCCGTCCGTCCTTACTGCGCCAGCATGCCGGTTGGCCACCGCCAGAACATTCCGCCGTTGGCAAACCGTCAACTTTTCCATAAGTGGTGAAGGAGATAGAATGGGTCTCGCCTTGGGCAAAATGATTCAACTCCGACTTGCGCACCCGCACGATGCCGCCGCGTGTACCCAGCCACAACCAGCCGCGCCCATCTTCCAAAATTTGACTGATGTATTCATTGGGCAGTCCCTCGCGAGACGTGTAGCGTGTGAACTTGCCGTTCTGGAATTGCAGTAAGCCGCCTCCCAATGATCCAATCCAGATCACACCCTCGTCATCCGCATGCAACGCCCAAAAACGTTCGCCCCCGGACAACGTGCCCCGATTGCGTTCCTTCATCGGATCCGCCGTCGCCGCCGCGGCAAACGCCGCCGCATCCGTCAGCGTGTCCGGCGGCCGGTAATTGGTGAATTTGCCATCCTGATATCGCCTCAATTCGCCAAGACTGGTGCCAATCCAGATGGCTCTCGCCGCATCCTCGGTGATGGCCATCACATACGCCGCCGGAAAACCGTCCGCCGCCGTGAAAGATTTCAATTTCCCCTGTTCCCAGCAAAACAAACCGAACTCGCTCCCAATCCACACGCGGCTCAAATGATCCTGATAAACCACCCGCGCCACCGTGCCAATGTCAGCCGCCGGAAAAGGCCGGCTAAACTTTTCATTTTCCAGCAGCAATACTCCGTTTTGCACGTTGCCAACCCACAGCTTACCTGCTTCTCCCGGAAAAACCACGGTGTCAAAACCCGCAAAGGTTTCCGGCGGCGGAGTGAATCGGTTGAGCTCCCCATCCCGCCAACGCAGGACGGTGTTTCCTGGAGTGCCAAACCACATTACTCCCGCCGGGTCTTCACATATCGAATGCGCAATCACAGTGTTTTCCGTTAGCAAAATGGTGTGAAACATCCGCCGCCGCACGCACGCCAGCCCGCCGCCATTCAGGCCCAGCCACATATTGCCTTCGCGATCCTCATACCAAGCTTCCACCAGCGCATTGGGCAACCCCTGCCCTTCGCGCACCCGCGAAACCTGGCCACTCGCGTCCACATGCCACAGCCCAACCCCGTAATGGAGCACCCATAAACCGCCTAGGGAATCGGCGAGCATGCTGCGAGCTGGACTGGCAATTGGACTTTGCGGTAATGCGGATGTTTCCAACTTGCTACCTTCCCAATTTTTCACTCGGGCCACCCATTGTTGTTCCCGCCATTTCCGCAGTTCATGATCCGTCAGCACCCACAACGAACCATCCCGACCCGGGGCGATTTGCTGCACCTTCAACTCCGGCTCCTCATTCGTCGGCAGCATGTTCGCAAACTTTTTTCCATCCCACACCGCCAACTCTTTGTCCGTGCCAACCCACAGTCGGCCTTCGGTATCGGCGACCAATGTGTTGATTTGTTGACTGCCCAGCCCGGGTGGATTCGTTACCGTCACAAACTGATTACCATCAATCCGGCCGAGTTGCTCGTCCTGTTTTTGATACCATATCCCTCCCTGCGAATCCGCGCAGGGAGACGTGCCCATCATGGCATCCGGCGTCTGAATCGTTTCCCAACGATTGGTGCCGTTGACAAGGGTGCCGCGAAACAGCCAGCCGTAATAAGATGACAGAATCACGGAATTGGTGCTGGATGACACCACACTGTAATTCCACGCGCCGGGGGTTTCCGTGTCCTGCCGCTCGAAGCGGAAGCGCCCTTCGCGATACGATATCAAGGCGCCCTCCACCGTGCCGATCCATAGCGTGCCCTGAGCATCCACCAGCAGTTTATGGATTTCGATGGAGCGCAGTTCGCGCGTGTTGCCCGGATGAAAATTGACAAACCGCTGACCATCGAACCGCGAAACCCCACCCAACAAAGTGCCAAGCCAAAGATAACCGTCCGGCGTCTGCGCGATGCTCGTCACTGTGCTGTGTGGCAACCCCTCATCCGTATTCCACACCTGCACGAGAAAATCCTCGGCTGCCAGCGTGCTAGTCGAAGACCCAACGAGCGCCAAGCCGAGTGTTGCCAGAACCCAGCAACCCCTTTGAAGTGATCGAAACGCAATCATGCCAACATCCCAATAGCGAGAGAACCACAGAACCACAAGCAAAACTGCCCCAAATTCACCGGCAGCGAAGCCAGCTTTGATCATAAACCAGAGTGCTACAACTTCATAGCAAGATGCAGGATGCGGACAATTTGTTGGCCCAAGCGGCTGTTACGGGTCGCTTTTCCAACCCCAGATTAATCTACCGGATTATGCAGAGAAGAAATATTTCACAACTGCTTGGGTGCGACTAGAAACTGAAAGCTTCTTATAAATGTGAGTCAGGTGAGTCCGTGCAGTGGTGCGCGTAATGGAGAGTCGTTCGCCAACCTCCTGATTGTTGTAGCCTTCGGCTACCAAGGCAAGGATTTCCCTTTCCCTTTTCGATAATGAATCCTGAACTCTTCTTGAACTAGACATAATCTTTTCTGAAATCCTTTGATTGCGCTTCGTAAAAACACTCCACCCCGAATAACGATTTTTAATGTCAAAAACGGAAAGAAATTTTAAACCTATTTGAATTTATCCGGTTCCAACAAAACATGGAGCTTTTGATATGGCAACCATTCCTTTTGGCAGCCCATGTTTTCCGATATAGCCCAACCTCGACAGGTGTTCCGCCCGCTGGTTATGCCAACGCAATAAAGCTGGCTGACATTCGGGTTATTGCAGCCGCACACCGAGCGTGCCTCGTGCCTCCATTATATGGCTCACTCCCGCCGTCAAGGTTGTGCGCCTCAATTTCCGTCGCCTCCACCTTGACCGCGTTCGCTCCGCCATCGGATGGCACTTAGGAATAATGCTCGGAGTCTGCATGTCTGGTTTTGGAAATTTGACGAAGTTGGCCGACAACCAAGAATTGTTGTCTTTCACATTGAGCAGGCGGCGAATAATACACCGTTCGCCGCCTGCTCAATGTTAAACGCCCTGTCAAGAGTGCGGCGGGCCATTAAAACCC
This sequence comes from uncultured Verrucomicrobia subdivision 3 bacterium, assembly GCA_903865745.1. Lineage (GTDB taxonomy): Bacteria > Verrucomicrobiota > Verrucomicrobiia > Limisphaerales > UBA11358 > UBA11358. The sequence goes on along the minus strand of CAIPKV010000027.1, from coordinate 17,505 downwards.
TGATTTTCTTGTTAAAAAAACAGGGTTGTTTTTTTAACACGTTTGGAACATCTTTGAAGCCGTGAATCTGGCGCACGCCATCAACAAACGCATCCGGCAACGCGGGCAACCGTGGGTGTTCACGCCCAAGGATTTTCTCGACCTCGGCACGCCGCACGCCGTGGGCATGACCCTGTTGCGATTGGTGCGCGACGACAGCATCCGACGGCTGGCGCGGGGATTATACGATTGTCCCCAAAAGCATCCTGTGCTGGGCTTGCTGTCTCCGCCAGTGGAGGCGATTGCCGAGGCGTTGGCCGGTCGCAATGGCACACGCATTCAGGCGTCTGGTGCTTACGCGGCAAATTTGTTGCACCTGTCGGAACAAGTGCCGGCTAAAATCGTGTATCACACCGACGGCGCTTCACGTCAGGTGCGCGTGGGGCGGCAGACCATTGTCTTGAAACAGGCCGCCCCCAGTCGTCTGCGTGCCCACGACCGGATGAGCGGACTGTTGATCCAGGCATTGCGTTATCTTGGCAAGGCCAACATCACCGAAGATCGCGTGAACCAATTGCACCGGCTTTTGTCGCCGAAAGACCGGCGGCAGTTGCTCAAGGATTTGTCGTTCGCCCCGGTGTGGATGCATCCGCATCTGCGCGCCATCGCCGGGAAGGAGTCCGGGCGATGAGCCGGTTTACGGAACTACCCGCCACCGAGCGCGCCGCCTTTGTGCGCGAAGCCTCCGCCCGGCTCGACGTGTCTCCGGTTATTGTCGAAAAGGATTTTTGGGTGTGCTGGATGTTGCAGCAGATTTTTCAATCGTCAGCAGCGGGAACACATCTGGTTTTCAAAGGCGGCACTTCATTGTCCAAAGTGTTCGGGGCGATAAAACGATTTTCAGAAGACATCGACCTTTCCATCGCACCGGAACTCTTGGGTTGGAAAGAATCAGACTTGGACGATGCGCCAACACCAACGCAACGGCGCAAGCGGTTTGAAAAATTGGAGGCGGCTTGCATCGCCAAAGTGCAGGAAGATTTTCAAACGGAACTGGAAAAGAACATCAGGACGGCACTGGGCAAAAAGGCCGACAATGGAAAATGGTTGAGCTATGAACTCGACACCGTATCCAAATCTCCGGTGCTGCTATTTTCCTATCCCAGCGCGTTGCCGCCGACTGGCGGTTACATCCAGCCACTCGTCAAAGTGGAATTCGGTTCGCTCACCGATCAGCGTCCGACTGGAGTTCACAACGTCAAACCGATGCTCGCGGAAGTGATTCAAGCCAGCTTTGATGATTTTCAAGTTGAAGTGGTGGCGTTGGAAGTTGAGCGGACATTTTGGGAAAAGGCAACCATCTTGCACGCTGAACATCATCGTCCCGCCGAGCAACCCATCCGTGAAAGATTCGCGCGCCACTACGCAGACGTGGCAGCACTTTGGGAACACCCAGCGCGGGCGGCGGCATTGGCTCGGCTTGATTTGCTGAAACGGGTGGTGAAGCACAAGAGCCGATTTTTTGCCTCAAGTTGGGCAAATTATCAAACGGCAAAGCCTGGCAGTTTGAAATTGCTACCACCATCGTATCGTCAAGCAGATTTGGCGCGTGACTACAACCAGATGCAAACGATGTTTTTGGCAAACCCACCAAGTTTCAGCGCGGTGTTGCGTGTGTTGGGCGAAGCCGAGCGCAAAATCAATGATATCTGACTGAAATACCGGCGAAAAAAGTGCCAGCAGAAATGCCAGCACGGACCCTTTTAACAGGGTAAAAACCGGCATATAAAGATATGGCCGGATATGTGTTGACAATTAACGCAACTCGTTTACTGTCAAACAGTCAGCGATGCCATAGACGATTGATTCCGAGTGGCTTGTAGAAGACGAGACTCGGTCGATTCCGACCCTCGCCTCTACCCAATACATAAAAAAGAAGCCGACCCCGAGGCCGGCTTCTCGTTTCCAAATCCCCGACCTCAATTGCCAGCCGGGTTCCGCCACACCAAAGCGATCCGTGCCGCTCCGGTGAGTGTTAACACGCCAGCCACTATTAGCCAGATACTCAAGACCAAGCTGGCCTTGAATATTAAAAGGGCAATCAGCCCAATATCGCGGCTGATATATTTTACGTTCATATAATTTATTCCTTTGATTAAACTGTCGGAGGCCTGCGCGACCCCGCTCATTGTTATGTTCGTTGCAGAACCCGCCCCCGTGTTTAATCTTCCCCGGGCATCATGACGGTGATGCTGGGTTGTGGATCGTCAATATCAAGAGGTCCGCATTGGGCAATGAGCTTAACGAGCTTGGCGCCGCGGTTGTCATTGCGAACATACAAGGTCACCGGCACCCGGTCGCTGTGGTTGGAGCTACGAAGAATGGCGTATCGCAACATCCAACAGAGGTCCCACATTCGACCCGCCTCGTCCTGACCGGTCACACCTGCCGGCACGGCGACATAGGTATCAAACACCGTCCGGGTCAGGAACACGGGGAAGCTGATGCCGGCTTCCCTGGCGGTCTTGGTGACGTCCACTTGCATGCCGTCGGCAAGCGCTTGCTTCCGGGTATAGCTGTAAATGACGGGGCCCAAGTCCGTGCCGGACTGTTCATGGTTATTTTGTTCTGAGTTCATAATGTTAGCGGTCTCTGTCTCCAAGAGGAGACAAGTGTTAATCGAAAAGCCGGGAGCCCATTGCGCTCCCGGCCGGTTGGTGAGTGAGGGCAATGACCTCGAAGTTCAGTAGAAGTAGCCACTGGTCCTAAGCGACGTGAAGCGGTCTTGACCGCCAATGATGACGTGATCAGCGATCTCGATCTTGAGCAGTTGCCCGGCCCGGATCAGATCCCGCGTGACCTTGATATCGGCCTCCGAAGCCGTCGGGACGCCGGAAGGGTGCTGGTGCATCAGGATGAGGCTGGCTGCCGCCAAGGCGATTGCCGGCCGGAACACATGGAGCGGCGTCACCGGACAGGTGTCCAGGCTGCCCAGTGCAACCAGGTTGTGGCCAAGGATGCGTTTACGGCTGTTGAGCAGCAGAACCACAAACGCCTCCTTCATGGGATCGTACCACGGCGCCTGCGGGATGTTCTCCCGCCAGTATTTGACGGCTTGTTCGGGATTATCAATGAGGTCGGTGGCCACGCATTCGCGGACACAGACCACCTTGAACTCCCGTGGTTGATAGTTTGATTTCATAAAATAAAAATGGCCGGACACTTGTTGCCAAGTATCCGGCCAAGTGGTGTTGATGGTTAGGGTTAGAAGCCCGACTCGTAGGACTGGACCTCACCGAGGAGTTCCTCCGGCGTGACCTGATGTTTGAGGCAGGCTTCCACGATGAGGCTGGCCGCCGGATCTTCGGCGAGGGACTGGAGGGCGACCACGAAGTCCTCATCGGTGAGCGAACTGGCACCGCCCCGTTCAGCAATCTCCCGCACGGCATGACCCGTCCGGATCCAGACCGGCTGGTCCAGCCGACGCGGATTCGGCCAGTCATCATCAGGCCAGCGTTGCAGGGGAATGCCCAGCTGATGGCGGTCTGCATGGTGGCCCTGCGCAAGCACCTCAATGACGTTCTTGCGCCAGGCATCCGGGAAGTCCACGACGACCTTCTCGCCCATCTGGAACCGGGCCAGCTCATCATGCAGGGTGGCTGGCACCTGTTCCGCCAGGACCGGGTCCAACGGCCAGAACCGGCTCAGGTCAGGAGCGAAACAGTTCCCGTTGAGATAGAACCGGGCATGCAAGTCATGCCGTTCGGCGTCCATCCGGCCTACCGTTAGGTGCAAGCCGTCCTGATTCCGCTCATTGGCCTCATCCGTGCCGGATTGGAAGGCACTGGCTGAACAGTGATGATGCACGGTAGCGAAGTAGAGCCAGTCACCGGACGGTTCCGAACCCCACGAAGCAAACCGTGCGACCGCCTGTTCCGGGGCTTCCGGCGTGGCGATTTCACGGGCGCTCATACCGGTGCGGGCTTCCTGCGGGAACGCCCAGGCACCCCAGCGACCGAGCTTGATGTTCACATACAGGCGCACCTGACTTTCGCTATCCATCTCCTTGTGCGTCCAACGGAAGAACGACAACACCTGATGCCACATCCCGGCTGAGAACTTGGGCCCGGTGTAATCAATCTGCCCTTTCCCCGACTTGATCTCGTAGTCAATGTGGCAGGACAACAGCCCGGCCACGACCTTCTCCTGACATAACTCCGCATTGGCCAGCTTGGTCAGTTTCATGTGAGTTCCTCCAGCAAGCCGGGATGACGCTCGCGCAGGAAGCCGAGCAGCCGCTCACGGACCTGCGTCCGCGAATAGTCCACAGATCCATTGCCCGAGTCGTTGGATTCGTGCTCGTCGTATTCGTAGTCCCCGTAGTCATCCAGGTTGGGCTCACACCGCTCCCACGCCTCGGTATCGATCAGTTCAGCGATCTTGTCTATGACCGCCTCCACACCCGTTGCGTCATCAATGGCCGCATGGACCAAGGCCAACACTTCATCCGCATCGAGGGTGAAGTCATCGCTGCCGGAACGACCGACCGAATAGTGTGCCCGGCCATACTCGGTCTCCGAGAACTCCAGCTTGATGGCAAACCCATCCCCGGCCTGGGAACGCGGGGCATTGGGTGGCCGGATCTTTTTAGTACAGGTCATTTCGACCCATTCTTTGATCTGCTCGAACGTCACGCGTTCCGGTTCCGGCAGCCGGCCGGTCTGGGACAGGATCAATCCGCGTACCACCGGGTTGCGTGGGGCCAGCCCGATCAACTCAATGAAGGGGCTGGCAAACACCTCATCGATCTTGCAGCGGTTGATGACAACCGGTTCAGCATTTTCGCCATTCATTTGATTTCCTTTCATTTGTAGGTTTCGAGTTTGCTTAGGTTGGCCACGAACTTGTAGGGCAGCACCGCCACCGTCTCGGCGTCCATGCGCGGCGCCTTGAAGTTCCAGAGCACAAACAGGTGCTCCGCCAAAGCCGCCGCCATCAGGTTGGCCGAGACCAACTGCCGGTTGGCCACCTGCGCCTCCCCGGTACAACCGATGGCGGTAGCCCGGGGATCACCGCTGGGGTCAGTATTGATCTCAGGGTAATAAACCCGGGGATCACGATGGGTACCCTGCCAGGTCCGCCGGTAGTAGTAGGCTTCCGACGAATGGGTTTCGTTGGCGGCTAAGATGGCCTGGCAGCCAGATTCGTCGCAGACCTCCAATGCTTCCAGCCGGGTGCGATGGTTGTCCACCAGGCATATGAGCCAGTCATTGCGCTGGTGCCTGATCTTGCCCCGGGCAAACCATTCGGGGATGAACCGGCAGCGATATTTCGTGGCCAAAGCCTCCGCCTTGTTCATACCCACCTGCCGGGCATCAAACATCTGCCGGTTCAGGTTTCTGGTTTCGAGGGTGTCGCCGTCGATCAAGGTGATCTCCGCCGGCGGTTTTAACAGACAGAACGAGGGGACGATGGCCGAGCCAACTCCCCCACAACCGATGATATAGTGCATAATGTTTATTCCTTTGTTTTTAATAGTTGGCCGTAACGCAGTTACTAACGCAGTTACCAGTTACTGTTCCTTGATAAGCCCGGCGATTAGCCGGCCGAGCTTGTTGGGTGGATTGGTTTGTTGTTGGTACCGATCCAGCGCCAGCTGGACGAGCGCCTTTAACTGCAACTGCTCAGTTCCATTCAGCAGTTGCCGGAACCGGTCATCATGGAGCAACAATGCCGCCATGACCGGGAGGGAGGGCTTGATGAACGGAGTGACATCTTCACGGCATAGTTCAGTCCAACCTTCGATGAACCGTTCACGGGACACACTGGCATGATGGGTGCCACAGGCTTTCAGCGTGGCCACGAGGGCGGGTGATTGGGGATTCATAAGATCACCCGGTCCATGAGGGCGGTGCCGACCTTGTCGCAGAGGTTGGTCCAGTCCGCCGCCACAATCGGCAGCGTCTCAAACGTCTCGTTGGTGGGCCGGAACCGGAAGAACTGCTGCGACTGCGCCACCGTCCGCATGAGGTCGGCATTCCACTTCGACCGGTTGAACTGTTCCAGGCTGGCCGTAAGCGCACTCTGGGCCGTGGTATGGCTGTCTTCAAACTCCCCGGTGCACAGGCTGCATTCGTCATGCAGATTGGGCAGCGGCAAACGATAGCCATTGTTGTCTTTGCTGTAGGCAAAGAGCCAGTTGCCGCCGATGGTCACGAAGTCATCTTCCAGGGTGGTTCTGACTACGAACACCAGCCGGACTTCCGGGGGCGCCCACCAGACCATCGGCATCTCCAGGTCGGTCATGGAGGCGAACATCGGCACCAGCACGCTGTTGACCAGCTTGAACCGGGCTTTAAGCGGGATCCGCTTGATGCCCACGGACCAGATGGTGTCTTCCAAACCGACATTCGCGTGGGCCACTCCCCAGTCGGGGATGACCAGCACATTGCGCTGGACGCGCGTGACATCGGCCGTCAGCTCGTCGAGCACCTCGCCCTCGGCTTTGAGGTCGCGTTCATGAATGGTGCGCTCGGTGAGCGTGCCATTGTCGCGGATGATGATTTCAGTCTTTTCCATAGTTAAATGAAGAAGCCCGCCCCCTTTGGACAGGAGCGGGCTTCAATGGGGTGATGGCTTACGCCTTGGTGTTAGCCGCCGTCTCGATGCGCACGACCGCCCCGTCCGGGATCACCGTGGTCCGGCTCTGTTCGATGCCGTTGACCAGTGCCTTGGTGTTGTCGCCGTAGCCCAGGGCCGCCTTGAACGAATCGCATTGCTGCAAATCGCCAAAGGTGAACCCGCTCTCAACCTGTTTCGTGATGCTATCCACGCCGTATTCAACCGTGATCTTTTTCATTTTTTCCTTTTTTGTTTTTGTTTGTTTATGTGTGCGAACTCCCGGCCCGCTCCGTTGCGCACTCACGCAGGGACCGGCCGGGAAAGTAAAAAGGCCGGACACTCGCAAACGAGCATCCGGCCAGGGGTTGGGGTTGCTTAATAGCTGATCTCGCAGTGCTCCAGTTCGCCAGCCTTGGCTTTGGCCAGTCCCTTGATCCGGCCCGGGAACAACTCGAAGTCCAATAGCAGCACCAAATCAGGATGTGCCTTAGACAGGCGGCGAAACCGCTTCAGGTCGTGGTCGACGACCTCGAACTGGCCGACGAACCGGCACGGTGACAACTGCAACGGATCGTAATAACGCGCGCGCAGGATTTGCTCCCACGCACTGTCATGGAACGCTTGCACATCACGCTTCGTGCCGATCACCGTCAACCGGCATTCGCATCTACTACGCATGACGGCCTCCGTCGTACTTCTTGCACTCAGCCATGAACTCGCATCCCATGCACCCAAAGCCGGGTGCCGGGATGAAGTCACCACGGTCCAGCCCCTCCACGTAGTCTTCCATCAGCCGGAACAGCCGTGAGCGCTGATATTCCAGCATCGGTTCCACCGGCGTGATCACCAGCTTCGGTACCTTCGTCTTCACCAGATGATGCAGTTCCCGTGCGGACTCACGTTTGCCGGTCGCTTCCCGGTACAGGACTGAGTAGCAGTCGAGCTGTACCCCATTCTGGTGCAGTGCCATCTCCGGTTCCGGCGTTTTGGCCGCCGTCTTGAAGTCAACGATGCGGCCACCCGCCCGGACCAGATCCAATACGCCGATGAGTACTGGCAGACCGTGTGATGTCAGGTCGGCCTCCACCGGTACCTCCACCGCTTCCGGCATCTCCCCAGCCTTGATTGGGGTTTCAGTGAAGTACTTCTCCAAGACCGCCCAGGCCGAGTTCTTTTGGTCCGGCTCTTCGCCGTCCCAGTCAATCGCTCCGCCCTGATCCAGCCAGCCCGTATCAAACACTTCCTTGAGCTTGGCAATCTCAAACGGCTGCCGCCGCCACCGGCTCATGTTCCAGTGCTGCAACACCAGATGTACCACACTGCCGAAGTGCAGGGCCGCCGTCTTTGGCTTCGTGATCTTCAGTACATACCGGAAGTAGAACTTCAACCGGCATTGCAGCCAGCAGTTCAACCGGGACGCCGACACGGTTCGCTTTAGCTTCTCCAGTGGACTGATCTCGGCGACGGGACCCGCCCCGTTTTCAATGATGGCGATCATCGGGTACCTGCCTTCGGCGGGCTGAACCGCTGATTGCGTGGCTTGCTCTGGCCGGTTTGTTCCAGCAACTCCTCGATCAACCCGGACGCTTCCAGCTTGTTCAGGGCTTTGACGCCTTTGCCGAACCGATCCTGCGCCAGCTGCTCGACCTTGGCCTTGTCCAGCTTGTGCTCGTCCGTGATCTTGAGGATCAGCTCGCGCTGCTTGTCCGAGCACTTCCAGGTGTCGCTTTCCACCGGTGGGGCGTGGCCATTTCCATTGGCGGTCGGTAAGAACCCGACCTGCCGGATGTTGTGGTCCACGCTGTTCTGCAACACGGCATACAACCGCGCGCTTTCCTTTTCTGCCTGCGTGATGTCCGCCAGCTCAGACTTCAGGGTGACGCTGAACTGGTGGCTGCTGTACCCAGGCAGGCCGATCTTCTTACTGTAGTTGGCTTCGAGTGTGATCATGGGATTCCTTTCTTGGTTATGGTTTCAGTTGTTTGGATGTTTCGTCGGCGAACTTCACCGTGATGTTGGTGATGCGGGCCGCCTGACCTTCCCGTTCCAGCCAGAGCCGGATGAACTCCGCCACCGAGGCCCGGCATTGCGGTCGTACCAGCTCCAGGTGCCGGGCATCGCCGGCAAACCGGTTCAGCGTCGGAGTCAGGGTTTGTTGGAGCTCCGTAAGCAGGGTGCCAGTCGAGCCGCGTGCCCAGCCCCGAACCGACAATGTCGTCAGCCGGTCGGTGTGGATGGCGGGTGGCAGGCTCGGTGTGATGACCGGGGCATTCACCACCAGGCATCCCTGTCTGAGTTCGAGGTGCCACGGCTCCCGCAGGCGCAGGTGGTAGCGGTAGGTCACCGGTACCTGCACCTGCACGATGGATGTTCCTAGGTCTATCAGACCCCAGCACGTGCTCAGGTCGCTCTGCTTGGTGAACGTCTCGTTATACGTGGCCGTTGCCAGTTCGAGGTTGAGCTCCCGCGTGAGTTCCGGAATGGCGGTGATGAACCGCTCGGTCAGGTTCTCGTCGGTGAATGATTTGGCGGGGGATGTTGGTGCCGGCTTCTGGCCGGCACGCAGGAGCAGCAGCGCCGTCAGGGTGGCGCCGCCGGTGATGAGGATGGGGGTGAGCTGATGATTTTCGATATGACTCTCCTTTCATGGAATTGGGGGTTAGCGGCCGTAGTGATTTCTCCATACGCGGTAAATCTGCGCCGCCCCGACGACGGCCAGGAAGCCGACGACGTAGGGCCAGATTTCGTAAAGGATGAAGAGGCCGACCAGGGCGAGCACGCCCAGGCCGATCAGTTGGTTGGTGCTTTTTTGCGGCATGGGCTCCTTTCGTTTAGGGTGGTAATGAAAAATCCCCGGCGCTGATTAGCACCGGGGACTGACAGGAACGATATTCCTATCAAAGATTCATAACACAAAATGAGGGGCTGTTGCGGGGGGGGGGTGTTCTAAAAGCAGGAAACTGCTATGAATGAAATTTATTGTGGACTTGCCTTCCGCTACCAAATTTGGAAACTTTTCTCACACCTCAACATTAGAGAATTCATTATGCCTTTGACCATCTCCCACCCCATTGGAAAAGTTCCATCTTTTCTAGAACTTAAAAAGTTAGCTGATGAGCACGGGGTCCAAATCAACGGCAATGATCAGTCCGGTGATTTCAAGCATCCCGATGCAACTGGAAAATATACGTTTGAGAAGAACGGCAAAATTCATGGAGAGTTTACCGCCACGCATACTCTTGGGATAGTCACCGGGATTTACATAATCTTGACTGGAAAAGTCGAGGTAACGATTACTGGGAAGCCATTTTTGATGCCTGAAGTAATGCTAAAAGGTAAACTTTCAGAAGGCCTGACGGCGTTCTGCGCGAAATTTCCCGCTGCAACTTAAAGCGGAGACGGTTTCAAAAAAGGTTTTCCGAGTTTAAGAGTATTCGTTGGCGGCTAAATACTTTCTTACCTCCTAGCCACCGATTTCAAGCCTGTTTGCCAGAATTATCCTCGTAATTTGGCGCAAAAAAACAACGCGGGATACAAAACGGGATACAATGTAAGGATCAAAGTTTCAGAATTCATCTTCTTTGCCATTGTATCCCAAATTGTATCCCGCAGCTCATTTTTTAAGGTGAAATGGGGTGATACAGTGGATGCTCGTGCTGCACTAAAAACGAAAAAACTGAATGTTTACGTGCGTATTATGATGTCGTGTTGTGTGAGGTGAAATGAGGTGAAATACCGTTTTTCAATTATGAGTCCTCTGCTCTAACCATTGAGCTACAGGCCCACGGAAGAATTGCTCGAACGGTAACTATTTCAGAAGCCAACCCAACTTTCAATAGCAGAACGGCACCTCTGCGTGGCGGCAACTTCTTGAACGGTTCGGCTAATTATCGGGCAGTCGCCAGCAATTCTTTGACGTTTCCCGAAAACTTCCTGGCCGCCTGCTACAACTTCTTGAAGCTTCCAAGCAATTCTTTGGATGTTCCAAGCAACTCCTTGAGGGTTCCAAAGAAATCTTTTGAGGTCGGCTACAACTAATTTGAGGTTCCAAAGAAATCTTTCAGCCTTCCAAAGAAATGTTTTAGACCCGGCGACAACTCTTTCAGCTTTCAAAAGAATTCTTTTGGAGGCTGCTACAACTTATTTAACCGTCCAAAGAATTAGTTTAACGGTCGCTACAACTTATTTAGCGGCTAAATAAGTTGCTGGAACGGCTCAAACAGCTCTTTCCCACCCTAAAAGTCTCAAAAACTTGGTCTGGCGAGTTAAAATCGTCACCTTTCGCCCGAAATAGACGAAAGCGACAACGAGCGGTGAAAATGCACCAACTACCGGTTAGCTTTTAGCTGACTTCTACCGTTTCGAATGACAGCCACGTAGCGAGCGGGAGGGTTGCGAGCCGATGTTGTTGAACAACGGCATCGGTATTGCGGAACAATATGAACGCAACCTCTAACTAATAAGGAGCTTACCAAGCCATTACGAGCTGGATTTGAAACACCGTCGCGTGGTTTACATCCTTATGAAAGACTGGATCCCAAATCATTTGGAAGTCGGGTTGGATTTTGATGGTGGGCGTCAGTTGCAGGGAGTAGACCGATTCCGCTACGTATTCATTCTCGTGATAAATCTTTTTATCGGTGTCCGAGGGCTGGCTCCAAACAAAGCCGACGCCTAAGAAATCGTTGCTCTTCCGCTGCAACAGCAGGTTTTCCATCGGGCCTTGCATAACGAACCCGCTGCCGATTTGACGGTCGGCCCCGGCAGACACTTTAGAATTACCAAAGCCGCCGCGACCAAACCAGCCAAACGGTGAATCTTTGCCCAGTTGTTGTTGCAGGTCGCAGCACAACCCACCCCCGCTGCTGCCATCCACGGCGGCGGCAAAGGGTTGCAGCCGATAAACGCCCGGCCCCAAATCAAGCAAGTTGCGCGGCGCGTAACCAAACTCCATCGGCACCGACCAGTTGGCGCTGCTGTAATCCGTCCAAGGGGAATTGGCAGTCGGGGAGTTGCCCATGGAAGCACCAGCCATGGCATACCATTCATCGAGCGGCTGCCATTGGAGATTAATGCCAAAATCATTTTGGGCCAGCGGTAACACCTCCGAATGAATGAGCGCAGAGTTGATGAACTTGCCGCGTCCGGTGGCGGCATAGGCGTTGCCATCAATGTAGTTCTGCTGGCTAACCATGCCCGCCACCACGACAATTTCGCCGTGACGCACAGATTGTTGCCAGGCTAGTTCCGGTATGCGAAAGCCGTTTACGGATGACCAGATGCCAGTGGGGTCGGTCAAGGTACCGAGATTGGACTTGGCAGATTGCGAGTCGCTATTGCTATTCAGACCATTCTTGGCTTCGATCTGGGAACTAATCCAGCCAGCGGTGCCAGCATCCGGCGCGTCATATACGGCCAGCTTCGACTTGAAGTCTAAGGTGTAATAGCTCAAGTCGCTGGCTCCTTTCTTCACCCCAGTCAGGCTGGCATAGGTCAGCGTTTGGTCGAGCGAGTAACGGAAACCCCAATCTGAAAGCTGGTATTTGCCGCCCTGCACCAAGCCTTCCAACGGGGTAAAGAAAAACAGCGCCCCCGGACGAATGGCCGAGTTGCCATAATCGTCCTGACTCGCGAGGTAGGGCATGAGTCGGGGCGGCGTGGCGGGAAAAAACTGAATACCGTTCGTGCTCGCTTGCGCCCGCCGCTGGATTTCTACGGGCATACTGGCTCCCGCCGTCGGGTTGGGCAACTGCAGTTGCGTTCCGCTGGTTGTCGGCGGCTGCAAGGCAGCCGGCACCTCATTCTTCGGCACCTGAACCACACGACCTAGGTCGTCGAGCAGCAGCATGTCGCCCGAGTTTGAACCAACGTTGTCCGATGCGGCAGCGGTCAGGGACAACACCAAAATGCCCATGGCCAGAAACTTGTTTTGCAGTTGGCTAATCAGGCTCGACATGGCCGCAGCTTATTTAAAAATTCTGCTCGGGCAAATAAAAATGGCGGCTCCCCAACCTCTAAACGTCACCAAATCGTAACAAGCAAATTCAAGTCTAACTGGGCATAATCACCCCATGAAGAAAATCGCACTCATCCTCACAATCACAGCCTTCGCCACCGGCTGCTTCGCGGGCAACATCACCGTCAAAGGTTCTGACACCCTGCTGGTTCTGGCTCAGAAATGGGCCGAAATCTACATGGCCAGCAATACTAATGTGAAAATCTCCGTCTCGGGCGGCGGTACTGGTGTCGGCTTCGCTGCGCTGCAGAGCCAGACCACCGACCTATGTGACGCCTCGCGTTCCATCAAACCGGCGGAAAAGCAAAAGTGCCTCATTGCCTTTGGTGCCAAACCGACGGAATACAAGGTCGCGCTCGACGGCTTGTCCGTCTATGTGAACCCAGAGAACCCGGTGAAAGAACTTACCGTCGGCCAGGTTGGCGATATCTTCAGCGGCAAGATTACCAACTGGAAAGATGTCGGTGGACCGGATGCGGCCATCACGGTTTACAGCCGTGAAAACAGCTCCGGCACCTACGAATTCTTTAAGTCCCATGTGCTCCAAGGCAGTGACTTTGTTGCGAGCGCGCAGACCATGCCCGGAACGGCGGCCATCGTACAGGCGATTATCAAGGATAAGTACAGCATCGGCTACGGCGGCGCGGCTTATGGCGGCGGCACTAAACAACTTGCCATCAAGGCGACGGATGCCTCCCCGGCCATCCTCCCCACGGAAGAAACGGTCATGAATGGCTCCTATCCCATCTGGCGCCACCTCTACATCTACGTGAATCCGGCGCAGGATAAGGATGAAATTGGTGCCTACTTGAAATGGATTCGTAGCGATGACGGCCAGCAGTATGTCAAGGATATCGGCTATTATCCGTTGCCGAAGGATTTGCGCAGCAATTGATTGATTTCGGTTACGCCGATAATCACTCACGCGGGCGGCTCGGATTTCATTGAGATTTCCGTTACGCCCGCATAAATTTTTACCACGTGACGCCAAGTGAACAAAACGATTCGCGCCGCACCTCGGGTTGGATGGGCATCCAGCGCGGCCATCAGGCGCGACCCGGCGAATGGCTCGCGGAGAAATTCATCTTCCTGGTCTCCCTCTCGGCGATTTTGATGGTGCTGCTGATATTCCTGTTTGTCGCGCGCGAGGCCCTGCCGGTTTTCCTTGGCCAGACCGATACCGCACTCGTTAAAAAACCCATTCCTCCCGATGATCTGGATAAGCTTTCGCCCGCCAAGCTTGAGGCCTACCTTGAAATTACCCCGGAACAGTTCGCCAAGATGACCAAGGCAAACCTCCACGACCTCATGGAAATGAAGGTCGAGGAGCAGGACGATGTTCCTGAGAAATTCCGCAACGACCCTGACGCGCACATCAACACGACGGAATGGAAATACCTCGTCCAGCCTCATCAATGGAAAGGCTACGACAAACCCGAATACATCTGGCAGCCCGTCGGCGAAATCAAGAAGTTCAACATCATCCCGCTGGTCGTTGGCACATTGAAAGTCACGCTCATCGGCCTACTCTTCGCCGTGCCGCTTGCCGTTGGTGCGGCCATCTATGTCTCGCAGCTAGCGCGCCCGCGCTTTCGTGAATTTTTGAAACCAGCCATCGAGCTGCTGTCCGGAATCCCGTCCGTCGTCGTCGGCTTCTTTGCGCTGTTGGTCATGGCGACCGTGCTGCAATCCCTTTTCCATTACCAAACCCGCCTCAACGCCTTTGTCGCCGGCCTCGCGCTGGGCTTTGCCGTCATCCCCGTGATTTTCTCCATCGCCGAAGACGCGCTTACCAGCGTCCCGCGCACCTACACGCAGGCTGCGCTCGCGCTTGGCGCGTCGCGCTGGCAGACCGCGTGGCAGATTGTTTTGCCCGCTGCGCTGCCCGGCGTTTTTGCCGCCGCCGTGCTGGGCTTCGGTCGCGCCATCGGTGAAACCATGATTGTCCTGATGGTTTGTTCCGCCAGCGTGATGTCCTGGAGCGTCTTCGATTCAGCGCGCAGTATCACCACCACCATTGCCGCCGAAATGGCCGAGGCCGTCAGCGGCGGACCGCACTACCGGATTCTTTTCATGCTGGGCGCACTGCTGTTTGCCGCCACCTTCATCTCCAATATGATTGGCGACCTCGTCATTCACCGGTTCAAGAACAAGCTGGAGGGCAAGAAATGAATACGCTCACGCCCCCGGAATATCTGCCGGAACCACCATCGTCGTCGCCCACCACCCGCCATTTCCGCGCAGAGAAGTTTGATTTCTGGTCGTTTTTCTTCTCCGGCCTGACGGGTCTGGCCACGCTATTCATCATCGGCATCCTGGTAACGATTTTACTCAACATCATCGTCAACGGGTGGAGCGCCATCTCGTGGCACTTTGTTTCCACGATTCCGAAGAAAGATTTCTTCGACGCGAATACCACCGGCGTCCTGCCGATGATTGTCGGCACGTCGTTCCGCGTCATTGTGATGACCATCTTCGTCATCCCCGTCGGCGTCATCACGGCGATTTATCTGACCGAATATGCGGCGAACACCTCTAACGTCACCCGCATCATCCGCGCGGCCGTCAACAACCTCGCCGGCGTCCCCTCCATCGTCTTCGGTTTGTTCGGTCTCGGCTTCTTCATCAATTTCGTTGGCAAACACATGGATGCGTTGCTGCATAATCCCACCGCCGTTTGGGGCCAACCCGCGCTCATCTGGGCGTCGCTCACCTTGGCGGTGATGACGTTGCCGGTCGTCATCGTGGCCACCGAGGAATCCTTGAAAGCCATTCCGCCGGGCTTGCGTGAAGCCAGCCTCGCGCTCGGTGCCACCAAGCTGGAAACCATTTTAAAGATTGTGCTGCCGCAGGCGCTGCCCGGCATCATGACCGGTGGCATCCTCGCCGTCAGCCGCGCTGCGGGCGAAGTCGCACCCATCCTGTTCACCGGCGTGGCGTATTACATGGCCTCGCTGCCGCAACATCTGAGCGACCAATTCATGGACCTCGGCTACCATGTCTTCGTCTTGTCCACACAATCACCCAACATCGAGCAGACCCGGCCCATCCTTTACGCCACGGTGCTGGTGCTCTTGATCCTCACGTTCGCGCTCAACATTGTCGCCATCCTCATCCGCGCGCGGGTGCGGAAGAAATTGCGGGCCCTCGGCTGAAACTATTAAATGACCTTCATGTTATGGCTGAAACTTTGATTCCCAAACCCGCCACGTCGGCTGCCTCCGGCGCTGCGGCCAAGACCGCCACGCCACTCATCGATATCGACAAGGTCTCGCTGTATTACGGCGCGAGCAAGGCGCTGAAAAGTATTTCGCTGAAGCTGGAAGAAAAGGTCGTCACCGCCTTCATCGGGCCCAGCGGCTGCGGCAAATCCACCCTGCTCCGCTGCCTCAACCGGATGAACGACCTGATCGACAACGTCCGCATCGAAGGCTCCATGCGGATTGGCGGGCACAACATCTACGACCCCAATGTGGACGTCATCGAGCTCCGCAAACGCGTGGGCATGGTGTTCCAGAAGTCCAATCCCTTCCCGAAATCCATCTACGAGAACGTCGCGTACGGCCTGCGCCTGCACGGCGTGAAATCCAAGGCCGACCTCGACGCGCGCATCGAGGAGAGTCTCACCGCTTCGGCGCTGTGGGATGAAGTGAAGGACCGGCTGCATTCGAGCGCGCTCGGTTTATCCGGCGGCCAGCAGCAGCGCCTCTGCATCGCGCGCGCCATCGCCATCAAGCCGGAGATTCTTTTGATGGATGAACCCGCCAGCGCGCTCGACCCCATCGCCACCTCGCGCGTCGAAGATTTGATTTTAGATTTGAAAAAGGAGTTCACCATCGTCATCGTGACGCACAACATGCAGCAGGCCGCCCGCATCTCCGACCAGACCGCGTTCTTTTATATCGGTGAACTGGTCGAATACGGCGCGACCCAGAAGATCTTCACCAACCCGGCGCAGAAGCGCACGGAAGATTATGTCAGTGGACGATTCGGCTGAACCGAGTTAGTTATTTATCATGGAAAATCATTTTGAGACTGGGATCGAGGCCTTGCGCCAGAAACTGTTGGTGATGGCCAGCCACGCGGAGAAGTCCGTCAACGAGGCCGTCAAGGCCCTCATGCAACGCGATCATGACCTCGCCGTGCGCGTGCGGGCGGACGACGACATCATTGACCAGTTTGAGGTAGAGATTGACGAGATGGCCATTATGCTGCTGACCAAGGCCCCGCTCGCCACCAACCTGCGACTCGTCACCGTGGCCATGAAGATTTCCCAGAACCTCGAACGCATCGGCGACGAGGCCACCAAGATTGCCAAACGCGCCCGCGACCTCTCGCAGGAGCCGCCCGTCAAAATCGCCCTCGACCTGCCCCACATGGCGGTCAAGTCATTGGCCATGGTCAAAGATGCGCTCGATGCGTTTGTGCACCGCGACGCCGCCGCCGCCCGCGCCATCATCCCGCGCGACCGCGAAGTGGATGCGCTCAACAAAGAGATGCACGCCGCCCTCGTGCAGCACATGATGGCCCATCCCGAAACCATTAGTATCTGTCTGCATTGGATCGTGGCCGCCAAGAGTCTCGAACGCATAGCCGACCACGCGAAGAACATCGCCGAAGAAGTCGTTTACCTCTGCGAAGCCCATGACATCCGTCACGCGCTGAAGAACTGATCGCCGGCTCAGCTCCCTATCGGCACGTCACCCCAGACGTTAAACGGTTTTTAAGTGCGCGCCGGTTAAATTTTTGGTGTAAACGGCGGCTGAAAAGTGCGGCGGGGTCATGTGTGTGACGGGGCGGTTCAAAAGTGCGGCATCTTCATTAACAATGAAGCATGTATCGCAATATGAATGACTGGGCCGAGATTCGCAGAAGAGTGTTGGTGGATG
>CAIPKV010000026.1 GCA_903865745.1 uncultured Verrucomicrobia subdivision 3 bacterium | reverse complement strand
CGCGCAACATGCTCCGAGCGCTGCTCATCGCCCTTTTGGAAACTCCGCTCATTCGTACGGCGGAAGCCAGCGGCGATTATACCACGCGCCTCGCGTTGCAGGAAGAAGCCAAGTCGCTGCCGTTCGGGGCTGTCTGGGATTATTACTGCGAGCAGCAGGGCGTGCCGGTGGGCGACCATTGGCTGGCAGAAGTGAAGAGCTACGAGAAAAACATCTTAAGCAAACGCAACTAAACCTAAACCAACCATCCCCAAATAATGCAACCGAATCCTCTTCTTGGCGTCGTCTTTCACTGGCTCGGCGGTCTGGCCTCCGGCACTTTTTATGTGCCCTACAAAGGTGTCCGTAAATGGTCATGGGAAACTTTCTGGCTCGCGGGCGGTTTGTTCAGCTGGCTCATCTGCCCGTGGATTGGCGGCCTTTTGCTGACCAAGGATCTGCTGGCCGTGCTGCATGAAACTTCGTCCTATACCTTTTGGATGACGTATCTGATGGGCGCGCTCTGGGGGTTGGGCGGTCTGACGTTTGGTTTGACTATGCGCTATCTTGGCATGTCGCTCGGCATGGCGGTTGCGCTTGGTTACTGTGCCGCCTTCGGCACCTTGGTGCCCCCGCTGGTGAAAGGCGAGTTTGCCGCCAAGTTGCTACAGACCCATGGCGGCAATATCTGTTTCCTCGGCGTCATTGTTTGTTTGGTCGGCATTGCCATCGGCGGCGTTGCGGGTGTGCGCAAGGAAAAGGACATGGGCAACGACGGCAAATCTTCGGCCATCGCCGAGTTTAGCCTGATGAAGGGGCTGGCCATTGCGACCTTTTCCGGCGTGATGAGTTCCTGTTTTTCCTACGGATTTCAGTTCGGCGATCCCATTACTAAAATCTCCGCCAGCCACGGCACCGGCCCGTTGTGGGTTGGTCTGCCCGTGATTCTGGTAATTCTGCTCGGCGGCTTGACCACGAATTTTATCTGGTGCGTGCTGTTGAACATCAAGAACCGCACGGGTTATCAATACCTCGCTTCGCACGTCAAAGCCGAGCATGCGCACCACGGCGGTATGGGCGGCAGCGAACACGCCCCCGGCCAGACGACTGCTGCCGCCGCGCCGACTGACCTTAAAATCCCGGTGTTGGGTAACTGGCTATTCTGCGCGCTGGCCGGCACGTTCTGGTATTTTCAATTCTTTTTTTATCAGATGGGCGAAAGCCAGATGGGCAACTACAAGTTCTCCAGTTGGACGCTGCACATGGCGAGCATCATCATCTTCAGCACGCTGTGGGGAATTTTCTTCAAGGAATGGCGCGGGGCGAAGGCCGTGACCAAATCCCTTGTCGTTGTGATGCTGCTCTGCCTCGTTGGCTCGACCTGTATCATCGGCTGGGGTAACAAAATTTCCGAGGACGCCGCCAAGGCGGCCGCGGCAACCGCCGTTCAAGCCCCGCAGAAATAAACCAGTCTCCCGCTGCGTCCGCTGGCGTTTTAAACAAAAACTCCCGGTTTCACCAAGGTGTGAAATCGGGAGTTTTAAGTTTTTCGGATGGTGGAGCCAAGGAGGCTCGAACTCCTGACCTTCTGAATGCCATTCAGACGCTCTACCAACTGAGCTATGACCCCATCCGGAAAAAACGGAAGCGCAGTCTAAATTTTTTAGGCCGTAAGTCAAAGCATTTTCCATTGCCGTTGGCTCGTCGCCGTGACTGGAAAATCACTTTTTCATCATTGCCGCCCACGATGGCGGGAGGTTTTTCACCACTTCAATGCCCTGAAACGGCTTCGTCTTGCGCAGCTTGGCAGTTTTGGCCCAATCCGACATCCGCGCCAGACCGTCGTGCAAGGAAACATCTTTAAGCAAGTCGCCAAAATATTCCCGCGCCTTGTCGTGCGCCGAGTACGCATTGACCACTTCATTGCGCGCTTCCAAATGGCGCGCGTCCGGTTTTACGCCCATGCACTGCGCAACTTCCCGCGCCAGTTCCAGCACGGAATACGCGTGGTCAGCACCCACATTAAAAATCTGGTTATAACTTTTCTTCCGCTCCACGCTGCGCGCGATGATCGGCGCGACATCGCTGATATAGCTGAAGGCGCGCGTCTGTTTGCCGTCGCCAAAAATCGTCATCGGCTGGCCATTGCGGATCTGCTTCATGAAGATGCCGATGACATTACGGTACGGATCACTCAGATTCTGGCGTTCGCCGTAAACGTTATGGGGCCGGAACACGACGTAATTCAACCCAAACATCTCGTGCGCTTCCTTTAAATCCAGTTCCACCGCATATTTGGCGATGCCGTAGGGGTCTTCCGGTTGCGGCACGAGATCTTCGCGCATCGGCAACTGATTGCGGCCATACACCGCGATGGACGACGTGAACACAAAGCATTTCACCGTACCCGTATTGACGGCGGCGTTAATGAGATTAACACTGCCAATCAGATTGTTGGTGTAATTAAAAGTCTTGATGAAATGGCTCAAACCCTCGGCGGCGTAGGCGGCGAGATGAAAGACGTAATCAAACTTGTGCTGCTTAAAAAGCTTCGCTATCAGCACCTTATTTTCCACCTTGCCCTTCACGAACTTGGTGCGCGCGGGAACATTTTCCGGAAACCCGCCCGAAAGATCATCCAGCGCGACCACGGTGTGCCCCATTTTCAGAAGCTCATCGCAGACGTGCGACCCGATGAAACCGGCGGCACCAGTGACCAGTGATTTAGGCATAGGTGGATAGGAAAACATCCGTTCCCGAAGGAGTCAAAATTTTATTTCAGGGTAAGCCGGTTCCATTCGCGCGCTTGTGCCTTTACCGCGCATTTCTTAAATTACCCTTTCAACTTGATGAACATCGGCATCCTCACGCACGAACCTTTTTATCCGCCCAGCGGCGGCGGCTCTTCGCAGGCGATTTATCTCGTTGAAGAAATGGTCCGGCGCGGCCATCAAGTCCACGTCTTCGCGCCGCAATCCGACCAAGTCGCGGAGCTGGAGGCGAAGTTTCAAATCAAGCTGCATCCGTTCACGACGTGGCAGATGGGGCGCAACACCTCGCTGCGCAATCTGAAATATCTCGCGTACCCATTTTTTCTGAAACGGCTCGTCCAAAAGACGGCGCGCGATGTGAAATTTGATGTGCTGCTCGCGCAACACGCGATTTCCTGTGCGGCCGCCGGTGGCTTGCGGCAGTCGCTGGACTGTGCCGTGGCGATGAATTTCCTCGATTATCTCACCGGCTACTTTGATAGCTGGCCAAAATATCTTGCGCCGCCTGCCATTGTAAATCAGCTCAAGAAGTTTGAGCTATCCCTGCCCATCAAATATTCCGCCGAAGGGATTTTTACGATTTCGGATGAACTCGCTGACCTTTTTCAGCAAGCCGGCTATCCTGAAAAAAAGACCCTGCCGATTTATTACGGCTACGACGGGGCATTATTTCAACCTACTTTTAAAACTTCGCCCACGCCGCTGGTCGTGATGCACGGTTCGCTGGATCATCATCATATCAACGAGTTTGGCGCAACGGCCCTGGCGCAGGTTTTTCAGAAGCGGCCGGATACCCGATTCCGTTTTGTGGGCAAGCGCACCGACGCGCTGCGGCGCACGCTGGAAATGCTCAAAGGCCGCATCCCCGATACGGCCATTGAGTGCACCGATTTCGTGCCCTACGCCGATGTGGCGAAAAAGATTCATGATGCGACGGTTGGGATAGTGCCCTACGCGACTTCAACCGGGGCCCAGTGTACAATGGTGGCCAAGACGGTGGAGTATGCGGCGATGGGCGTGCCAATGGTATGCACCCCGCTGCGGGGAACCATGCGTTACTGGGGGCATAATCCCATCATCCGGTTTTCGGAAATGAATCCGATTAGCTTCGCGGAGAAAGTTCTGACTTGGTTTGATGAAACGCCGGCGAATCGTCAGGCATGGGGAAGTGCTGCCAGTGAGAAAGTGCGGACGGAGCTAGACTGGCGGCCATTCAGCGCCCGTGTAGTGCAACGGCTGGAAGAAATTCACCGAGATCGGCAGGGCTGAGTTTAACCGCCAAGACGTCAACAACGCCAAGCGAAGGAATAAACTTGGCTTAAATTATTCCGCCTCGTCCTTAAAAAGTTTTTCGGTAATCCAGCGGCTACCAACGATGAGCGCAATACCGATGACTAAAGGGTAAAGGTCGTACAGCACAACCATCCAATAATGCGATTCGCGCCCCGCATTCGACAGCAAAGAAGCGTGATTATCTGAGGCAAACTGAATCCAGCCGTAGAAGCTGTTTATCAAACCTGGAATACCATGCGCAATCAATGACAGGCCGAGTATGCGGGTGAGGACATTGGCAAGTTGTTTGGGCTTCATGTACGGATTTTCCTCCGAACCCCAAGTTTGTCGAGAGCGAATTGGTGGTAGAAATTATTTAAACCGCCAAGACCCCAAGCTTGCCAAGTTTTGTTCCCGCCTTGGCGTTGTTGACGTCTTGGCGGTTTAACTTTTCCCGCGCTGCCGGTTTACCTCGTAAAAAAATACCGCTGCCGCTGCGCTGACATTGAGCGAATCCACGTCGTTCGCCATCGGGATGGCCACTGCTTCGTCACACACAGCTAAAACTGCCGGCGAAATCCCGTGACCTTCGCTGCCGAACACCACGCAGACATCCCCGGTGAAATTGGCCTGCGACAAGATTTTCTTGTCCGTGTGCGGATGCGCCGCTAGACAGCGCACGCCGTGCGCGCGCAGTTCGCGCAAAGTTTCCACCAAGGTTGATGGGTGGGGCGAGCGTCCCCGCGAGCCGTCGGATGCCAGCGGCTCGCGAGGACGCTCGCCCCACCGTGCGGCATCCGGTTCCCCCAATACCAAAACCGGCAGCTTGAACAGCGCGCCCATGGAATTACGGACCGTGCGACGCAGAAACGGACTACAACACGTCTCGCCGGAGATGAGCGCGCCCACGCCGAACGCCACGCAGTTGCGCATGAGGGCACCGACATTCTCCGAATTGGACAGCTCATCCATGGCGACAAAAAATCGCGGCCGTGCACTGTCCGCGAGGATTTTTTCCAAAGTAATGGGCGGCGGAATTTTGCCGATAGCCAGCACGCCTTGATAAATTTCAAAGCCCACCATGTCCGCCATCACCGACCGCTCGCAGACGTAGAGCGCGATATCTGTCTCCGGCCGGGCGCGCAGGCGCGGCTCGTATTCCGCGAGTCGCTCCTCAATGAGCAGCACCGAGACGACGGTAAAATCACTTTCCAACATCCGATCCAAAACCTTGTCGCCTTCCACCACGAAGATGCCGAGTTCCGCGTGCGCGGCCGAGCGTTTGAGCGTGCGATACGGCGCGAGTTCCGGCCGGTCGAGCGAGGTGATGGTTTCAATGCGGAGCATTTCAATGATATTGCGCCAAGGCCGGGAAAAAACCAGCCTGCAAACCGGCAACTGTGGCGGGGTGGCGGATATCTTCTTGTGGCGCTGCCAAAGTTAATGCGGATTCGCCGGGAACGTTTCGTGTCGTCCGGTCAACTTTTTGAACCGTTTAAAAAGCTTTTTGATGGTATCCAGAAACTTTTTGAGGCATTCCAAAACCTTTTTAAGCGCCTCAAAAAACTTCTGGAAGGGTTCTAGAAACCTTTGGAGCGGGTTGAAGAGCTTCTGGAACCGTCCCAGAAACCTTTTAAGGCGTTCAAAAAACCTTTTGAACCGTCTGAAAAACCTTTTGAACGGCTGCAAAGACCTTTTGAGCGCCTTGAAAAACGTTTTGAATCCTTCCTAAGTTCATTGAAACCGCTAAAAAAGATAAATGTATCGTTAAAATATCATTTGAAACCCCTTAAAAACCTTTTTTTGAGCGAAAAATAGCTTTTACAGCTCCAGCGTGGCACAGGGGACATCCTGCGCGGCGATTTGCAGACCCACATGGTTGGCACCGATATGATGGAGTTGCTCGGCCATGACGTGCTGGGCCAGCTCAGGCTTGTTGCATTCCCGGCTCAGATGCGCGAGGTAAAGCTGCTTTAATCCGGCGGACATGATTTGCGCGACAGTCTCGGCGGCGGTGGCATTGGAAATATGACCGTGCCGCCCGAGGATGCGCTGCTTGAGTGCCCACGACCGGCGCGGACAATCCTGTAACATTTTTACGTCGTGATTGGATTCGAGGACGAGGACGTTGGCGGTGCGGATGCGGTCGAGCACTAACTTGGTAACGTGCCCAAGGTCGGTGGCAAACCCGATATTGCCCGACGCGGTGCGCACAATATAGCCAACCGGATCTTGGGCGTCGTGCGGGATGGAAAAAGTATCGATGGCGACCTCGCCGATCTCCAGACTGGCCCCAGTTTCGAAAATTCGCCAGTCGAGCTTGGATTTGAGTGCATCGGACGATTCCAGCCCGGTGTCGGCTTGCTTGCGCCACTTTTCTTTGAAGGCCCAGAGGGTGCCGTCCTGGGTGCCGCGATTGCAAAAAACGGGGATATGATATTTATCGGCCAGCCCGAGCAACCCGCTGATATGGTCGGAATGTTCATGGGTGATGAGGATGGCCGAAAGTTTCTCCGGCGTTTTGCCAATACTGGCGAGCCGCAGCCGGATTTGCTTCGGAGAGAACCCGGCGTCCACGAGGAGGCGCGTCTCGCCGGTCTCGAGATAGGCGCAATTGCCGGAGGAACCGCTGCCGAGAATGGTGAAATGAACGGACACGAACGGATTTTAACCGGAGAAGGGCGCGGGGTAAATTGATTTGCGCAATTTGACTTGGCGGCGGGATACGGTAGTCTTTTTTAGTTCATTTTGTGCTACTCGGAACGCGAAGTGCTTAATAGCCAAAAAAGTTAATCTGTTATCAATATGACCAGCAAAATCAGCCGGTTTAGGGGGCTTGCCATTTTTTGTCTCATTTGGGGCGTAGGCGTGTGTCCAGTTTTTGGCGGCAACTTGAAAACCCTGCACGGGCATGTGCCGGCGATCACTAAGCAGTTGCAATCGACCGGCAATTGGCCGGCAACCAACCAGCTATGGCTGGCGATTGGGCTGCCGTTGCGTGACCCGGCGGGTTTGAGCAATTTTCTGGCGGAGGTGTATAATCCGGCCAGCCCGAACTACCGGCATTATCTCACGCCGGAAGAATTCACCGCGCGGTTTGGGCCGACGCCAGAAGATTATGCGGCGGTAAGAAGTTTTGCGCAGGCAAACAACTTTCAAATCACCGCTACGCATGACGACCGGTTGCTGCTGGATGTGCGCGCGAACGTGGCGGATATCCAGCGGGCATTTCATTTGAACCTGCGGAAGTTCAAGCATCCCCGCGAGGTGCGGGATTTTTATGCGCCGGATGCGGAGCCGACTGTGGATGTCGCATTGCCGGTGGTGGATATCACGGGCTTGAATAATTATGTTTTGCCGTATCCCAAGTTGGTTAAAAAGCAGGCCGTAGCGGGCAAGGTGGTGGGACGGTATGGTTCGGCGCCGGATGGCTATTCCTATATCGGTGATGATTTTCGCGCGGCGTATTTGCCGGGAACAACGCTGACCGGCGCGGGGCAGTCGGTGGGCCTGCTGGAGTTCGATGGGTTTTATAGCAACGACGTCAAGGCTTATGCGCAGGCGGCGGGGGGGGGGCGGACGAGTATTGCCATCCAGACAGTTTTGCTGGACGGCTATAGTGGTGTGCCGACGACGGGCCGGAACAGTGGCAACAGCGAGGTGGCGTTGGATATCGAGATGGCGATGGCAATGGCGCCGGGGCTGACTAAGATTATTAGTTTCACGGGTGGCCCCAACGGCAATGAAAACGATGTTTTGAGCGCGATGGCGTCGAACAACGCGGTGAAAAACTTGAGTTGTTCCTGGGGCTGGGGCGGTGGGCCGAGTGCGACAACGGACGCAATCTTCCAGAAGATGATGATGCAGGGACAGTCTTTCTTCAATGCCGCCGGCGACAGCTGCGCGTTCACGACGGGCGTGACTTCAGCCAATGGCGTGGATAATCCGAACAACCAGAATGCGCCATCGAGTTCGCCGTACATTACGCAGGTGGGCGGCACGACTTTGGTGACGACCGGGCCGGGCGGCGCGTGGCAATCGGAATCCGTGTGGAACTGGGGCAACTCGATTGGGGCGACTTATGACGGCACGGGCAGTAGCGGCGGCATCAGCAGTTACTATAGTATTCCTTCCTGGCAGGCGAATGTGAGCATGGCATCCAATCAAGGTTCGACCACGAAGCGCAACATTCCTGACGTGGCGCTGACGGCGGATAATGTTTATGTCAATTCAGACAACGGCTCATCCGGTTCCTTTGGGGGGACCAGTTGCGCCGCGCCGCTGTGGGCGGGGGTGATGGCGCTGGCCAATCAGCAGGCCGTTGGGCTTGGCAAGGCACCCGTTGGTTTTATAAATCCAATTGTATATACGATTGGCAATGGCTCGGGTTATGCACAGGCTTTCAATGATATTAACAAGGGGGACAATACGTGGAGCGGCAGTACCTCGCAGTTTTATGCGGTGAGCGGCTATGATCTTTGCACTGGCTGGGGCACACCGGCGGGGCAGAGCCTGATTGACGCGCTGGTGGGGCAGGGCGGTTCGACGTTTGCAACGACAAATTATCTGGGCATCGTTTCAAGCGCGCAGCTCTCGGCCAGCGGGGCGGTGGGCGGGCCGTTTACGCCGACGACCTCGGTGATCACGCTGACCAACTCCGGCACTACGCCGTTGGCGTGGGGTTGGGCCAATCCGAATGCGACGACGTGGCTGAGTGTGTCGCCAGCTAGCGGCACGATTAGCCCGCAGTCGACTATCAATCTGACGGTTAGTTTTACCAGTGCGGCGACGAGTCTGGCGCTGGGGAATTATCCCGCCAGTTTATATTTTACGAACGCAACCGCGCCGGAGGTCCAGTCGGTAGCCTTCCAGCTTCAGGTTTTGCCGGTGTTGTCCGTACAGCCGGCCGCTGGGTTCACCGCGGTTGGACCGGCAGGCGGGCCGTTCATCGCCACGACACAGAATTTTACCATTGCCAACTTTGGCAGCACCGCCACCGCCTGGAAACTGGTAGGTACGGGCACGTGGTTTAAGATTAGTCCAGCCAGCGGGACGGTGCCGGCCGTCAGCCAAAACAATTTCACCGTCAGCCTGACCGCCGCGGCAAACAAACTGAAGGCCGGGGTTTACAAGGCTACCGTGAAGTTGGAGAACAGTAAGAATAAGATTTTGCAGAGCTTGCCGTTCACCTTGAGTGTGGGTCAGAACATTGTGCTTAATGGCGGCTTTGAGACTGGTAATTTTAATAGTTGGATGCTTAGTGCCGATTCCAGCAGCACGCAGGTTGGTAATCGTACCGGGCTGGTTCATAGCGGTAAATATGGTGCGGAGCTGGGGCAGCCGGCCACGCTGGGTTATCTTTCACAATCGTTGCCGACCATGGCTGGGCAGACGTACCTGCTCTCGCTCTGGCTCACGAATCCGAATAATTCCAACGGCGCAACGCCGAACGAATTTCAGGTGCAATGGGAGGGCGCGACGATTTATGACGGGGTTAACTTGCCCTTCACGGCATGGACTAATTTGCAGTTTACTGTCACGGCGACCATGTCGGGCTCGCTGCTGCAATTCGGGTTCCAGGACGATCCCTATTATCTCGGGCTGGACGATATCATGGTGAAGCCGGTGGCCGTCCCGCATTTCCGCGCGGTTGCGGCAAGTCCGGCAGGCTATAAATTCGCTTTCGATGCCGGACCGGGTGAACTGTACCAGATACAATATAAGACCAATCTGACGCAGCCGGATTGGATTAATCTGGGCGCGCCGGTTTCCTCTGAGACCAACGCGTTGGAGTTCTTGGATCAAGATATTGCCAAATATCCGCAAAAGTTCTACCGCTTGCAGCCGCTACCCTAATAACCGCGCATCATAGCACCATGTACGCCAGCAAACGCCATAAGTTGCTCCCGCAGTTTTCGCCGTCGGTTATTAAGGCCATACTTAAGCTGATATCATGTGGAAATAAAACCGGCCTTCTGCTGCTGATTTTGTGTTTAGCTGAGTTGACGGCGAGCAGTGCCGTGCCCAGCAGGAAAATGTTGAAAGGTCATGTGCCGGCGGAGGTCGCGCACCTGACGCCGCAAGGATATCTGCCGGCGACGAACCAGCTTCATCTGGCAATCGGTTTACCATTGAGAAATGAGGATGTATTGGACAAGCTGCTGCAGGAGCTTTACGACCCGGCCAGCCCCAGCTTTCACAAATTTCTCACGCCAGAAGAATTTACTGCACGCTTTGGCCCGACGGAATCAGATTATGAGGCGGTAATTGACTTTGCCAAATCGAATGGCTTTGTCATCACTGGCCAGTCCCGCAACCATTTGTTGCTGGACGTGGAGGCCAGCGCGGCAAATGCCGGGCGTACTTTCCGCGTCACCTTTCGCACCTATCATCATCCGAAGGAAGCGCGCGATTTTTTTGCGACCGACATCGAGCCGTCTGTGCCGACAAACTTGCCGGTCATTGATATCCAAGGGTTGAGCGATTTCACTCGACCGTTTCCCAAGTCCCATGTCATGAATCCAATCATGGCTACGCCTCGAATTGGTTCGGCGCCGGACGGTTCGTCTTATTTCGGTGATGATTTTCGCAACGCCTACGTGCCGGGAACAACTTTGACCGGTGCGGGGCAAATGGTCGGGTTACTACAGTTTGACGGCTTTTTTTCCAATGACATCGCCACTTATGCAACTACGGCGGGTGGCGGGCGGACGAATATTGTAATTCAAACTGTCTTGCTGGACGGGTTCAACGGCGTGCCGACAACGGGGGCGAACAGCGGCAACGGCGAAGTTTCTTTGGATATCGAAATGGCGATGGCCATGGCTCCAGGACTGGCAAAAATTGTGGTTTTTGAGGCGCCCAACAGCACTGCCTATTTCAATGACGTTTTGAACGCGATGGCAGCCAGCAACCAGATTAAGAATTTAAGTTGTTCGTGGGGGGGCGGCGGCCCCAACGCGACTTCTGAAGGCATTTTCAAGACTTTTGCTGCGCAGGGACAGTCATTCTTCAACGCCAGCGGCGACAGTGACGCCTTTACCGGGTCAGTACCCTTTCCTTCCGAAAGTACCAACATCACGCAGGTCGGTGGTACTACGCTGACCATGAATGGCACCGGCGCTTCATATGCGTCAGAAACGGTTTGGAATTGGGATGTTGAATATGGCTCTGCCTACGACGGTAAAGGCACCAGTGGTGGCATTAGCACGACCTACTCAATTCCTTCTTGGCAACAAGGGATCAGCATGGCTGCCAACGGCGGGTCTGCGACCATGCGTAACATTCCTGATGTGGCGCTGACGGCGGACCACGTTTTCGTAGATTATACCAACGGACACAGCGCATGGTTTGGTGGAACCAGTTGTGCTGCGCCGCTGTGGGCGGGTTTTATGGCGTTGGTCAATCAGAAGCTTGCCGCAATTACCGGTCTTGCCACCAATTCCGTTGGCTTCATTAATCCTGCGATTTATGCCATTGGTAAAGGGTTGAATCCATATTGTAGCTACGCCTCTTGCTTCCATGACACCACGACTGGTAACAATTATTGGTCCGGCAGTCCGACAAATTTTCCCGCCGTGACGGGTTATGACCTCTGCACCGGCTGGGGTACGCCGAACGGGACAAATCTCATTTATGCGTTTGCGTGCTACCCTGATGCTTCTTTAATAGTAACTCCGGTTTCAGATTTTGCCGCCAGCGGAATCTCGGGCGGGCCGTTTTCGCCTTCGTCCCAAGTTTTTACGCTCACTAATTACGGGGCTTCTTCATTTAACTGGTCAGTCATCAATACTTCGGCCTGGCTCAACGTTTCTTCCAGCAGCGGGACGCTGGAGGTTGCCGGACAAGCCAACGTGTCCATCAGCTTGAATTCTGCTGCCAACAGCCTTGCGGTGGGAAATTATTCCGCGACGGTTGGTTTTTCGAATTTGACCAGCCAAATTCTTCAAAACCGCCAATTTACAATTCAAATTACCGATTCGCTGGTGCTGCTGGCCACCAACGGCTTCACCGCTTACGGAGCGGTGGGCGGGCCGTTCTACCCGGGTTCCCAAACCGTTTTGTTCACCAACCTGTACGCCAGCACGGTTTCTTGGAGCCTCATCAACACTTCCTCGTGGCTATCGGTTTCCGCCAGCAGCGGTTCTGTTTCTGGCAACAGCACGGTTTCTGTGACGGTCACCACCAATAACATTACGGCCACTTTATCCAGCAATATTTACAACACGACACTAGTGCTTTCCAACCAGTCTAGTCACTTGACGCAAAACCTTCTTTTTTCAATATCAGTTGGTCAGAACATTGTTCAGAATGGCGGGTTTGAAACTGGCAATTTTGCCGGCTGGACGTTGTCGGGCAGTTCAAGTTCCTTTGTGGTAACTAATTCATCAACCTATGTGCATTCTGGAGCGTATGGTCTCAAGGCTTTGTCGAGTTCACTCGGCTATATCACGCAGAATCTGCCCACGATGCCAGGACAAACCTACCAGCTTTCATTCTGGTCCTACGTCACGAGTACCCGCAGTGGGCAGATTTTTGATGCCAATTGGAATGGTACCACCGTTTACAGCACCTCTAGTCCTCAAACTAGTTGGAGCAACCAGAAAATCATCGTTACCGCCACTAGCACCAACACCCAACTCCAATTTGGGCTGAACTCCTCATCAAGTTCTTCACGTTCGTTTGTGCTTGACGACATTTCCGTCACGCCGGTCAACCTGCCGGCCATCACGCAGCAGCCAGTCAGCCAAACCAACTTGGCCGGAAGCAATGTTATTTTTACCGCTATCGCCAGCGGTACCGCGCCACTGGGTTACCAGTGGCGCAACAATGGCGTCAACCTTGCCAACGGCGGTATCATCTCCGGCGTGACCAGTAACGTACTAACGATCACTGCGATTAACAACAGCAGCGCTGGCAATTATAGTGTTGTTGTCACCAACGCCTATGGTTCGGTCACGAGCAGCGTAGTTGCCCTGATTGTATTAACTCCGCCGACCATAACCAGTTCAACGCTCACCAATCGTACCTTGCAGTGTGGCAGCAATACCAACACTTTTATTGTAACCGCGACAGGCACCGCGCCGCTGAATTACCAATGGAGCCTCGACGGTTCGCCGGTTTTGAATGCAACTAATACCAGCTATTCCGTCACCAACCTCCATCTCCCATCCCCGCACTATATCGCCGTTGCCGTCACCAACCTTTACGGCAGCCTTGCCAGCAACGCCGTGCTGACCGTGCAGGACATTATTCCACCCGCCATCTCCCTAAACGGTGCCAACCCGTTTTACGTCGAGTTGGGCGGCGCATTCACCGATCCCAGCGCGACCGCCAATGACCTTTGTGCGGGCGCAGTCAGTGTGGTGGTAAGCGGTACGGTCAATACCAACACCGTCGGTACTAACACGCTGACTTATTCGGCTGGGGATGGTAGTGGTAATAACAACTTGGCCATGCGCACCGTCATTGTGCGCGACACCACACCGCCGTCAATATTGTGGAGCTTTACGAATTTGGTGTTGGCGGCTAATTCCAACTGTGTCGCGCTGGTGCCTGATGTGACTGGAACAAATTATATTATAGCAACCGATTTATCCCCGCCGCTGTCGATTGTGCAAAGCCCCACGAACAATTCGATTTTACAGCTCGGTACCAACACCGTCGTAATCACTGTCGTTGATAACTATGGCAACACGGCCTATTCTACGAACACGATAATCGTGCAGGACCAGACGCCGCCGGTCATCACGCTGAACGGTGGCAATCTGCTGACGAACCAGCTTGGCGCGGTGTTCAACGATTCTGGTGTAACCGCCAGCGACTCGTGTTCAGGCATCGCCCTGTTGACCACGAACGGTACCGTCAACATTAATGCGGTTGGTACGAATACTCTGACCTACACGGCTGTGGATGGCAGTGGCAACACTAACAGCGTAACGCGAACTGTCGTCGTGATTGACACCACGCCACCGACAATATGGTGGAGCTTTACGAATTTGGTGTTGGCGGCTAATTCCAACTGTGTCGCTCTGATGCCTGATGTGACTGGAACGAATTATATTATTGCCACGGATCTCTCCCCGCCGTTGACGATTACTCAAAGCCCGACAAATAATTTAATTTTGCCAATCGGCGTCAACTCGGTCGTTATTACTGTCACGGATAACTATGGTAACACGTCCTATTCAACCAACACAATTGTTGTGCAGGACCAGACGCCGCCGTTAATTTTAAGCCAGCCGCAAAGTCAGACCAAACTCATTGGGAGCATCGCGTCTTTTAGCGTTGCCGCCACCGCTTGCACGCCGCTGATGTTCCAGTGGTATTCTAACAACGCGGCATTGATGTATCCCAACAATGCCACTTTGACATTGTCTAATCTCACTTTGGCGGCGGCAGGAAATTATTATGTTGTCGCCAGTGCGAATGGTGGCTCAATCACTAGCGCTGTCGCCATTCTGACGGTGAATTTGCCCGCGCCAGCAATCAATGCTGTCTCTGCCAATCACGATGGCAGCTTTAATCTGAATCTCGCTGGCGCGCCCGGTTATACCTACATTTTGGAGGCCACTACCAATCTGGTTCAGTCTGCAAACTGGCTGCCGATTGCCACTAATACGCTTGGCACCGATGGTCATTGGCAATTCACCGATTCGTCAGCCACCAATTTTTCATTCCAATTCTACCGACTCAAACTGGTGCAATGAATCGCGGAGCCGCTTGCTGAGTACGTTAAAAAATTGCAAGCTAACGGTGTGACCGGATTGCTCCAGCGCGCCGAAGCGGAAATTAAGAATCACCGTCTGCTTTTACGTGGACAAAAAATTCTCGTCGCCGTTTCCGGCGGAGTGGACTCGCTGGTGTTACTGTTTATTCTTAATTCACTTGCAAAAAAATATCACTGGCAAATTTCTGTCGCACACTTCAACCATCAATTGCGAGGACGTGCCAGCGATGCGGATGAAAATAGTGTTCGACTAATCGCAAAAAAATTTCGGCTGCAATATTGTTTCGGAAGTGCGGACGTAAATAAATATGCGGGTGAGGAAAAAGTATCGGTGGAAATGGCCGCGCGAAAGTTGCGCCATAAATTTCTGGCCAATACGGCGCGGGAAAATAAGATTTCCACCGTCGCGCTGGCGCACCACGCCGATGATCAGGTCGAACTATTTTTTCTGCGCCTGTTCCGCGGCGCGGGCGGGGAAGGCTTGGGGGGGATGAAGTGGCGTTCGCGGTCGCCCGCCGATCAAAAGATTTCGCTGGTGCGTCCATTGCTCAGCTTTTCGAAAGCGGAAATTCTGGAGTTTGCTCGTGAGAACAAAATTGCCTTTCGTAATGATGCCACAAATTACTCATCTGATTTTCTCCGCAACCGGATTCGCAACGAACTGTTGCCGTTGATTCGCGAAAAATACCAACCTGCGGTGGATAAAACCGTTTTGCGGGCCATGGAAATTGCCGGCGCGGAAGCAGGATTTGCCAGCGCAACGGCGTCGGCCTGGCTGGTAAAGCCGCAGTGGGTGTTTGAAAAGTTGCCAGTTGCGGTTCAGCGTAAGGTTTTACAGCGGCAATTGACCGAACTTGGCGTGGTTTCAGATTTCGAATTGGTTGAGCAGCTCCGGCAGTCACCAGGGAAATTAGTCAGTGTAAATTCCACTTTATCTGTCGTGTGCGATAAAAATGGAAAGGTTCAAAATAAAAGATTAGTTGGGCGCCTGGAGGAATCCTTTAAGCCGGATGAATTGAAATTAAAGTTGTCGCAAGGAGCAGGGCGGGCTGAATTTGGCGGTATGCAATTTCGTTTGGTTTTGAAAAAACACGATGGATTGCTAGATCGTTTACCTCGTAAGCTCATGCTGGAGTTTTTTGATGCGGACAAAGTTGGGGATGAAATCATTCTGCGCCACTGGCGCGCGGGTGACCGGTTTCAGCCCATTGGCATGCAGTCGGCAGTCAAGCTGCAGGATTTGTTTGTGAATGCCAAGATTCCCGCCGAGCACCGGCGCTCGCTGGTTGTGGCGACGACTTTAACAGGTGGGGTTTTTTGGGTGGAAGGCCTACGGATTGGCGAAAAATTCAAGCTGACGGAGGCGACGGAGTGGCAGTTGCGGTGGGACTGGTCGAAAATCGCGGCTTAATTCGCTTTACAGCAAGGATGTGAATATTTATCTTCCTGAACTCATTTATTTATGGAAGCAAAGACGAAAACGATTGAATCATTTAAGACGCACGCCAAAGATACGGGTTCTGCCGACGTGCAAATCGCGCTGCTTACGCAACGCATTAACCATTTGACCGAGCACCTGCAGACGGCCAAGAAAGACCACAGCTCCCGTCGCGGACTGCTCCTGATGGTTGGTCAGCGCCGTCGGCTGCTGGACTATCTTGCCGACACGGACGTGAGCCGTTATCAAGCGGTCACGAAAAAGCTCAAGCTGCGCAAGTAACTCAAACAATTTTCGACTGGCGCGGCTTTTTCTTACTTCAAGCCCGCCGGTCGTTTCTGGAATTTGGTTGTCCGCGCGAACACCCCGATTCCACCACCAAAACCTCGCGTAGAAACAAATCCGCCTTCGGGAAATTTCATTCAGCTCCGAAACCATTCGGGGTTCACTGAAGTTCCTCAGAAGGCGGTTAAAGAAAGCAGTTATGTCAGAAAAAATCACCGCCGCTATCGGCGACAAACAAATCATCATTGAATCCGGCAAATTGGCCAAGCAGGCCGATGGTGCCGTGACCGTCCAGATGGGAGAAACCATCGTCATCGTGGCCGCCGTGGCCGCAACGAAGGCCAAAGACGGCCAGGATTTCTTCCCACTCACCGTTGATTACCGTGAAAAGGCCGCCGCCGCTGGCAAATTCCCCGGTGGCTACTTTAAGCGCGAAGGTCGTCCGACTGAGAAGGAAATTCTTACCTGCCGTCTCACTGACCGGCCGATCCGCCCGCTCTTTCCGAAGGGCTGGTACAACGAAGTTCAGGTCCAAACCGTGCTTTTGAGCGCAGATGGCGAGAACGATCCGGATATTTTGAGCATCATCGGTGCGAGTGCGGCCTTGATGGTTTCCGATATTCCGTGGGCTGGGCCACTCGGCGCAGCGCGTATCGGTCGTATCGGTGGCAAGTTTATTGCCAATCCTACTCATGCCGAACAGGCGGAGAGCGATCTTGACCTCGTCTATGTCGGCAACGAAAAAGACATTGTCATGTACGAAGGCGCGGCCAAGGAAATCTCCGAAGCTGACTTCAATGCCGCGTTAAAATTCGCCCAAGAAGTCATCCAGCCGCAGATTGCCGCGCAGAAAGAACTAGCCGCGAAGGTTGGCAAAAAGAAGCGCGAAATCACACTCAAGATTGTTCCTGACGAAATCCTTGCTGACGCGAAAGCCCTCGCTGGCGACCGTTTCGTCCCCGCGCTGCTTACGCCTGGCAAACTCAACCGCGAAGGCGCGTGCAACGCCATCAAGAACGAGGTCGGTGAAAAACTCGTCGCTAAATACGGCGCGGAAAAAGTCACGCCGTTCGTCATCAACGACGCATTTTATTACATCCAGAAAGAAGCTGTTCGCAAATTGATTCTCGAGAGCGGCAAGCGCCTCGACGGTCGTAATTTCGAACAGGTTCGCGCTATCACCAGCGAAGTAGGCATTCTTCCACGCGCCCACGGTTCCGCACTGTTTGCACGTGGCGAAACGCAGGCAGTCACGCTCGCGACGCTCGGCACCGGCGATGACACGCAGGAATTTGATTCCTATACCGGCGGCTCGAATGAGAAGAAATTCATTCTGCACTATAACTTCCCGAATTTCTCTGTAGGTGAAACTGGCCGCATCAGCGGTCCTGGTCGCCGCGAAATCGGCCACGGCGCGCTTGCCGAACGCTCGATTGAATCCATGATTCCGACGGCGAATTATCCCTACACCATTCGCGTTACCAGCGAGATCATGGAATCCAACGGATCCACCTCGATGGCGTCCGTCTGCGGTGGCACGCTCGCGCTGCTGGATGCGGGCGTTCCGATGATTCGTCCGGTGGCTGGCATCAGCGTCGGTATCTGCACCGAATACAGCGGCGATAGCATTTCCAAATACCAACTCCTCACTGACATTATCGGCTGGGAGGATGCGTACTGCGACATGGACTGCAAAATCGCTGGCACGGAAAAGGGCATCACCGGCTTCCAACTAGATTTAAAGTTGAAAGGCCTGCCGCATTCAATTATGGAAATCGCGGTGGAAAAAGCCCGCGTTGCCCGCCTCTCCATTCTCGCGGAAATGGCCAAGACGATTTCTGAACCCCGCAAGGACATCAGCAAATACGCCCCGCGCATCACCACTCTCAAGATCAACCCCGAAAAGATTGGTGCAATCATTGGACCCGGTGGCAAGAATATCAAACGCCTTGTCGAGGAATCCGGTTGCGAGATTGACATCGAGGACGATGGCACGGTCAACATCTTCTCCGTCTCGGCGGAGGGCATGAAGATTGCCGTGGACGCCATCAGCGGTGTGACGGCTGAAGCTGAGATTGGTAAGATCTACCGTGGCCGCGTCGTGACCGTGAAGGAATTCGGCGCGTTTGTTGAGTTCCTCCCGGGCAAGGATGGTTTGGTGCACATCAGCGAACTGGCTAACTTCCGCGTGAAGCGCACCGAAGACGTCGTCAAGGAAGGCGACGAAATCTCGGTGAAATGTCTTGGCGTGGATGAAAAAGGCCGTGTCCGCCTCTCGCGCAAAGCCGCGATGGAAGATCGCGACAAGCAGGAAGCCGCTGCCGCCCCAGCTACGGCACAGGCATAATCTCAAAAGTAATTCAAGGCGCGGATGGCGAAAGCCGTCCGCGCCTTTTTTGTTTTTTAAAACCTGCCCAAAGGACGAAGGATTAGTCGAGCTCGAAGTTTTTATCGCTGTAAAATATTATTTTGTGAAGGGAACCAAGTCGTGCCACTTGGAAGGCGTGACGAGCAGGTCAAAGGGCATTTCTACCAGCAGCGTACCTTGTAGCAAATCGGGATGGTCGCCGCCAACGTGATCCCATAGTCCGCGCACGACGTAGCGCACCTGACCGTCACGGCTTTGGTAGAGCGGCAGTTCGGCGGCAAGTTGCTGCCGGGTGCCGGGCAAATCCTGCGCGCCGCCCACGGTGTATTCGATGAAGGCGTCACGGTTGAGTGTCAGCCGCGCGCCGCCGTGGAAGAAGGTGGCTGGCGCGTAATTGGAGTTGAAAAGCTGGTCGAACCCGCCGTTGACCGTGGGCCCGAGCGCAACTGCCAATGGACCGCTGAAAGGACAATAAGTATTGTTATGACTGCAGCTGTTCATGGCCCAGTTGAACCATGGCCAGAAGAAATTCGCTCCGACTTGTAGGCCGTCGGTGGTGCCGGTGTTCTTGCCGCTCTGGTCATTTGGCAAATCCTGGTGGGAAACTTCAGCGGTGATGTCCGGCACGAGCCAGGCGTTTTTGCCAACATTCTGGCGCCACTGGTCGCCATGGGCGTAAAACTTTGCGCTCAGGAAGAAGGTGTCGTTATTGTTGGCGCCAAAGCTGGTGTGCTGGTAGCCGGCGCGGAAACGGAAATAGTAATTCTGGTTGGTAGCCGTGGGCGAAGCGGCCATGTCGCTGGTGTAAAACTTCGCAGGCGGCTTCGGCGCGGTGGCAGGCATCTCCACAATCTTCGGCGCGGGCGTGGCAGCGGGCAGGGTGGGTGCCGGCGTTTCCTGGATTTTTTCCGGTGCAGCCTCGGCCTTGACCGTGGTGGTGGCGGGCGGTGGGGTGCTGATGACTGAGGTCGCGGTTGGCGCGGCGGTTGCAGTGGGCGTTGATGAATTTGCGGCGGGCATGGTGGCTGTGGCTACCGATGTTGGTGCCGAGGCTGAAGGTCGGTAAACGACGCTGAATGCCATGATGCCAATCAATAACAGTAATGCAATCAGCGGTATAATGCGGGATTCTTTCATCTCGTTGAGCGCCGAAAACCGTTTGGCGCAGGCGGATAATCTTGATTTCCCTACAGAAAAACAAGCCAAACCTGCCGTCTGCGATTAACCAGATTTTGTTCCAGTCATGACAACAGGTTTGACTCGACTGCGTGGCGAAAGTAAAATCATGACAATGCTGGCTGCTGAAACCAAAGTGGGGAACTCCCAAACCGGACTCGCTTCAGACCCCGCCCGTTCCTGGAAAAAAATTGTGGAACCGGTGGAGCCGTTTCTGCATGCGGTGACGCTGCGGTTGACACGCCAGGCGCGCGACTTCGATCCGCAGATTGTGCCCTATGCCGAGCATGCCCTTAACAACGGCGGCAAACATCTTCGTCCCACGCTCGTCGCGCTCGCGGCGGGCTGCTTCGGTCAGCCAAATGAATCCCATGTCACGGCGGCGGTCATCATCGAGATGATCCACCTCGCTACGCTGGTTCATGACGACGTGATGGATGAGGCGCAAATCCGTCGCGGCAGTCCGACGGTCGCGGCGAAATGGGGCAATGAAATCGCCGTGTTGTTCGGCGACTGTTTGTTTGCTCAGGCATTGAAGCTGGCCTCGGAATTTCCGACGACGGAAATCTGCCGCGCCGTTTCACTGGCGACCAACACCGTGTGTTCTGGCGAAATATTGCAGACGCAGCAGCGGCGAAATTTCAGCGCGGCCCGGCAGGATTATTTTCGCGTTATCGAAATGAAGACGGGCGAGCTGTTCACACTGTCCTGTGACTTGGCAGCGTTTTTGAGCGAGGCCAAGCCTGCGCAGCGTGCGGCGTTACGTGAGTTCGGTGCGGCGGTGGGTACGGCGTATCAGATTTACGATGACTGTGTGGATTTGTTCGGCACGGAGGCTGAGGCGGGAAAATCGCTGGGTACGGATTTGGCCAAGGGCAAATTGACCTGGCCCGTGTTGCTTGCCTGGGAGCGTGCCACCGCCACCGACCGCGCTGCGCTGGAAAATCTGATTGCCAAATGGCACTCGGAAAATTTTGCGGCAGTTAAAGCTCTACTCTTGAAATATGAGACTTTCGCGCCGTCCGTGGGCGAAATCGAACGTCACCTCGAAACCGCACGGCGGGCATTGCGGGTATTGCCCGCATCGCCGGGGCAGGCGGGTTTGCTGCAACTGACCGATTTTATTGCGCAACAAACGGCAATCTTGACGGTTCAATGACCATGAGTATGTCTGAACCTGATGCCACATCAGATTCCAATGCGCCGGCCGAGCCGCAAGAAGTTGATTTAGTCAACCAGGCGCGTAAAGGCGACCTGATTGCTTACGACGAATTGGTGAAGCGTTACCAGCAGCGAATCTACGCGACCATTTACCACATGACGGCAAACCATGAGGACGCCAATGACCTCGCGCAGGATTCTTTCATCAAGGCGTTTCAGGCCCTCAAATCCTTCAAGGGCGGATCCAGTTTCTACACCTGGCTCTACCGGATTGCGGTCAATAAAACCATCAATTTCCTCAAGCAGCGCAAGCACAAGCAGCATTTCAGCCTGAACGATCTGGATTTCCAGGCCGAAAATAACCCGGATTTGGTGGCCTTGATTTCCGACAAGACGCCGCTGCGGGAGGTGGGGCTGACGGAATTGCAAAAAAAATTGAACGAAGCGCTATTGAAGCTGTCAGAACCTCACAGAATGGTCGTAGTGTTGCATGATGTGCAGGGGCAGTCACATGAAGAAATTGCGGAAATCATGGACTGCAACATCGGCACCGTCCGGTCGCGGCTATTCTATGCGCGGCAGCAGTTGCAGGGTTATTTGACCGAATACGCGAAACCAGCATGAATCAAACTGAACAAAATTTTGAAAATCTGAAAACGCTGCTTAAATTAAAGCAGCACGAGGTGCCGCCGCCGGGTTATTTCAACAAGTTCTCCGACCAGGTAATTTCGCGTATCCGCGCCGGCGAAGCCGGCGGCTCCCAAAGCTTAATCGAACGGCTCCAGCAGGATGTCCCGTGGCTTGGGAATTTTCTTCAGATATTCGAGACCCGTCCCGGTTTGGTTGGTGGTCTGGCCACCAGCCTATGCCTGTTGCTGGTTTTATCCGTGATTTTTTCCGATCATTCGGATGTGGCCCCCAAAAATCTCCTCGCGGTTTCTGAACCGGCTATTGCCAGTACACCTAGTTCCGAAGTTGCTTCCATGAATGATGCGCCCGCGCTGACGCCCGCTTCCGATTCGTCCGGCATCGTTGCCAGCACCAATCCCGTGACCAGCCTCCAGCCAACAGCGACCCTATTTGGCCAGGCCTCGGCTTCCCCGCTGTTTCAGCCGGCTGGCTTCATGCCCGCTGGCCAGTAATATATTCCCGCTTTAACGCGGTGTGCGCTTGAAACGCCACCGCGCTTTTCATTTAATTCTCGCAGTGCCAACCAAAGTCATTGCGGTAGCCAACCAGAAAGGCGGCGTGGGAAAAACCACTACCGCCGTCAACCTCGCCGCCTGCCTCGCGTCCGTCGGGAAAAATATCCTGCTCTTTGACCTCGACCCGCAAGCCAACGCCACGAGCGGCGTTGGCGTTGAAAAAGTTGAAGGTGCCAGCGCCTATCAGGTTCTCCTCGGTGAAGGCAGTCTGCTGGATAAAATCAAACCCACGGTTTTCGACCACCTGTCCGTGATTCCCAGTGAAGTCGATTTATGTGCCGCCGACTTGGAGCTGGCGCGCTTGGATAATCATCTGCACCGCCTCGCCCTCGTGCTTCAGCCCATCCGCGATAGCGGGCGCTACGACGTGATTTTCATCGATTGCCCGCCCTCGCTCGGAATTCTTTCGCTCAATGCCTTCGCGGCCTGCGACGGCATTTTGATTCCGCTTCAATGCGAATATTACGCGCTCGAAGGCATCTCGATGATGAACCGCATTCTCGACCAACTCCGCGCCGCGGGCGTAAATCCCAAGTTGGAAATCTTCGGCGTCGTGATGACGATGTTTGATGGCCGCACAAAGTTGTCCAATGAAGTCGTCAGTGAAGTTCGGCGGCTGCTGGGTGCAAAAGTTTTCGAGACCGAAATCCCGCGCACCACGCGTCTGGCCGAGGCGCCGAGCCACGGCAAGCCCATCATCCATTACGATCCTTACAGCACGGGTTCCGCAGCGTACCAATTGCTGGCGCAGGAGTTCATTGTCCGGCTGGAGACCGGGGCGGCCAGCGGCGGTAATTAATTAAAAATCACCGCCGCCGCATTTTGTCATTTTTAATTTCCCGGTTCTGGTTTTTAATTGGGGATGCTCAAGCGAACCGTTCTCTTTTCCGCGCACCAAAAACTCGGCGGTAAGCTCATTGATTTTGGCGGCTGGGAAATGCCCGTACAATACACCAGCATCACCGACGAACACCTCGCCGTACGTCGCGCGGCCGGCATTTTTGACATCTCGCACATGGGCGAAGTCACCGTGAGCGGCCCCGGTGCCGTGGAATTTCTCAATCAAACCCTCACGAACAATCTCCGCAAGCTTACGTCCGGGCAGGGGCAATACACCTTGATGTGCCATGAGCGCGGCACCGTCATTGATGATCTCTATGCCTACCGGCTCTCCACGGATGTCTATCTGCTCATCATCAATGCCTCGCGGATTGCCGACGATGTCGCGTGGCTGCAGGCGCAGGCCGCGAAATTTACCGGCCCCGAAGTGAACCTTACCGATGCCTCGCATCAATACGCCGCAATTGCCGTGCAAGGTCCCAAGGTGCGGGATTTTATCAACCAATGCATCCCCGGCGCGTCTTCGGCGGTCATGTCCCTCAATGCCGTTTCGGATTTAAAGAAAAACCAGATCGCCAGCTTCCATTTTGAGAACCATAGCGTGCTCGTCGCCAGCACCGGCTACACCGGCGAGGACGGTTTCGAAATTCTCGGCACCGATTCCGCCATCCAACATTTGTGGGACAAGTTTCTCGCGGTCGGGGCGCCGTACGGCATCAAGCCCTGCGGACTCGGCGCGCGCGACACGTTGCGCACGGAAGTCTGCTATCCGCTTTACGGCCACGAACTCGATGAGCAAACCACACCCATCGAAGCCGGCCTGGGATTTTTTGTGGCGCTCGACAAGGGCGATTTCAATGGTCGTTCCGTGCTAGCCGACCAGAAGGCCAACGGTGTGAAGAAAAAACTCGTGGCCTTCAAGATGACGGACAAATCCGCCCCGCCGCGACCCCACTATCCGATTTACGTGGATGGCGCGAATGTAGGCACCGTCACCAGCGGCACCCAAAGTCCCTCGCTCAATGTCGGCATTGGCCTGGGCTACGTACCGCCCGAGTTCGCGAAGGTGGACACGAAGCTTGAAATTGAGATTCGGGGCAAGCGTTATGCCGCCGTCATCGTGCCCAAACCGATTTACAAGAAGTGAGCGAAGGAATCGCTCGGGTGAGGGTATATTTCAGTTAGGGGGTAACTCCGCAATCCTCCGCGCGGTGGCTCTTTTTATACAGTCCAACCTTCGGGACACCCCAAAACTCCTTTTTTTGTCTTTTTAGGACTGTTTTAGCGAGAAAACGGCTTTTCCAGATGATTTGGGGGAACTTTCCCATGGTTCCGAGGAACTTCCAGACCATCCGGAGGTTCCTCCCAATCATTCGGAGGAACTTCCAGAAGGCCCAGGGAAACTTCCAAACGACTTGGAGGAACTTCTGGACGGTCTGGAGAAACTTCTGGACGGCTTGGGGAAACTTCCAGACGGTCTGGAGGAACTTCTAGATGACCTGGAAGTTTCCCGGAATGGTCTGGAGGAACCTACCGACGGCTCGGAAGTTCCTCGGAATGGCTCGGAGGAACCTACCAAAGCCTCAGAAGTTCCTCGGAATAGCCCGGCGGACTCCCGGATTCTTCCCGCGTATCCATCCGAGGCTGCCACCAACCCGCCGGACCTTGTCGCGCATCCTCGGAAGTTCGGCGCGAGTGCGCTGAACGAGGCGGGGAAAAAGCAAAAGGCTGCCGGGGATTTCCGGCAGCCTGCGGAGAACATGCGGAAGGCTCGGACGAATCCGGCCGGGAACGGCGCTTACCAGTATTCTTCGATGTGGATATTGCCGGGGTTCTTGCCGTCGCCGCGCTTAAAACCTTTCTTTCCTAACATCTCGCTGACGACTTTAATCATCTCCGGGTTGCCACAGAGATAGACATCCGCGTGTTCGGGGTCGAGCTGTACGCCCGCATCTTTTTCCAGCGCGCTCTGTTCGAGAATCGCCTGGATGCGGCCGATGCGGCCGAGGAAATGTTGATCCTGGTCGGGACGCGTGATGCTCGGGATGTAGGTAAAATTCGGGCGCAGGCGGGACAAGGTTTCGAGTTCGCCGCGATAGCCAAGGTCCCAACTGTAGCGCGCGCCGTGCAGGACGACAAATTTGCGCTGGGTCTCCGTCGCGAGAATCGTCCGCAACATCGAGACGTAGGGCGCGAGGCCCGTGCCGGTGGCAATGAGCACCACGGTCTTGCCCGGCGCCGTCCGGTCCAGGGTGAAGGTGCCACTGGCTTTGGGTCCGAGAAAAACTTTGCTGCCATGTTTCAACGCGAACAGGCGCGGGGTCAGTCCGCCGCTGTTGATGAGGGTGATGAAAAATTCGCAATAGCGCCGTTCCACACTGGCGGAGGCGATGCTGTAGGCGCGGCGGATGAGTTTATCCGGTTCCGGCGCAGGCACCTCGACTTCGGCAGACGGCACGCGGGGCGCCGAGCCGGGCAAACCGAGCACGGCGAACTGGCCGGGCTTGAAGTCGAACAGCTTGCCGTCCGGCCGGACGCGGAGCACGATCAGCTCGGGATGGATTTGCTCGCGTCCGATGACGCTGGCGTTGCAGGCGTTGGCATTGGCGGTTTCGGTGCTCATGATGAAATCGTTTCAGGGCCTGAAATCAGGCGGTTCCGTTCGGTGCTGACTGGGCGTGATGCATGGCATCAATAATTTGGAAATTATAGGGATGCGCGGCGGGATATCAATGCCGGTCTTATGCCGTCGCGGGACCAAGAAAGATTGGCCGGCGGTTTGATTTTATTTTTTATCAGCGCGCGAGCTGATATATTTTTCCGCGCAGAGTGTATTGTAACATTAAGCATGAAAATCCGGCTCTTCATCAAACCCTATTGCCCGTGGTGCCATAAGGCGGTTGCCTGGCTCGACGCGCGCGGCGTCCAATACGAAAAGCTCGACGTCATCACCGACAGCAAGGCGATGACGGAAATGGTCAACCTCTCCGGCCAGCGCCTTGCGCCGGTCATTGATGTGGACGGGAAGATTCTTGCCGACTTCGGCCCGGACGAGCTGGCGAAGTTTTGGGAAAAGATTTCAACCACGGATGGACACGGATAAACACGGATGCATTTGTTTTATCTGTGTCCATCCGTGTGCATCTGTGGTTAAAATAAATTTGTGACGACGACTGAATTGAAAACCCGCCCGCGTTTGCCGGAATGGCTGCGCATCAAGCTGCCCACGTCGGACAGC
The DNA here is from genome assembly GCA_903865745.1 of uncultured Verrucomicrobia subdivision 3 bacterium. GTDB lineage: Bacteria > Verrucomicrobiota > Verrucomicrobiia > Limisphaerales > UBA11358 > UBA11358. The sequence goes on along the minus strand of CAIPKV010000026.1, from coordinate 18,441 downwards.
TTTGCCCGCACGCGCAACCTGCTGGGCGAACTCAAGCTCCACACCGTCTGCGAAAGCGCCAAGTGCCCAAACCATTGGGAATGCTGGGAGAAAGGCACCGCGACGTTCATGATCGCGGGCGACCGCTGCACGCGCGCGTGCGGCTTTTGCGCCGTCAGCACCGCCAAACCGCTGCCGCTCGAAGCCGATGAACCGCTGCGCGTGGCCGAGGCCACGCGCCGGATGAAATTGAAGCACGTCGTCATCACTGCCGTCGCGCGCGATGACGTGGCGGATGGCGGCGCAGAACATTTTCGCCTGACGATTGAGGAAGTTAGAAAATTAAATCCCGGCATCGTCATCGAAGTCTTGGTTCCTGATTTTCAAGACAGCGACGAATCCATCGAACGCGTGCTCGCGGCCAATCCGCAAATTTTTAATCACAATCTCGAAACCGTCCGCCGCCTCACGCCGGAAGTCCGGCACCGCGCGACGTATGACCGGTCATTGAGCGTGTTGAAAAAAGTGAAGGACAAACGCGGCCATACCATTTACACGAAATCGGGTTTGATGCTCGGTCTCGGCGAACGCGAGGAAGAAGTGCTGACGGCCTTGCAAGATTTGCGCGCGGCAGGCTGCGACATTCTTACGCTCGGCCAGTATCTGCAGCCGACGTTGAAACATTTGGCGATGGTGGAATTTGTCTCGCCCGAGAAATTCGCGGAATACAAAGTGCGCGCCGACGCGATGGGCTTTGTCCACGTCGCGAGCGGGCCGATGGTGCGCAGCTCCTATCACGCGGACGAGTTCAACGCGCCGGCCGCGCACGGGTAATTTACTAAGAGTTTAGCGACCGAGCGCCGGCCGGTGTATTAGTAGCCAGCCCGCGATAATCACGCAGACAAAGAAAATCGCAAAGCCGACCAGGGTGACGAATAGTTTGAGTTGGCGGGCGCGTTCGGTGAGTTGCGCTGCTGATTTTTTCTCGGCCTCCAGAAAGCCAGCGAACTGGTTTTGCAGCGCAGCGTTGATGACGTCCTCATTTTTCAACTCCAGCGTTAGCCAGCGGCCTTCCAGGTTTTTCCATTCGTCGGGCAAGCGCGTGAGGATGTCGGCGTTGGCCGGTTGAAAACCCCAACGCGTCCAGAAGGGTGAATCTTCCAGCATCCAGACGCGGAAGACGCCGTGATTGGCGGCGAGCTTCTGGATGCGTTCCCAAAACAGTTCGCGCGCAGCGTCGGCCACGGCAAAATCTGAATAGTCCTCGCTATGCAGCCGCGCGTGCTGGCGCACAATTTGTACGCCCAGCGCGCCCGCAAACTGGCCATCGGCCTCCACGACCTGAAATTCCGTGAGATGATCCTTGAGTTTTTCGGCGGGCAGCTGGGCGGCGAGCCACAGGGCCATAAGCGCGGGCAGGTCGTCCACGGTGGCGCGGCGGATGTGCAGCGATGGCATGGGTTGATTCTGCAATAAATCTTTCCCGTGCGAAGAAAAATTTACATTTACGGCGGACTGTGTAATTGTACGCGGACATTTAAAATAATTATGAGTAACCCCAAACAACTACTTGACGCCTTGCAATGGCGCTACGCCACCAAGGTTTTTGACGCCACCAAAAAAATCCCCGCCGACGTGTGGAGCGCGCTGGAAAACGCCCTCGTGCTCACGCCCACGAGCTACGGTTTGCAGCCGTATAAATTTCTCGATGTTCGAGACGCGGCCACCCGCGCCGCGCTGCTGCCGCATTCTTGGGGACAAAAGCAGGTCGTAGATTGCTCGCATTTTATCGTCTTCACCGCGCGGACGGACATGAAGGAAGCGGATGTGGACAAATTGATTTCGCGCACCGTCGAGCTGCGCAAGCTGCCCGCTGGCGCGCTGGACGCGTATCGCGGCATGATGCTGGGCGATGTGGTAAATGGTCCGCGCGGAAAAATCGCACACGAATGGGCGGCGCGCCAGTGCTACATCGCGCTCGGCAATCTCATGACTGCCGCTGCCGTACTCGGCGTGGATGCGTGTCCGATGGAAGGGCTCGTGCCGGCAGAATACGACAAGGTTTTGAAACTCGAAGGCACTGGCTACAAGACCGTCGTGGCCCTTGCGCTCGGCTACCGGGCGACGAGTGACAAATATGCGAGCCTGGCCAAGATTCGTTATCCTGCGGCGGAACTAGTCCAGGTCGTCTGATTTTTTAGGGTGGGGAACCGGGGCTTCTGCCGGAGAGATCTGGCAGAAGCTCTTTTTTTATTTCCACGAACCAGGCCAGAGTTTGCTGACAACGGGTAAACCTCTGCGCCCTTACAACTTCTCCGGCTGCTTCATCAAATCACTGATACGCAAGAGGAGACGGCCCGCCGCACCGCCGTCCAGCACGCGGTGATCGAAGCTCAACGTGAGATAAGCCTCCGTGACCGGTACAAATTGTCCCTTCGCCTCGTCCCAATGCGGCATCTTCCGACCCGCACCAAGACCCAACACCAGCGTCTGTTCCGGCAGCGGAATCGGCGTGGCCCAGATTAATCCGAACGTGCCGAAGTTGGTCACGGTTGCAACGGAACCGCCGGTGGCGTCCGCCGGCAATTTTCGCTGACGCGCGAGTTCCACGAGTTCGTTGTAGCGCAAAACCAATTCCTTCAACGGCTTTTTGTCTGCACCGCGCAAGACCGGAACCAATACGCCGTCTTCAGCTTCCACAGCGAAACCCACGTCAATGGCAGACGGATGAACAATATTATTACCGACGAGCCGGCCGGCGACCGCGCTGTTTTCCGCGAGCGCCACGGCCAGCGCACGCAAGGCGTACAGCGCCGGGCCGGGTTTAGGCTCGCAGGTTTTGCGATGAGCGAGCACCGGATCGAGTTGCACGGGCAGGCCGACGGTGGCAATCGGCCGCGTCCAACTGCGACGCATCGCGTCGGCCACGGCTACGCGCATGGAGGAGGCCTTGGTCAGCTTCTGCTGTTCCAAGTTGGCCATGAACTTTTCAAAATCTTCGACGGTCACACGCCCTGCGGCACCGCTGCCGGCGATGCCCGCGAGGTCGGCGGCGCTCAAGCCGAGCTCGTGCATCCGCGCCTTGAGCCGGGGCGACATGTAGCTCGCGCCGCTGGCGTTGGCGGGCACAGGCAAGCCGCGCACGGTCGGTTCCACGCGCGAACCGGTGGCATTGCGTGATTTCTTGGAAATGACTTCGGAGTCCGTGTCGCAACTCTTGGTGGGCGCGGGAACGTCAAGGCCGAAGCGCGCAGCCTCTTCCTTGGTCGCCTCGATTTTCCCCAGCACATCGCCGACGGCGTAGCTCTCATTGAGCTGCGCGCAAAAACTCTCGATGCGCCCGCCGCACGGCGCGGTGACGGTCATGGTGGCCTTGTTCGTTTCCACCTCGATCAAGTCCTGGCCGCCTTCGACGTGGTCGCCCGGCTTCACAAGAAAATTGATGATGGCGGCCTCAGCGATGGATTCGCCGAGCTGCGGCATGATGATGGAAATCTGCGGCATAAATTAAAAGCGGATGAGTTTGCGGGCGGCGGCGGCCACGCTGCGCGCGGTCGGGCGATGCGCGGCCCAGAGGTTCGGATGATACGGCACCGGCGTGTCTTTGGCGTTCAAGCGCTGCGGCGGCGCGTCGAGCAGGCCATAGCTTTCGGCCGAAACGCGCGCAATGACTTCCGCCGTCACGCCACCCCACGGCCACGCTTCGCCAACGCAGAGCAAACGGCCCGTACGCGCCACGCTCGCGACGACCGTGTCGGTGTCCAGCGGCTTGATGGAACGCAAATCCACGACTTCCACCTGCCAGCCTTCGGTCGCGAGTTCGTCCGCGGCCGCGAGCGCCTCATGCACCATCGCGCTGTAAGTAACGATGGTCAGGTCGCGACCTTCGCGGGCGATGCGCGCCTTGCCGATGGGCAGCGCCTCGCTCGGCAATTTCTCGGCCTTGAGATGGTAATAAAGAAATTTGTGCTCGCAGAAAATCACCGGGTCATCAATGGCCACCGCGGAGAGCAGCATGGAATAAGCGTCTTCCACCGTCGCCGGCGTGAGCACAACCAGGCCGGGATAATGCGCGTAAATCGCTTCAAGACATTGGCTGTGAAACGGTCCGCTGCCCGACGTGCCGCCGAAGGGCAGACGCACCGTAATCGGGCAGGGAACATTCGTGCGCCAGAACAGCGTCGAGGCCTGATTAACAATCTGGTTGAACGCAACCGTGGAGAAATCTGCGAACTGCATCTCAATAATCGGCCGCATGCCTTCAATGGCGGTGCCGACAGCGAGACCAATCATCGCATCTTCGCTAATGGGCGAGTCGAGGACGCGCCCGGGGAATTCCTTCTGCAAGTTCTTCGTGGCCTTGAACGCGCCGCCGAACGCGCCGACGTCCTGCCCGTAGATAAACACGCGCGGGTCATCGCGCAAGGCGTGGGCCTGCGCTTCGCGGATGGCTTCGAGATAGGTAATGCTCATCGCAATTTAAGCTTCGGTCCGCAATTCGTTGAGATGCTCCGAGGACAGCGCGCTCCACTTTTCCTCATACGGGTCGGGCGCGGGCTCGCGCTGCGCCTGCGCGACGGCTTCCTCGATTTCACGGATGGCTTCGCTGCGCCAGACGGCCAGTTGCGCGGCGTCGGCCAGCTTATGTTTCAAAAGAAATTCCTCCGCCCCCTTTAAGCAGTCGCGGCCGAGCGCAGAATTCTTAAGTTCCGGCGCAATGTAGCCGGCGTCGTCGTGTTCGCCGTGACCGCAGAGGCGGAGCAACGTAGCGATGACGAGCTGCGGGCCGTGACCGGCACGCGCGCGGGCCACGGCGGAGCCAACGGTTTCCACGCAGTCCGAAAAGTCCGTGCCATCCAGCGAATGGGATTCGACGCCGTAGCCGGTGGCCTTGTTCGCGAGATCCGCGCAGGCAAACTGGCTGGTGGTCGGCGTGGAATAGGCAAATTGGTTGTTGGCCACGACGAGGACCAGCGGCAGTTTTTCCACCGCAGCCTGGTTCAAGGATTCATGGAACGCACCCGTGGAGGTCGCGCCTTCACCGAGGCACGCCACGCCGACGATGCCGGTAATCCCCTTCATGCGGCGCGCGAACAAAACGCCGTTCACCACGGAAACCATCGCGCCGAGGTGGCTGATCATCGGCAGATAACCTTCCAGCGGGCGACCGCGGTGGACATTGCCATCGCGCCCGCGCATCGGGCCGAGGGCGGAGCCGAGATAGGTGCGGACGGCGTCAATGATGGGTTCGCCGAAAGCCAGACGGCCGGCGGCATCGCGGATGAGGGGCGCAAAGACGTCGGATTTATTAAGGGAAACCCCGATGGCGGCGCTCAAGGCTTCTTGGCCCCGGCCGAGAAAGACACCGCCGTGGATTTTGCCGGCGCGATAAAGCGCGGCAAATTTGTCGTCCAACAGTCGCGCCCGCAGCATGAAGCGGTAGGCGGCCAGTTGCGTCTCACCCACAGCGTGAGAACCGGAGACAGTTTGCAACATGCCAAAAGTTTATCGCCAATGAATCAGGCCAGCAATAAAACTTTCTGGTGACGGCGGTAAATGCATCAGCATTCACAACGCCGCGAAGGTGACGGTGGAATGAAGGTGGTCTTCCCAGCCCGCCAGCCGGTAAGGCTGGCCATCATCCAGCCCAGTGTTGACGCGCAGCGGCTACACCGGGTAAACCGTCCCCACAAAATTTACTACCCTGAAAGGGTTAAATGATTCAACCCTTTCAGGTTAGGTAAATATATGGTGCGTTTAACCCAAGGTAGCGCGGGGCGCGCAACCTTGGTCTGGATGCTGGCATCCTTTCAGGATTCGGCGGAGGAGCAGGAGACTGATGACGCCCGACTTCACCCCGCGTCTTTGCCCCTTGGCGCCTTGGCGTTAAATTCCCCGGCTTGAAACTGTCCCGTTTTAACCCTTTCCCGATATTATCAGGGGTTTGGGTCGGTGAATGACGTCTTCCCGCTGGAAAACCATGTCAGATTTGGAATTTAGGACGTCCTTTTTTGAATTTAGGACGTCCTCGCGACCCGACACCACATGGTAAAATATTTTACCATGTCCTTTTTTAAATTAAGGACGTGGTAATTCCCAAAAAGGACGTGGTCGCGCCGGTTTAGGACGTGGTAAAACCTTTTTAGGACGTCCTTTTTAGAAATAAGGACGTCCTTATTTCAATTTAGGACGTGGTAAATTTGAAAAAGGACATGGTCGCAGGCGGCAGCCACGGGGTATTTTGGATTTAGGACGTCATCATTTTGCCAGACAAACTGGTCTGGACCATGGCGGGGCTGAAAATTCCGCTGGCTGGCAGTGTTAAAAACTGTTAAATCCGTGCGCGTTCCTTTATTTTAACTGCGGTCATACGCTGGATGAACCCTAACAAATATCACGCCCTACTGCTCGGGTCGGACCATAAACTCGCGGAAACGCTCCTGCTGGTCGTGCGCCTGGATGGCGGCACGCTGGGCTCGGTCTCCAATTACGCAGACGCGCTCCGCTATCTCCAGACGCATCCGCCGGACTTCGTTTTTCTCGACCTTAAAAGCACCGAGGCGGACTGCCTGAACTTGTTGCGGCAGTTAAAACATCATCCCTTGCCACTCCCCGTATTCACGGTCGCGTTCGGCGCGGTGGGTGAAACGGCGGCGACGCTGCGGGCCTTCGACTTGGGCCTGAATGAATACATCCAGGTGCCGTTTGAGAACGGCCTGCTCCGCGCGCGGCTGGCCGGGGCGCAACAGATCCGGTCGCGCTTGGAGGAATTGACGAAGAAGCAGACGGAATTGACGGAGGCGTGCCGGGTGGCGGAGGCGAACTCGCGCGCGAAGTCGGAATTTCTGGCGACGATGAGCCACGAAATCCGCACGCCGATGAATGGCGTGGTCGCGATGACGGGTTTGCTGATGGAGACGTCGTTGACCGCCGATCAGCGCGGCTATCTGGACACAATTTATAACAGTAGCGAATCGCTGTTGAACATCATCAACGCCATTCTGGATTTCTCCAAGATTGAGGCGGGCAAGATGGAGTTGGAACGGCGCGAGTTTGATTTGCGCGCGTGCATCGAGGAATCGCTGGACGTGCTCGCGCCGCGCGCGAACGAAAAGAAACTGGATTTGGCCTACGTGGCGGCCGACACGATTCCCGCGCTGGTCGAAGGCGACGGGCAGCGGCTGCGGCAGGTGCTGGTGAACTTGGTAGGCAATGCGCTGAAATTCACGGAAAAAGGCAGCGTGGTACTCAATGTGGAAAAACTCGCGCCGGCAGCGGCCGAGGCGGAGAACCCGTCCGCGCTGCGGTTGCACTTCGCGGTGCGCGACACCGGCATCGGCGTGCCGCCAGACCGGCTGGCGCGGCTGTTCCGGCCGTTTTCGCAGGCGGATGTCTCGACGGCGCGCAAATACGGCGGCACCGGTCTGGGCCTCGTCATCAGTCGGCGCTTGGTGGAGCTGATGGGTGGTCGGATGTGGGCGGAGAGTGTGCCGGGCGAAGGTTCGACATTCCATTTCACGGTCAATCTGACGGTGCCGGTCGGGTCCGCGCCGCCGCCGTTCGCGAAGCGGCAGTTGCAATTGGCCGAGCTTAAAATCTTGATCTTGGAAGATAACGCGACCGCTAGAAATTTACTCTTCGAGCAATGCCGTCGCTGGGGGATGCAGCCGCAGGCGGTTGAAAACTCGGCGCAAGCGATGGAGCTGTTCCGGCGCGGCATGATGTTTGACCTTGCGGTAATCGATGCCGCGTTGCCCGGCTTGGACGGGGCGACGGTGGCGGCGGAACTGCAAAAATTTCCGGCGGCGGCCATGATGCCCATCGTGTTGCTGACGGCGGTGGGGGTTAAGAACGGCGCGGCCGGCGAGTCGCGGGTGATGTTTGGGCACACGGTCAACAAGCCGATTAAGCCGGCGCAATTGTGCAAAGTATTGGAGCGCGCGCTCCTGAGCCCGCGCATTCCATCGGGCCAGTTGGAAGCGCCTAAGCCGGAAGTTTCGCTGGCCACGCGGCTGCCGTTGCGCGTGTTGCTGGTGGATGACAATGTCATTAATCAAAAAGTGGCGGTAAGAATTTTGCAGCAGATGGGCTATCAGCCGGAAGTGGCTGGCAACGGGCGCGAGGCGTTGGAGGCCATGAGCCACGAGGCATACGATCTGGTGTTTATGGACGTGATGATGCCGGAGATGGATGGGCTGGAGGCGACGCGCCAGATCCGCAAACGCCAGATGAGCGGCGAACACGCGAATTTTCAGTCGCGCATTATTATCTGCGCGATGACGGCGCACGCGATGGCGGGTGACCGCGAGAAGTGTATTGCCTCGGGCATGGATGATTATCTGTCGAAGCCGGTTCGGCCCAAGGATGTTCGCGAAATGATTGAAAAGTGGGGCGGAAAGATCGCCATGGATTCCGCCGTGCTCCGCGAACCTGCCAAGGTTGAGGTGGCGGAGGATGCACCGGTGGATTTGGCGCGCATGAATGATTTGACGGATGGCAATCTGGACAACTTGCGCGAATTGGTGGAAATGTATTTTGTGCAGACGCAAAAACAATTTATCCAGATGCGCGAGGCGGTTCGCGATGGCAAGGCCGATGCCGTCCGGCGCGTGGCGCATAGTTGCGCCGGCGCGAGCGCGACGATGGGCATGACGCTGCTGGTGCCGCGCCTGCGCGAGTTGGAAAAGCTCGGCGCTTCGGGGACGCTGACGGACGCCGATAAGATTTGCGAAGCGGCAGAGGCGGAGTTCGAACGCGTTTGCGAATTCTTGAAGACCCAGCCGGAGCTGGCCCGGGTCATTGCTAATCTTAATCCGGTTACGCCGCCGGTCACGCCCCCCGTTATGCCCGCATGAAGAAGATTCTGATCATTGAGGACGACCCGATTGTCGCCAACGTCTACCGCAACAAGCTGGCGGTGGAGGGCTATCAGGCCGAGGTCGCGCCGGACGGCGAGGCGGGCTTGAAGATCATGCGCGTCTTCCAGCCGGACCTGTTCATCTTGGACCTGATGCTGCCGACCATCTCCGGCGTGGACGTAATCAAGGAGATTCGGATTGAGCAGGATTTCACCAAGACGCCGATCATCGTTTTTTCCAATACTTACCTGACCAATCTTATTCAGGACGCGTGGCGGGCGGGCGCGAGCAAGTGCCTCTCCAAGTCGAGCTGCTCGCCGAAGGATTTCATCGATGTCGTTCGCGCTACGATTGGCGACAGCGGCGCATTGCCTCAGGCAAATGCGGTTGAGGCTCCGGATGTAGGTAAGTCAGCCAGCCTGGCCTCGGAAGATGACGCCGAGTTTCAGGATGATTTGCGGAAGACGTTTATTGATAGCCTGCCGACCACGCTGTATTCGTTGCGCCAAGGTTTGCAGGGGCTGATCAAATCGGAGAACGAGGTAGTCCGGCTGCGCAATATCTACGACCTCTATCGTCGCGTCCACGCGCTGAACGGCAACGCCGGTCTCGCGGGCCTCGTGCTTATCGCGCACATGTCGTCCGCGCTGGAGGCGCTGCTCAAGGAGATTTACGAGAAGCCGAAAAACATGAATGCTTCCACCACGCGCACCATTGCGGCGGCGGTGGATTTTCTGGGCTCGCTGTTTGCCCGTGCGCCGCTGGAGGATAAGCAGGAAATTCCCGTTTCTAAAATCCTCGTCGTGGATGATGAAGTCATCTCGCGTCGCGCCATCGTGTACGCCCTCGAAAAGGCCCGGCTCAAGTCTGTCAACGTCGAGGAGCCCGAACACGCGCTGCGCTTGCTCGTGGAAAACGACTTCGACTTCGTGTTTCTTGATGTGGATATGCCGGGCATGACCGGCTACGAGTTGTGCGCGAAGCTGCGCGCCATGCCGCACCATAAAAAGACGTCGGTCATTTTCGTCACCAGCTTGAATGATTTTGAAAACCGCACGAGTTCCACCATGGCGGGCGGCAACGATTTCATTGCCAAGCCGTTTCTGTTCATTGAGCTGACCGTCAAGGCGCTCATCTGCGTCATGCGCTCGCAGCTGCGGCTCGACCCTAAGGGCTGAATTCGCATGCTGCACGGCGAATTCATTCCGGCGGCTGATAAGAATTCCCGGCGGCTGTTTGTCGTGCTGCACGGACTCGGCGATTCCATCGAAGGTTGGCGCTGGCTGCCCGGCGCCCTGGATTTGTCGTGGCTGAACTATCTCCTCGTCAACGCGCCGGACGAATACTACGGCGGCTATTCGTGGTTCGATTATCCGGGCGACATCGTTCCTGGTATCCGTCGCAGCCGGCAGTTGCTTTTTGAACTACTCGACGATTTGCGCGCCAAAAACTTCCCAGCCGACCAGATCACGCTCGGCGGATTTTCACAAGGCTGTCTCATGTCCATTGAAACCGGCTTGCATTATCCGCAGCGGCTGGCTGGCATCGTCGGCCTCAGCGGCTGGGTGTTTGAGCTTGAGAACTTAATCCGCGACCTCACGCCCGTCGCGCGGTCACAGCGGCTGCTCATTACCCACGGCCACTTCGACCCAATCATTTCTTTTGCCGAGGTGCAGGCGCAGGTGCAGCGACTGAAGAGCGCCGGGCTCAACGTGGCGTGGCATGAGTTCCCTAAGGAGCACACCATCCACGGCACGGAAGAGATTGCCGTCATCCGCGACTTCGTGCGCGCTGGCTATTCAGGGAAATGAAGAAGTATGAATTTTGAATTATGAAATAAGCACGTCGGTTTCACTTCATCATTCAACCTTCTGCCTTCATACTTCTAAACTGCGGTTCGCGCCGGGCATCCAGATTTGTTCCGGGCGCGACGGAGTTTCGTTTTGCCAGTTCACCGCGTCGGCCACGGCAGCGCGCATCTTCGCGAACCACCATTGCGCCCGCGTCACGCGCGTGCGCGGCCGGCCGTAGATGCGGCTTTGCAGGCCGTTGAAGCCGAGTTCGAGTTGTTCGTCAGTCGTTTGGTTGTATTCGTTGGTTGTCATAATAATGTTTTAATTACGACAACACTTTCGCAGAGGGGGTGGGACAAAAGCTGTCCAACCCTAAAGATTTCTTAAAATACTTTTTTGAGCCGTCCAGGGGAAGAATCAGAGAAATCAGCGCAGCTCAATCACGTCGCCTACTTCCAGCGGGATGTCCGTGCCGTCCAGCAAAACCTTGGCATCCATCGTCGCTGTTTCGCCCGCCCGCGTGATGAGAATCTGCTTGGGCGTGTCCGCACCGGTGAAGTTCGCGGTGGCAATCGCCTGCGCCAGCGTCAGTCCCGCCACCCACGGCACTTGCGGATTCTGTACCGCGCCGATTACGGTTACGCCCGCCGATTGTCGTTGCAGCGCCGCGTTTTGGCCTGCCAGATAGGCGTTTTGTGCCTTGAGCCGCGCGGATGAATTGGTCGTGCAGCCGGCGACCAGCGCGAAGATTAAAATGATCCAGCCCGCTTTCATCGCCGGCCGATTTCGTTCTTCCACGCCGCGACCGCCGACTTGATTTCCGCTGCGCAGTTCACCTTCGGCTTTACGAAGCGCGGGATGAACCACGGGAAACTACCGGTCAGATCGTGCGTCACCAGTATCTGCCCGTCGCAATCCGGTCCGCTGCCGATGCCAATGGTGGGAATGGCGATGGCCTGTGAAATCTCCTTCGCCACGGGTGGCGTCACTAATTCCAGCACGATTGCGAAAACTCCCGCGTCTGCCAAAGCTTTCGCATCATCAAGCAGCTTCTGATGCTCCGCATCGCGCTTGCCCTTGATATGGTAGCCGCCTTCCTCCAAAACATGCTGCGGTAACATCCCCAGATGACCGCAAAATGGAATATCCGCCGCAATGATACCTTTGACCTGCGGCAAAATTTCCACGCCGCCTTCCGCCTTTACATAGTCCGCGCCAGCCGCCACGAGCTGACGCGCATTGGCCAACGCGCTATCAACATCCTCGTAGCTCCGATACGGTAAATCCGCACCGAGCAAGGCGTTTGGTTTCGCGCGAGCGGCGGCGCGCACATGGTGCACTATCTCCTGCATCGTCACGTGCGTCGTGTCGGGGTAGCCGAGCACGACCATGCCGAGCGAATCGCCGACGAGCAGCAGCGGCACGCCAGCTTCGTCGAGCAGTTTGGCCATCGGATAATCATACGCCGTGAGCGCCGCGATCTTCTCGCCGCGCGCCTTCATGGCGCGAATGGTCTCGGGGGTTACTTTCATGGGTTGAATGGTTAAAGAGTTGAATCGTTGAATTGTCTAGGGCTTGCGCCGACTTAACATTTCAACCATTTAACTCTTTAACGTTGCTCAAAGCTTTTCACCAACTCATCCGGCGTGGTCGTGGCCGTGCCGACTTTGCCGACCACAATGCCGGCGGCATGATTGGAAAGAATCGCTGCTTCAATCGGCGACGCTCCCGCCGCAATTGCCAGCGTGAAGCTCGCGATGACTGTATCGCCGGCGCCGGACACATCAAATACCTCTTGCGCGACCGTCGGGATATGAAACGGCTTCTGCCCGCGCTGGCACAGTAGCATACCCAGTTCACCGAGGGTGATTAGGAGCAGCGCCGGACTCAGATGGTTCAGCAGCCGGTCGGCGACCTGCATCAGGTTTTTGTCCGCGAACGGATTGATGTTCTTCGTGTCGTCCGGCAAGTCCGCGAGTTCGAACGCTTCTTTACGGTTTGGCGTGATGAGCGACAGCTTGCTCAAATCCAGATGATGCACCGGCTTCGGGTCGAGGCTCAGCCACACGCCGCGCGCATGGCAGAGGGACTTGATTTCATTCAGCAACGGCTGCGTGACCACGCCTTTGCCATAATCACCCACGATGACCGCATCGGCTTGTGGCAATTTAGATTTTAATTCAGCGATCAACCGCCCCGTCAGCGGGCGATCCAGCGCGTCGCGTGTTTCGCGGTCGATCCGCACCACCTGTTGCTGGTGCGCGACGATGCGTGTCTTGATACTGGTATGCCGCGCCGAACTTTTTACGAGACCGGTGCAGCCGATGCTTTGCTCCGCCAAAAGTTTCAGCAGTTTGCGTCCGGCATCGTCTTGGCCAATGGCGCCAAACAGTTCGGCGGGTGTTTGGAGGCAGACCAGATTGCGGGCGACGTTTGCCGCACCGCCGGGCATGAAGCTCTCGCGCGAAAACTCCACTACCGGCACCGGCGCTTCCGGCGAGATGCGCGAGACGCCGCCCCAGATGAACTGGTCGAGCATCACGTCGCCAACGACGAGGACGCGGGTCTTTTGCGCGGCGGTCAGAATCTGCCGGGCGCGCGCTGCGGATAAGGTTTTGCCATTCATAATTAATTAAGAAAAGCCGTCAATGGACTCGTCGCGTTCGCCGTCTCGCTGGTCGCACCGAGTCCGATTTCGAATGCGCTGCGTCCCGCTTCCACCGCCAGCTTGAAGGCGATGCCCATGCGGTTCGGGTCGTTCGCCACGGCGATGGCAGTGTTCACCAGCACGGCGTCCGCGCCCAACTCCATCGCTTCCGCTGCCTGACTTGGTGCGCCGAGGCCGGCATCGACGACGACGGGAACAGTGGCTTGCTCGATGATGATACGGATTTGGTCGCGCGTCTGGACGCCGCGATTCGAGCCGATGGGCGAACCCAGTGGCATCACGGTCGCACAGCCGATTTCCTGCAAACGCTTCGCCAAAACCGGATCCGCGTTGATGTAGGGCAGGACCGTGAAACCTTCTTTGACCAAAATCTCCGCCGCCTTGAACGTCTCGATCGGGTCGGGCAGCAGGTAACGCGGGTCGGGATGGATTTCGAGCTTTACCCATTTGGGCAAGCCGGCGGCGACCGCGAGGCGCGCGAGGCGGACGGCTTCCTCCGCGTTCATCGCGCCGCTGGTGTTCGGGAGCAGGAGATATTTGTTCGGGTCAATGAATTCGAGGATGTTGGCGAACGGATCTTTTTTACCGGACAAATCGGCGCGGCGCAGGGCGACCGTGACCATTTCCGTGCCACTGGCGGCGAGCGCATCGCGCATGGCTTCCGGCGACGGGAACTTGCCTGTGCCGAGAATCAGACGCGAGCGAAATTCACGTCCGGCAATGACCAAAGGTTTGAAAGACATCGCGAACAATTTAGAAAATTGCCGCGAATTGTCGAGGCGGGAAGAGTTTGGCCACAGATGGGCACAGATGAAACACAGTGGGGTCGGGGCAAAACTTCCACGGGCTGCATAGCCACGGTTGAAACCGTGGGCCATGATCAGCCGCTACTCCGCGACTCGGTTTCCGGTTGATTTGAATCGGTGTTTCAGCCGTGAGCATCGGTGGCTAAAACTCACTTCGCCCGGACGCACACAAGCTGGCTCCACGGGCCGGGGCCGGTGGCGGTATGCGCGCGGACCCGGAACCAATACTTCCGTCCACTGACCAGCCCTTTGACGACACAACTTTGCCGCATACAGGTCGAGGCCGGCGTCCAGCCGTCATCCGCGGGCGGGTCGCGGTGCCATTGCACTTCGAAGGCGCACCGCCGCTGCGGCCGCTGCCAGCGCAACTGCACTTCGCCATCCTTGGTCGTTGGTGTCCCGCGCAGATTCGCCGGCGCGCCCACCCGACCGAGGCGCGTGGTGTGCGACGCCGGCAATTCCAGGCCCACGCCCAGCATCCCGGCGGGCTGCCAGGCCACGCTCGCGGCCAGACCGTTGCCGACGCGACTTGCATTAAACTGTGCGACCGCGAATGTCGCCTTGCGCCGGGTCAACTCAGCCTTCACCTCCGCGCGCAGTTCGGCGAGGCGGAGCTGGCTCGTGCGCGCGGCGGCGGTCTGCTGGCGAAACTCCACCAGCGCCGGAATCGCCGCCTGCTGTTCGGCGGTGAGCTGATTACCAGACGCGACCAGCTTTTCCAGCGTGGCGAGCCGCTGCGGAAAGGTCTGGTTGCGGAAACTTAGATTATATTTTTGCATGATGGGTAACTCCGGTTAGGAATGCGGATAGTCGGGGCCGTGGTTCAGGTCCGCCGACGGTTGAATCCTCACTGAAAACGCTTAATTAGTAGCAAACGCCTTTAAAACCCTCATGGCAAGGCCAAAGACTGTGGTGCTAATTCCAATTTAGCACCGCTCAGACGACGCTGGAGTATACTCAGTCGTCAACCGAGTGTACGAAATCGTCAACCGAGTGTACGAAATCGTCGTCCGAGTGTACGAAATCGTCGTCCGAGTGTACGAAATTGTTGTCCGAGTGTAAGAAATCTTCAGCCGAGTATACTCCCTCGGCGTCCGCGCACACGCGAACATCGTTCGCGTGTAAGAAATCGGTGGCCGAGTACACTCCCTTGTCAGCCGAGTAGCCTCGGACGACGGTCGAGCCGTCTCGGACCTCAGGTTCGCATCAGCCCCGGCGCGGGGAGGTTCAGGCGCGTGGTCAGGGTTTGACGCTGACGTGGTCGCAGCGCGTGGCATCCAAGCCGCCGAAATGGCGCGCGGCATCGGCCAGGTCAACGTCACCAGAATTGTTGAGGCGATAAATTGGCCCCGATGGTGTAAATTAACGGTCAACACCTTGAAAAAAGTCTTTAAAATAGCCGCCCTCGGGCTCTGGCTCGGCGCGATGCTTGCCCTAACGCCGTTGGCTGTGGCCAATATACCCGGCGGCGGCAACGGTACGGGGCCAAACGTGACGATGGTGAACAACGGCGACGGCACCGTTACGATGGCCAATGGCATTGTTTCAATTGTCATCACCACCAACAGCGCGAACATCAACCAGATTTATTATACCTACAACAACGGCGGCAGGACCGTGACCAATCAAGTGCTCAGCGGTGGCAAGAATGGCGGGACGTTTTACTGGGAACTGGGCGGCTTCAGCTCGGGCAGTTTCACCTTCACCTCGGTCTCCAATAACGGCAACTATGCCGAGGCGGACCTGTTCAGCGATTCCGCAACTAATGGCACAGTGGATATCCATTACTCCATGCTGCGCGGGTCGCCGGGATTCTATGTGACGCCGATTTGGAGTCATCGCGCCCAGGATGTCTACATGGGCACGGGCGAGATGCGGGATAACATTTACTTCGCGCCGGTCTTCAACTGGGAGAGTGTGGACGCCGCGCGGGATTGGGAGATTGGCCTCGGTGAAGGCCATACTCCGGCATTTTATTCCCCAGTGGAAAATTCGTTGGTGACTTCCGGTATCCGGCAGGGAATTTACGATGACAAGTATAAGGGCATCACCGATTTGATTTCATTACGCGTGTGGGGCTGGAGCAGTGTCAGCGATGCCGCCGCCGGGGTGGTCGGGCAGAACATCGGCATCTGGCACATCAAGGCCAGTTCGGAATATGACGCTGGCGGTCCCTTGAATGCGGATCTCACCGATGCGCCAATGGTGAACATGATTGGCGGGAGTCATTCCTTCAGCTTGGATAACACTTATGGCGCAGGCGAAGTCTGGTCGCGCGCGTCCGGTCCTTATTTCATCTATTTTAATAACGTCACGAATACCCTGACGGACCCGGTCGTCACCTCGCGGGCTTTGTTTGGCGATGCTCAAGCCCAAGCCAGTGCCGAGGTTTCCGCGTGGCCTTACAGTTGGTTCAATCAGCCGGTCTATGCGCCCGCCGCCCAGCGCGGCACCGTAACCGGCAAGTTCGTTATCAACGACCCCGGCAACCCGAACGCCTCCGCCGCGAACTTATGGGTGGGCTTAGTTCGCCAGCCGATTACGGTCACTAACAATTATGACTTTCAACAATGGGCGAAGCCGCTGCATTTCTGGGCTAAGACAGATGCTAACGGCAACTTCACGATTTCCAATGTCGTGGCGACGAATAATTATACGTTGTACGCCTTTGGCCCCGGCGCGGCGGGATCCTACTTATCCCAAGCGCAAACGGGCGGCAACCCGCCGATGTCGTTCAACGTGGCGTCGCCCGCATTTGCGGTGACGGTTACCGGCGGAGCGACAAACAATCTGGGTACCAACATCTGGACTCCTACGCGCGTGGGGCCGACGGTCTTTGAAATAGGTTATCCCGACCGCAAAGCTGACAAGTTTCGGCATGGCGACGACTATAACGTGGGCGACGTTGGCCCCAGCCCGACTGCCCCCAGCCCAATCTGGAATAAATTCATCGAGTATCCTTTTGATTTTCCCAACGGCGTGAATTACAACGTCGGCCAGAGCCGCTGGAGCACGGATTGGAATTATGTTCAATCGTCGGAGCCGGATCTCGCGGGGAATTCGCTGACCACCAGTTCGACGATTAACTTTGTTCTGGCAACGGCACCCGCCACCAACTCCACCGCGTCGCTGTATATCGCTTTGGCGGCCAATGACGCGGATGCGGTGATTATCACCAACAACGGTCAGAATCTGGCCAACGTCTCCGGGATGACCGCTTCGCCGAGTTCTTTGCCCGCCACTGGTTACGGGCCGCCGGTTGGTGATGACACCAGTGTCCGCGAAGGCAATCACGGGCCAGCCACGGACGAACGCATTACTTTCCCAGGCAAACTTTTGGTCGCTGGCACCAACACGATCATCATCACGTTGCGACAGGCGGGAGCAGCTAGTTTTTTCAATCATTTCATGTATGATTACATCCGGTTGGAACTAACCGGCTATGTGCCACCTGCGCCAGCGGGGATTACAACTTATCCGGGTAACCAGCAAGTGCTGTTAAGCTGGCCGGTGGTGCCCGGGGCCACCAGTTACAATCTGTTCCGTTCCACTAATCCCACCAACGGCTTTACCGCCCTAACCAATGGCGTGACTGGCCCGGTCTCGGGCAGCGGCCCAGCCAATGCGACCTATGTGGACAATAACCCAATCAACGGCACCACCTATTATTACGAGGTGCAATCCGCGAATCCCACAGGCACGAGCACCAATTCGCCAGCCAGCGGCGGCGTAACGCCTTCGACCAGCTTATCGAGTACGGCGCCCGCTACGCCGACGGGTTTGACCGTTGCCAGCACCAACAACGCCGTGACGCTTACGTGGAGCGCCTCACCTGGTGCAAACTTTTACACCATCCAGCGCGGCACAGTCGTCAATAAACTTGGCTACGTGCCGTTCTATATCATCTTGAGCAACACAACCACCAACACCACCTACACTGATGCTTCGGGTACGTTGGGTTGCACGTACAGTTATTTGGTGACCGCTACCAGTGCCGGTGGTACCAGTGGCGCTTCCGCTGCCGTCACGGCCAAGCCAGTGCCGCCGCCGCCCGCAAACCCACCCGTAGTCCACATTAATACTACGGTCACCAGTACCAACCAATCAGCGCTGATCACTTGGACGCCCGTCAGTGGGGCGGTAGGGTATATTCTGTACCGCGCCAGCAATAGTCCCGCCGGGCCATTTACCTTTTCAACTGGGATTTCCCATTTGGTTTGTAACCCACGAACGGCGTGGGTGGTTTTCGTGATTTTCTGCCTGCTCCCGGGATTTGCAAGACATTTTTCCAGTCCGCCCTTGGTTTTTGCCCGGCGTGGGAGGTGTTTTGACGCCAT
>CAIPKV010000025.1 GCA_903865745.1 uncultured Verrucomicrobia subdivision 3 bacterium | reverse complement strand
CATCCACCAACACTCTTCTGCGAATCTCGGCCCAGTCATTCATATTGCGATACATGCTTCATTGTTAATGAAGATGCCGCACTTTTGAACCGCCCCGTCACACACATGACCCCGCCGCACTTTTCAGCCGCCGTTTACACCTTGACGCTTGCAGTTATGGATTGACGGTTTTGTGGTTATCCAGCGGAGGATTCGCGATGATTGGCGCAGTTTCCGCAACCTTCTGCTTGCGCTTTTTCGGCTTCGCGTGCTTCAACAACACCGCGCCCTGTTTTTCGCGCGCAGTCCACCACTCAAGGTTCCCGCTGTTAACGTACTGCAGGAACCGGAGCTTTTCGTGCGGAACCACGGCCGCCAACGCCGTGTAGGCATCACGGGCATACTGTTCCCACGCTGTTTTATCGTTCATGACCTTTTCGAGTAGGTCCGTCTCGTCGTTGAAACCGGCTTGGCGATATCTACGGGTTCACCGTATTGTTTCGTCACCATTTCCGTGACGTGGACTTCTTTGCGCTGGTATTCGATCAGGTGGTGGAAATACGACATGGCCAAAGAATCTGGACAAGAAACCTCCACACCATCGAAACGGATTTTCCATTTCCCATTAACCCGCTGGAACATGTTGGGCGAATTAATAGGCGGGTTCACAGCGCACCTCCTTCGGAAGTGGCGCTGATGAATCCGTCCAATGATTTCTTGGAAATCCGCAAATGCCGAAGCGCTTTTATAGCGTGCAGTTGTTTGCGATCTACCAACCGGTAGACGGATTTTTGGCTGACCTTGAGGATTGCCGCAATTTCCTCAACCGTGAACACCAATTGCGGCAGGTGCTGTTCTTCCTTTGGCATAACGCCTTTCAAGGAATTTGCTGCGCGAGACTTTACGTCAGATACAGTCGGGGGAGGTTTGAAGCTCGTCCAGTCCTGTTGGTTTAATTACCACGTCACAGCAAACAATCAGTCGCATGATTCGTTTGAATTCAGCTACTGTTGTTGCAGCACCACGCGGCAACCTTCAGGCACCCAGAAACACCAACCAAATCTATTTAGGTCAGCACTCTTGGTTGTGCAATTTAGGTTTGCAGCTGTGGGGACAGCACAATTAACCAAGAGAAGCTATAAAAATACACAATTTTTTTAGGTTGTCAAAAAAATGTAATAGTAGGGCAATCAGAGCTTAACCTTCTGGGCCATGGTTACGGAATGTTGATCGCGTAGATGCCCATAAACTTTCATTGCCAAAGCACCGCCGTCTTTGTGACCAAGCCAGCGGCTCACAGTGGGGATATCGACACCGGATTCAATGCATAGTGTCGCAAAAAGATGACGGAGATCGTGGTGAGTAATCCGCGCCATTCCGATAACTTTGGCTGCGCGATTCATGGCCTTCTGACATTCCCGCACTTCCATGACTGGCTGTGAGGGTATTGAGTTGTGGCATTCTGCTTTCAATTTTTCCAGCAATTTTCGCATATCGGGAATCATTGGCACCCGGCGAATTGTCCAATTCTTTGTGCCCGTTTCAGCATCGCCGCGCACGACTATTTCGCCCTTTTCTAAATCACAGTCTGCCCAAGTGATTTTCGATGCTTCGTTTTTTCGAAACCCGCCAAAAGCCAAGAAGCGGATTAGGTTGGCACAGTTTCGAGAATCGCGTCCGCCACCATTTTCTACTTCTTCTATAAATTTTGAAAACATTTCTGGTTCCGGCAAGGTCAGCCGTTTCGGACGCTCTTTCAGGCGCTTGATGAAGCGGGCTGGGTTGTCATAACGCGCCCCCATCTCAATGGCAATTTCAAACAGCTTACGCAAAATCGAAATGGTGTGGTTAAAAACAGTTGCGCTCCGGCCAACCCCATATTTTGCTGCCCAATCCAGACATTCTGTTTTTGTTATGGCGCGAATATCTTTCGTCGCCAGCTCTGGCCAGCTTTTGAGCAAGGCGTCAATGCGTTCCTTGTGATAAACCTTGGTCCTCGGTTTTAGAGATGCATCGCCAGCAATCCGCTTTTTGTGGACGGCAATTGCATCGGCCACATTCATCCGTCCAGCAGATATTGAGTCGCGATTTTCGGCTCCTTGACGTTCTGTCTTTTCAAAGTCCGACAGTCTCAGTTTGGCCACTGATACAACGTCTGTTTTAAGGCTGCGCCAGATGAGCTTGCCCTTGACCCGTAAACGTGCATAGTAAGTGCCAGATGGAATGTAGCGAATTAGATTTGAATAATGAGTTTTCTGCCAATTTTTAATCGTTTCGGCAGCTTTTGTTCGCTCTTTTGCCAGATTCATGCGAACAGTATAGAAAATCAGTATATAAAAGTCAATTTGCCGTTCTTGAGCATTGAAATATAATTGATTTTATTGGGTTGCGCCTGTAGCTCAGTTGGATAGAGCACCTGCCTTCTAAGCCGGTTGTCGCGCGTTCGATTCGCGCCAGGCGCACCATCTAATTTCCCAACGGCTTGGCGGAGGAACTCACCTGGCTGGCTGGCATCTGGAAATCCGCGACCGAATCCGGATGCGCCGGGTCGAAATCAACAAAGTCGTCCACAATCAGTTTCGCTAGCGGTAGCTTGTCTTCCTTGATGCCTTCAATTACGCACTTCGCGAGTTCATAGCTGCCGTAATTGTTGTGATGTGTGCCGTCCTGAAACGCCTTGTCAAGGTCAGCGTCAAGCGCGCGGTAAAAAATTCTGCTCATCGCGTGCAGGTCAATCAGTGCGCACTTTTCTTCTTTAGCGACCGCGCGGACCGTGTCGGGATAGCCGGCGAGCGTGTCTCGTTCGAGGCCCGCCTTACGTTCCATTGAAGTGACCAAAACCGGCGTGCCGCCCAACGCGCGGGTGCGGGTGACGATCTTTTTTAAGTTCGACTTGTAAACCGCGAGTGCGTTGGTGGCTTTATCCTTCTGGTCATTGTGGCCGAATTGCACGAATAAATAATCGCCTGGCTGCATCTGGCTGAAAATTTTGTCGAAGCGGTGCACGCCGAGTGAACTCTTAATGGACTCGCCGGATTCAGCGTAATTGGCAACCGCGATTTCGGGTTTGAAGAAGCGTGGCAGCATCTGCCCCCAGCTGTTCCACGGCTCGGCTGGCTGGTCGCAAACCGTCGAATCACCGGCGATAAAAAGCGTCGGCACATTCGTCGGGGCAATGACCAGCGCGCGCAGCGTTGGATGAACGCCATTGAATTCCAATGTCAACTTGTCGTCCCAGTTTACTGTCTCAGTCTCTAGCTCGCGTTTCTTAAGTTTGACAGTTTCCGTGTCTGAAATCTTTGGCGTACGGAGATTGACGATGAACGTCCGTGTTGCCAGCGTGCCGGGCTTAAATTGCATTTTTTCCAGCATCAACCGCCGCTGCTCCGCTTTCACAGTCGTCACCGCTTCGCCGGTCTGGTCATTGAGCAGAGCCGTGACGGCGTAATTTCCCTCCGGCAACTTCAAGGAAAACAGGAAAGGTTTTTTGCTCGTAAGGAAATCGTTGCCGCTGACATCTGCGCCCGGCTCAAAACCATAACCAGCATCGGCCGAATATCTATTTGTCGGTGTGACCAGTATCCAACCTGATTCCGCTTGCTGGCCGAACGCAAACTTGAAACTCGTCTGGGCGTTGCCGCTCACGCCACCGAAACACAAAATAATTGCCGGAAGCAGAATGATCGCGGCGCGCTGGAAGACTTTCATGGTTTAATTGGCGTTGGTTTGAGGTGTGACCTGAAAGGTCGCGACGGCTTTTCCTTTTTCTGAAAAATAATCTGCCAGTGGATTGTTGGGCAGGCTTTTTAGCCCGGCGATAACGCACGCGGCATTGAACTGGGCGCCGCTGTCACTCGTGTGCGTGCCCTTGTCGGCATAGAAGGTGGCGACTTTTTCGGCACCAACTTTTTTGTAGGCATCGGTGATGACCAGGGTGAGGTCAAAATAAAGGGCGCCATTTTTTTCGGCCACTTCCACATCCCATTTGGCAACGTTGGCGAAATCGCGGCTGGTTTCCCAGCGCTGTTTGTGCGGAATTGGCGAACAGATAATCGCCGTCGCCCCATGCGCCTTGGCGTCGGTCACAAATTTTGCCAGGTACCAACCGAACGTGTGAACCGCTGCCTGCGTGCCGTCGGGCATCGTATCCGGCACGGTTTCCTCACCGGTGCCAGCTCCATCAGCGCGATGCTTATTTGCCGGGTCGCCGATGCGCCCCTGATCATTGTGACCGAACTGGATGATGACAAAATCGCCGGGCTTGAGTGTCTCTACAACCTTCTGCCAGCGGCCTTCGGTGTAAAAGGTTCGTGCGCTGCGCCCGCCGAGTGCGTGGTTGATGACATTGATTTTCTTCGGGTCAAAATATGGCGCAAGGCGTTCACCCCAGCCCCACAGCACTGGACCGCCGCTGCGCACTGTCGAGTCGCCGACAATATGAATAGTTGGCAGTGATGTATTCGCAATTTTTTCGTTGGCCAGCTTCGACGCATCTATCACAGGACGCTCATCCTCGGCGGCGCCGATTAAACCGGTGGCGGTGATAAAAGCTAAAACCAGCAGGGGCAGGCGAATCATCATAAATCATTCCGATGCCGACTGGGTCAGGTCGACGGCAGAAACCGCATCTGCCTTGAGCGAAAAGAATCTTGCGACCGGATTTACTTTCAGACCTTTGAGTGCGGCGACCACGCAGGCTGCGTTGGTTTCTGCGCCGGACCGGCTCGTGTGTGGTCCCGCGCCGACGATGAATAGCGGTTTTACTTTTTCCTGACCGAGCTGGTCGTATTGGCGCGCAATAATTTCGTTGATATCGAGGAAAGGCGCGTTTTCGGACTTCGCCACCTGGCCCGCCCAGCCGGCATAATCATTTTTGTTACGAGCTGCGTGCCCGTTCTTCCAACTATTGCGAGGGATCAGTGAGCAAACCATGGGCGTCGCACCCTTCGCCCTCGCCTCGGTGATGATTTGTTTTTCATACCAGCCGAATGAGTGGACGATTTCGGGTTGTTTCGTCAACAGATTGGTGATGGATTGAGTCTCGTCACCGGTGCCTCTGATCGTGCCGCGCGCGCGGGTTGCATCATTAACCGCGCTGCCATCGTTGTGGCCAAATTGCATGATGACGAAATCGCCTGGTTTAATGATCGCTAACACGGCTGGCCACCGATCGCGGTAAAAGGTGCGGCTGCTTGTGCCGCCGAGCGCGCGGTTGACGACGTTGATTTTATTTGTGTCAAAAAAAGGGGCGAGACAATCGCCCCAGCCCCATTGGCCACCGTCGCCCCGGCCCTGACCGTTGCGTACGGTCGAATCTCCGATGAGGAACAACGAAGGTAGCGCGGGGTTGGCAGGCATCATGAGCGCATGCCGGTCGGGGCGGACGATGTCTGGCGCGGAAGACTCTGCCAAAACGGAGCTTGGTAAAGTGGCCAGAAACAAAATGGCGGCGGCAGTATTAAATGTGGTTCTCATGGTGGGTCAAAAAAGTGATACTGGGATTGTGCCAGAGTCCTGTGCGAAATCATCTCGACAGTTCTGGCGATGCCTCAATGGTGAACGAGTCGGCAATTATTCCAGCAGCACTCGCGGTGACAACGATTTTACCGGTCGCGGCGGTCGCCTTTATAAACGCGACGCATTCACCTTGAAATGCGTGGCGGGTTGTCGACTGAAAGGCTTCATGGCTGGCGTTGTTGCCGTTGTCCACCGCTGTAATTATGCCTGGTCCGGAAACAGTGAACGAAATCAGGTCTTTCGCACGCGGAATTTCAAAGCCGTCGGCGTCTGTGATTTTGGCGCGCAGGATGGCTAGGTCGTCCCCGTTCGGTGAAAGGTTTTTTGTTTCGGTGGACAAAATAATCTTAGATGGTTTGCCGGCTGTGCGCAGTTCATCGGTAGCGACGATTTTGCTATCGTTGCGGGCTACGGCTTTGAGTGTGCCTGGTACGAACGGCACCTGCCAGTTACGCGACGAGGCGTCGGCATTGATTGTTTTTGCGCCGAGCGATTGTCCGTTTAGGAATAGTTCGACCTCCTTGCAGTTGGAATAAACTTCCACATTTTCGTCGTGTGGCGCCAAACTTTTTGGCGTCCAATCCGAAAACAAGACCTGCGTATGCTTTTCCTCCGCGCCATAACCGGGGTCGGTGGGCATCGCTTCGGTTTGTGAAATGCGACGCGTGATGGCGACCATCGGCGTGTCGCTCCACCAGCTTTGACGTTCGCGTGCAAGCGGGCGGATTGCACCCGTGCGGTCCAGCAGGCCCGAGCCGTGGCCAATAATTGGCCAGTGGCGTGATTCACCAAGATAATCAATGCCCGTCCATAAAAACTGGCCGGCGTAGGGGGCGTGATCGCGGACCGCGAGCCATTGATTGCGGTCATGCGTGTTTTCCGTGCCGAGGATTTTGCGCGTCGGCTTTTGTTCGTGCGCGGCCAAAATTTCCTTCTCGCGATAATTCTGGCCGACGACATCCAGCAAATCGGCGAGGCCATCGTCATAATCGTGGCTGACATTCGGGCGGAACAGCGCCTGCGTCACCGGCCGTGTTGGGTCAGTTTCATGGGCAACCGCAACGAGCCCGGCGAGAATCTTCTTAGCTTGTTCCGCCTTGGTCGTGTCATGAATCTCGTTGCCGACGGAATAAATAATCACGCTGGGATGATTGCGGTCACGCTGGATGGCATCGCGCTCGTCCGTTTTCGACCAATCGTCAAAATATAAATGATAGTCGTAGGGGTTTTTCGCCACCGTCCAGCAGTCGAACATTTCATCCATCACGAGAAGACCTAGTTGGTCGCACAGATTCAGGAATTCTGGCGCGGGGGGATTGTGTGCCGTACGAATTGCATTCACGCCGAGCGTCTTTAAGGTTCTCAGCCGCGCCTCCCAGATGGCAAGCGGCACCGCCGCACCGAACGCGCCGCCGTCTTCATGCAGGCAGACGCCTTTGATTTTAATATTCCTGCCGTTCAGCCAGAAGCCGGTGGCCGCTTCGAAATGCGCGTCGCGGATCCCAAAGGAGTTCGTGACCGTATCCCAGACCTTTTCTGCGTCGCTTATATCGGTGATGATCGTATAAAGTTTTGGCGTCTCCAGATTCCAAAGTCGTGGATTGGAAAAAACGATTTGCGGGGAAAATGTTTCGGTTGCGCCGGCCGCAATTTCTGCATCCAATTGGACAATGGCAGTCGTTTTTCCATCCGGCGAAACCAGTCGGCTTTGCAGGGTGATTTTGCGGTTGGAGGCCGATTGATTGGTCAGGGTAGTTTCAATTTTCACCGTCGCTTCCGTGGATGATACTTCGGGCGTGGATATAAAAACACCGTTCTCAATGATATGAACCGGTTCTGTCATCACGAGCCGCACATGCCGGTAAATGCCTGCGCCGGCATACCAGCGTGAAGCTGGTTGTGCCGACGTATCCGTGCGAACAGCCAAGACGTTGTCGCCGCCAAAAGCAAGATGGCCGGTGAGTTCGTAATTAAAACTGACGTACCCGTTTGGCCGGTGGCCGAGGTGAAAGCCGTTGATCCAAACATCGCTGTTGGCCATCACGCCATCGAAAGTGACGGATACACATTGGTTGGAAGCCATCGGCGGCAGCGAAAAATGTTTGCGATACCAGCCGACGCCGCTCGGCAGGAACGCGCCCGCACCGCCAGCCAAATTGGTTTCGGCGAACGGGCCGGCGATGCTCCAGTCGTGTGGCAAATTCACTTTTTGCCAAGTGGAGTCGTCAAACTGGTTTTGTTCCGCGCCGGGCGTGTCGGCCTGAACGAACTGCCAGCCCGCGTCAAAATTTTCCGTCAAGCGCGCCGGGGCGGTTAACGGTAGCAGACCGGCAATGGTGAGCAGGACAAGATGGCGGAAGGTCATGGATTTCTTTGTTGAAGCACTAGGCTCGCGTAATGCCGCGCGAATGACAAGTCACCCAAACTGTGGATGCCATCTAAAACATCCGCGCTCGCGTTCCGTCTGAGCCGATGTCATATTGCGCATAATCCAATTAGTAAAAGCCCTGCCGCCGCGCGCCGGTGCCAATGTGCGTTGGTGGCAGGGTAATATTACCGATGAAACTTTTCGCCATCACGAGACGGTCCGCCATGATCGGGCTGCTGGCCTGGTCGGTACGGGTGTTGGCGGCACCGGCCGATTTTCTGATGGATGTCTGGGATACGGAGAATAACCTGCCCAGCAGCACGGTCACTTCCATCGCCCAAACCCCGGATGGCTACCTCTGGGTCGGGACCTATAACGGCTTAGCGCGGTTCGACGGTGCGCGGTTTGTTTCATTTGATCCGGTCAGCACCCCGGAATTGAACCAGTCGCGCGTGCAAGGCCTGTCGGTTGATGCCAATGGCACTTTATGGATTAGCACGTTTCGTGGCGGCCTCACCTCTTATTGCGCGGGCGTATTCCGCAAAGAATGGCCGGATCAGGCCGTGTTTGACTTGCACACGTCGCTGGTAGTCTCGTCTTCCAATCTGGTGGAGTTCGTCACCCAGTTTGGTGAAGTGATGTGGCGCGACCCGCTGGACACAAACGCAAACTGGAACGTCGTCACGCCGTCGGCAGGATCGCGCCCGACTTATTATTGCGCGGATGCGGCGGGCAACTTGTGGTTCCTGACGCGCGACGCGCACATCCTACGGTTCGCAGACGGTGGCTTTCATGAATTAACGGAGGACGGTGGTCTGGCCGGTACTCATATTTACAGCCTGGTGGCGGATACCCATGGCCAGGTCTGGGCCGGTGCCGGTAACCACATCACCCGCTGGAATGGCAGCCGGTTTGAAGATCTGACGCCCACGAATACCACGGCGAACCTGACGCCGTGGCTACTGTTCCCAACCAAATCGGGTGCGGTGTGGGTGCTGGATGGCGGTCACCTCCGCAAAATGGTCGGCCGCGCGTGGGTGGCCGAGGCTCCGGAATGGGATGGTCTGCTCGGTTGGGCCTCCGGCCGCGCGATGGGTATGCATGAGGATCGCGACGGTGGCGTATGGTTCAACCATTATGGCAACGGACTGTTTCACATTACGCCGGAAGGCCAGTTCCAGCGGATCACGACGCTCAACGGTCTGCCGGGCGACCGGGTGGGCGCGTGGTTTCAAGGCCGCGACGGCGGCATCTGGGCGGGGGTGGACCGCGGTGGTTTGGTGCGGCTGCGCGACCGGCAATTTCATGTGATTGGTCCCGCCGAAGGTTTGCCGGTCCGGGCGGCGCTGTCGGTTTGTCAGGATACGAACGGTGGAGTCTGGATTGGTACGGGCGGTGGCGGTCTTTGTCGATGGCGTGATGGGAAAATCACCCGTTACGCCATCGGCCCCAGTGCGGCGCCAAACTTTGTATTCTCGATTTTTCCGGAGCCAGGCGGCGGCGCGTGGCTGAGCGCGGCCGAAGCCGAGTCGCTCTATGAATTCAAGGACGGACAAGTGCGGCGTTCAACCTGGGACGTGCGGGGCATCAAGTCGATTCTGACCGACCATCAAGGGCGGCTGTGGCTCGGCATCAAGGCGGGCTTTGCCTGGGCGGCGGGTGACGACCGGCAGATCTTGAATACCAACGCCGATGGTTCGCTGCTGCCAGCCATCCGGGCGCTGGCGGAAACGTCCGACGGAAATCTTTGGGCGGGCGCGGATGACGGCACGATTTACCTATGCTCGCCGGGAAAAATGCAGCCGTTCCGGGCGGTGGATGCGCTGGCTGATCAGGCAGTCTATGCCTTGCACGCCGACGCTTCCGGCACGCTCTGGGCCGGAACTTTCCACGGTGGACTCGTCCGCTTCCAGAACGGGAAGTTTTCCCGCATCACCACGAAGCAGGGTTTGCCGGCGGATGTCATCAGCCAGATTTTAGAGGACAGCCACGGCCGGCTCTGGTTGGGCACGCACCAAGGTATTTTCTGCGTGGACAAACTGTCGTTGAATGCCTGCGCCGATGGCCGGTCGTCGTCGTTGGATTACATTGCCTATGGCCGGCACGATGGCCTCCCTGCGTTGGAATGTTCGGATGGCTACCAGCCCGCGTGCTGGCGCGGGACGGACGGGCGATTGTGGTTCACGACGGTGCGTGGGGTGGTGTGGGTGGACCCGAATGCGCTGACGGCGGAGTCCGCGCCGCCGCCGGTGCTGGTTGAGGAGTTCAACGTGGACGGTGAGCCGGTGTCGCTTACGGATGGCGATATCAACGTACCGCCGGGTCACTCACAATTTAATTTCCGGTTCACGGCGCTGAATTTTGACGCCGGCGAACGCGCGCGGTTCCGTTACCGGCTGGAGGGGTTTGACTCCCGCTGGGTGGATGCCGAGACGCTGCGCACCGCCCACTACGGACATTTGCCGCCGGGCAATTACCGTTTTCACGTGATTGCCTGTAACAATCAAGGCGTCTGGAACTACACCGGGGCGGTAATCCACTTCACCGTGGCCCCTTACTTTTATCAGTCCAATTCCTTCATGGCTTTTATCGGCGCGCTCGTCATCGCCGGTGTGGCGTTCGGCGTGCGGCGCGCGGCCACGCGGAAATATCGTCGCCGGGTGGCGCGGCTCGAACAGCAGAATGCCATTGAACGTGATCGCGCCCGCATCGCGCGCGATATCCACGACGATGTCGGCGCGGGCTTAACCCAAATCACTTTGCTGACCGAGTTGGCGCGGCGTGAACCCGAGCAGATGCCGGCAAACCTCCAGCGCATATCCGATTCCGCGCGTAAAATCACCAAGTCCATGGACGAGATCGTCTGGGCCGTGGACCCGCAGCACGACACGCTGGATGGTCTGCTGGATTACGCCTCGGCTTATGCCGAAGATTTTCTGCGCGTGGCGAATGTCCGGTTTCGCACCGACCTGCCGGTCACATTGCCGGTGGCGCGGGTGGACGCCGAGCGGCGCTACAACTTGTTTCTCGCATTCAAAGAAGTTTTGAACAACATTGTCAAGCATGCCAAGGCCACGGAAGTCTGGCTGCGGTTGCGAGTCGGGCCCCAGGAGTTCACGCTGATCATCGAGGACAATGGCCGCGGCCTGGCTGCCAGCAGCGGCGACACCACCGTTGGTGCAGACCGGCTCGCCTCCGGTTCCGGGTTGGGCAATCTGGAAAAACGGCTGGCCACCGTCGGTGGCCGATGCGACATTCACAGCGCGGCCGGGCAGGGGACCCGGGTGGAACTCACCGTCGCCCTCACCCACCGCCCCTCGTCAAACGGGCCGGTTGGCCAGGATGCTGACCGCGGCTAAATTTTGATCACAACATGAAACCATTTGAATGGCCGGCTGATTTCGCTCAGGCGCACTCGCTAATTCCCTTTCGAGAAAGCTGCGCAGCACATGAATAAAATTTCCGTTTCCATCGTCGAGGACAACGCGCAGGTTCGGGGCAGTCTGGCCAAGCTGATTGACGGTGCACCAGGCTTTCAATGCTTGAGCCGGCACGAAAATGCGGAGGACGCGCTAAAAGAGCTGCCCAAAATCCAGCCCAACGTCATCCTGATGGACATCAACCTGCCGGGCATGAACGGCGTGGAATGTGTGCGGCGGCTCAAACCGCTGCTGCCCGGTACGCAACTCATCATGCTCACCGTGTATCAGAATACGGAACATATCTTCAATGCGCTCGCGGCGGGTGCCACCGGCTACATGCTCAAGCAAACGCCGCCCGCCGAGTTGCTCACCGCCATCAAAGAAGTTCAGTCCGGCGGCTCGCCAATGAGCAGTCACATTGCGCGGAAGATTGTGCAATCCTTCCAGCAGCCCGTGGCGGTATCCGCCGAAGCGCAGAGCCTGTCGCCGCGGGAAGCCGAAGTTTTGGATTTGCTGGCCAAAGGTTTTCTCTACAAAGAAATCGCCGACCAGATGAAGGTCAGCTACGCTACGGTGCATACGCACATCCGGCACGTCTATGAGAAGCTGCATGTGCGCTCCCGCACTGAAGCCGTGGCCAAGCATCTCGGCCAGAACCGCGGCGGTTCTTCCCAGCGATGACCCGGTTTAAATAATCTGGATATTACGTTCTCATCCGGTGTCCCACTGGTGTTTCCAACTAATGAACCGGTGGGTTTCCTTTTCTACACGCGGCTTTCAGCACTTCTGTTTGCGTCCTAACTCCTTTGCGTCTCGGTGGTTAAATTCCCCATTCCGCAGTTTGTACCCGGCATTCCGCACTCGATAAGTGTCCACATTTCTTGACTGCCCTGTCCCATTTCTGGAAACCGGGTGACGACGGAGACGGGAGGATCCGTCATGGAGACGGGAGGAAGTGCGACGGAGACGGGAGGAAGTGTCATTGAGACGGGAGGAACGGTGACTGACAGGGGAGGAATTATCATCGAGACGGGAGGATGCGTGGCTGAGATGGGAGGATCCGTCATTGCGACGGGAGGATACGTCATCGAGAGGGTAGGATTAGTCACGGAGAAGGTAGGATTGGCGACCGACCGGGTAGGAATCATTAGCGAGCGGGTAGGATCAGTGACCGAGACGGGAGGGTTGGTCAGCGAGTGGGGAGGAATTGCGACACAGGCGGGAGGATCAGTGACGGAGCGGGGAGGAATCATCAGCGAGACGGGAGGATGCAAGACCGAGAAGATAGGTTTAACCGGCAATTGCTCCGGTTAAAAACGGGTCGCCCAACTACCATTTACGAGCCAGCCACCGATTCGCCATGTCCCCAGAACTGGTGATGCGGCATCAACAGTTCTGGTGATGGCGCATTTTTGAACACGGCGTATATTTGCATCATGCCCATCACCCAGCAGAGTCGTCTGTCGTCACGCGCCGTTGCGTTTATGGCCGAAGACTTAAGTGTTCAGAGTTAAAACTAAATCAATCCGTTCAATCCGAATAATCCTAAGACCATCCGAACGTTCCCCGTTATGAAAACCAATCAATTAATCACCAAACAAATCATCCTCGGCACCGGCCTGCTGTTACTGGCCGGCGCGGTGAAGATCCAAGCGAATATTTACAAGGCGGCTACCGCGACGATGAGCGCCTCGTCTGATTGGGCGACGACTCCGGGCGGCGTCACCGCAGTTGCGCCAACCGCCAGCGTGATTGGCGAGTTTGGCAGCACGCCCAGTTCCGCCAACTTGTCCGGCATGGCGCTGGGGGGGAATACTTCCCTGCTGGGACTCCAATTTGACAACAACACCGCCGGCCCGCTGACGGTCGGTGCCGGCAGTACTTTGACGCTGGCGGCTTCCGGCATCAACATGGCTTCGGCCAACAACAATGCGACCCTCAATTGCGCGGTCGCTTTGAGTGCCTCCCAGACGTGGTCGGTGAATAGCGGCCTGACTCTGACCGTGGGTGGCGTCATTTCCGGTTCAACCTTTGGCATCACCAAGACGGGTCCGGGCACGCTCGTCCTATCAGCGGCCAACACCTTTACGGGCAACGTGACAAACAATGCCGGGACGCTCAAGCTGGATTTCACCGCCGGCGGCGCGCCTTCGGCCAACATCATTAATTCTGCCAGCGCGTTGAAGTTGAATGGCGGCACGGTGCAGACCTTGGGGGCTAGCGGCGGCAGTTCACAGACTTTTGCCAGCACGGCGTTTTATTCGACCACCTCTGGTCAGAGTATCATCACCAACTCGGCGATCTCCGGCACGATTCCCACCAATAATTTGGGCACGCTAACCGGCACGGCCGGTGCGTTGGTACGTTTTGATGGTGCCGCGTATAACAGCGGCGCGAGCAGCGGGACGACGCTCGGTGGTACCACCGTGGCAGCGACCGGGGTTTACAATGTGACCGCGAATACCAGCGATCTGGGACTCATATCTACCTCTACAGGGGGTGCGGCGGGAGCCTATGCCACCGTTGGCCTGTATGACTGGGCGGCGGTGTCCGGTGGTACGGTTGGGACAGCCCAAACTGGCACCATCGTGGGTGGTAGTCAGATTTCTGGATTTTATTCGACAGTGAATTCACTCCCTGCAACTAGCAGCTATGGGCTTAACATTGATTTGACAGCCAATGCCACCATGTTTAATGGTAGCGGCAGTGTTTCAGGAGCTTATGGGGAAGTCCGTTTTAATACCGCTGGTGCGATCACGTTGACTGAGGGGCACGTGACTGGCAATTCCGTCTGTGGCGCCTTCCTTGTTACACCTAATGTGGGTGCTAACAATACTACGATAGCGGCCAGTGGGGCGATTGCCTTACAGGCCAGCCGCTCAACCGGTGCGGCTACGGGTTTGACGGTATGGCAAAACAATATCTTGGGTGAATTCATTATAAGCCCACCAATCGCTAACGGATCTAGCAGCGCGGCTACGTCTACTTACATCCAAGGCGGACCTGGGTCGGTATTTCTCAACGGTGTCAACACCTATACCGGACAGAATTTCTTGGATGGTGGTTATACGGTCATCAGTGCCAATTCCGGCCTAGGCGCGATTGCCACGGGAGCAACCTTGAACATCAATGGTGGCACGCTGTTTGGCAATGGCACTTTCACCTTGGATAATGCTGGCGCGAACCCCCGCCCGATATATCTGAGCGGTGCGGGTGGGACGCTAGCTGCTGCGGCCGGCAAGACCATGTCGGTGGATGGTTACATAAACAGTGCCAGTGGTTCTGGTCCGCTCATTATTGGCTGCGGCACGCTGCCCGGCACCGGTGCCGGTACGGCGAACACGACCGCCATCGTCGGTAGCGGCACGGTGAATTTGAACGGAGCTGGCAATGGCTATTCCAGTGGAACCATCATCACGGGCGGCGCCACGGCCATCATCAATAGTGTTTGGGCGCTGGGCGGCGGGGCCTACGGCGGTCTGACCTTTAATAATGGTACCCTTCAATATGCGGCGACGCCGCTTAACGTGGCACTGGACATTACGGAAGACACCTCATATGGCACCGGCGGCACGAATGGCGGAGTAGCCAAGCCCGTGACCTTGACGGGCAATGGTACGATTGATGTGAATGGCAACGCGGTGGTCTTCACCAATACCGTCGGCAACGGCGGCAGCGGCGCGCTGACCTTGGCCAGCTCGCTCCCGAACGGGTCTTTGACGTTGCTCGCCCCGAGCACTTACACCGGCGGCACCACGGTCAGTGGCGGCACCTTGAATGCCAACAATTCAACCGGTTCGGCCACTGGCACGGGCGGTGTGACAATCAATGGGTCAGGCATCCTGACCGGCACTGGCAGCATCAGCGGAGCGGTGACAAATTCGACCGGCGGCACGGTAAGCTCGATTGGAACGAACAGTATCCTGACCCTCGGTAGCCTAGTGCTGAATGGCGGCAACATCCTGATAAGATTTGATGCCGGTTTCCACACCAACGGCATCATCACCCTCACCGGTGGACTGACTCTCACTTCCGGCAACATCCAATTGAGCATCGCGAATGGCACGCTGGCCAATGGCACTTACCGGTTGATCAATTGCAGTGGCACGCCGGGTGGATCGTTGTCTGCCATAGCCATATCTGGCTTTACGCAGAGCGGCCAGTCGGTTTCGTTGTCGGCGGTTTCGGGCGGATTGAATCTGGTGGTTGGCACCTATGTCGCCCAGAACCTGACCTGGGTTGGTAACGTTTCGGGCGGCCAGTGGGATGTGAATACCACGTCGAACTGGGACGACACCACTACTTCGGTTAATCCGTGGGTGTATAATGACAGTGATAATACAATCTTTGATAACACTTCCGCCAATACAACGGTCAATCTGGTGGGGGCGCTCACCCCGGGCAGCGTGACCGTCAATGGCACCCAGAGCTATACTTTCACCAACACCGGGGTAATCGGCGGTGCGACCGCCCTGACCAATAACAGTACCGGAACCTTGACCATTCTGACCGCCAACACTTACACCGGCGGCACAATTATCAATAGCGGCACGGTGCAGCTCGGTAACGGCACCATCTCCGGAGCGATCGGAACGGGCAGCGTCACCAACAACGCGGCCTTGGTGATGGATTCGCCCAGCCGGGTGGCCACCGGCCCCATTAACGGCTCCGGCAATGTAACCGTCGAGGCGGGCGGCACACTGGCCATTGGCGGCAACAGCGCCATCAACACCCTGACACTGGGCAGCAGCGTCACGAACGGCATTCTGGATTTGAACAACAGCGGTTTGACGGTGGGCAGTCTGGCCATTGCTACCGGTGCCACCACCTGCTACATCGGCAACGGCGGTACCGTGGCGGCTTCAACCCTCAATTACAATGGCGGCAGCTCGACGTTTGGTGGCGTGATTGAAGATGTACTGGGCAGCGGCACCAAGACGGTGGCTTTGAATGTGAATTCTTCCGGAATCCTGACGTTGACGGCGGCCAACACCTACACCGGCGGCACGGTGATCAACAGCGGCCAGGTGACGCTCACCGGCGTCGGCAGCCTCGGTAGCGGCCTGGTCACGCTCAATAACAGCAGCACTCTATATGAAAACGGCGCCTACATTGCCAACACCATCAGCAATGCGCCCAGCGCGATCAGTACGCTCGAATTCAATGGCACCGGTGGCTATTATCCAGCGCTCAATCTCGTCGGCGGCGGGACGGTGAACCTGGATATTGTTGGTGGCACCTTTAGCCCGAGCGGCAGCGTGAGCGGTTTTAGCGGCATCATCAACCTCAACGGCGGCATCCGGGCCAGCATCGTTACTACGGCTACCACTTATGGCAGTGCAAATGCGACCTGGAATCTGGGCGCGACCGGAAATATTAACAGCAAATATGGCAACCAGACGGTTTATCTCGGTGCGTTAAACGGTAGTGCCGGATCTGGGCTCACCGCCGGCAACACGTCCAATCCCGGTGGTAACACCACGCTTCCCAGCATCTTCGTGGTCGGCAACCTGAACACGACCAGCACCTTTGCTGGTAACATCACCGATGGCTCTCAATACACCGGTCTGACCAAGGTTGGTACCGGTCTGCTGGTCCTGAGCGGCGGTGCGAATAATTATTCCGCCCCGACGATAGTCAGTGGCGGTACGCTGGAGGTGGACAGCCTGCTGGGCGGCTATACCGCTACGACCAACTATGCCGGAACAACGCTGGCTGGCACCGGTAGCTTCAATAACCAGGCACCGGTGGGCATGGCCCCTGGCAGCACGCTTGCCCCGGGTGTCACCGGTCTGGGTAATTATGGCACGCTCACTTTTACGGGTGGACTGATATTGAATGGGAACACCAATTTGTTTGACATCAGCAGCAGCACCAACGATTTGGTCGCGGTGACAGGCGGATTGACCCTGGCCGGCGCTGGCACGGTCAAGTTGAACATTTCCGGCACGCTGCCCGATGGCACTAATACGCTCATTACCTATGACTCCATCAGCGGCTCCGTGACCGCCAACTTGAATGTGACTCCCGCCCAAGTGGGCAACCAGTTTTTCACGCTGCATGATGATAACGCCGGTCATATTCAACTCATTGTGCTGACGCTTGGTACGAATAGTCTGACCTGGATTGGTGACGGTTCGGCCAACTACTGGGACACGAGCAGCATCAACTGGACGAACTTGGTTGGTGTGGATGACGAAGCCTTTTTAAACGGCGACAGCGTCACCTTTAATAATGCGGGCGCGGCAAATTCCCCGGTGAATTTGCAGCTGCCAGTGTCGCCCAGCGGCGTCATGGTGAGCGGTTCGTCCAATTACACGTTTAATAGCACTAGCGGCTTAGGCAAGATTACCGGCATCATGACCAACGGTCTGACCAAGACCGGCTCCGGCACGCTGACGCTACTCATCACCAATGACTTCACCGGCCCGACGACCATCAATGGCGGCGTGTTGCAGGTCGGCGATGGCAACACCCCGAACACGGGCCTTAGTGCCGGTGTCATCACCAACAACGCGCTCCTGATTTTTGATCAGACGAACAACAACTATACGGTGGTGGGCAACTTAACCGGCACTGGCAGCCTCGTTCAAGAGGGCTCGAATACGGTGACCCTGGCAGGCAATACCACCTACGCTGGCGCAACCGTGATCAACACGGGTACCCTTCAATTTGGTAACGGCGGCACGACAGCGTTTCCGACCAATGCCATCAGCCTGACCAATAGCGGCACCGTCGCCTTTGATCTGGCCGGCACCTATGCCGTGACCAATGGCATCAGCGGCAATGGCTGGGTAAGCTTTAACGGTCCGGGCACCAACATCTTTGGCGGGGTCAATACTTATGCCAACAACACCGCTATCAATGGTGGCACGGTCAAGCTGGCCGGCCCGGCGGTGCTCCCCGTCGGCGTAACGGGTTGGACGGTTCTGGATGGCGGCAGCACGGCTGGCACCCTGGACTTGAATGGCAACAACCAGACGCTGAATGGCCTTTCGGGCATTACCGGCACCACACTGGGCCGGATTGTCAATAACGGCGGCACCGGCGTCAATACGCTCACCATCAGCAATTGGAGCGCCCCGACTTACGCCGGCTTGATTCTGGATACCAATGTCAATGGCAGCAACGGTAAGATTGCATTGGTCATCGCGGGTGCCGGCACCCAGACCCTTAGCGGCAACAATAATTACAGTGGCGGCACAACGGTAAATTATCCGGCCAAACTGCTTATCGGTGCGGCAACCAATCTTGGCACGGGCATGACCACCTTGGAAGGCGGCACGCTGGGTGTGACGGCGAACGGAATCTATCTGAATGGGATTAGCCTGACGGTGCCCAGCGGAACCAATGGCCTGATTATCATGACGAATGCCATGAAGCTGCCAGCTCTTTACGGTTCGGGAACCTTGAATCTTCAGGTTAACAACCAGCAGCCGCAAAACAGCAGTTCAGTCATTGGCGACTGTCTATCCACCTGCGCCAATTTTGGAGGC
The DNA here is from genome assembly GCA_903865745.1 of uncultured Verrucomicrobia subdivision 3 bacterium. Lineage (GTDB taxonomy): Bacteria > Verrucomicrobiota > Verrucomicrobiia > Limisphaerales > UBA11358 > UBA11358. Next base: position 55,924 of record CAIPKV010000025.1, on the reverse strand, counting down.
ACGCTTAATATTACTGGCGCGGAGGCCAACGCCTACCTGGTTTTGAACTTCAACAACGTCAATGGCGGCTCTTTTGACGGCAACTTGAGCGGCGCGACCGTCAATCTTATCACGGGCGTCGGCGGGGTCAGTTTGGTTGGAATGAACAATTCCGGCGGCAACACCGCGCAGTTTGGTGCGCTCAACGTGGATGCGTCGTCAGCACTGGGCGGCGCGGATTACGTCGCCACTCAAACCTATCAGATTGGCGCGTTGAACACGACGAGCGTGATTGACGGAGTTATCACCAATGGCAGCGGCGTTTCTGGTGGTGGCCCAAGTGCGATCACCAAGGTCGGCACGGGCAAGTTGATTCTTAATAACAACGGCAACACTTACACCGGCAAGACCACCGTCAATGCCGGCACGCTGCAGGTCAACGGCCAGATCACGGCCAGCCCGGTGACGGTTAACAGCGGCGGCATCTTGAGCGGCACCGGCACCTTGGGCAATGTGGTGACGAATAATGCCGGCGCGATGCTATATCCCGGTGTCAACGGCATAGGCCAGTTGACCCTCAACAGCAACCTGACCTTGAATGCCACCTCCACCAACCTGTTTGTGGTGACCACCGCTGGCGGGGTCAGCAACACCGTGGCGGTCGCCGGCCTGTTATCGCCGAATGGCAGCGTGGTTGAAATCAACACCGGCGGCGGGCAGTTGGCGGCGGGTACTTACAACAATCTGTTCACCTACGGGACGACCAATGGAACACAGTTTGCCACTGCGGTGGTGTTTGACACTCCGCAAAGTGGCACCTTCGGAACCATCACCAATGATGGTGCTGGGCATGTCAACCTCGTGGTTAGCACAGCCAGCAAGGATGCGAGTCTGTTTAACTTGGTGGTGAACGCCTCGGTTTCACCGACCTTCCACCCCGGCACGACGAACTATTTCGCGACGAACTACAACGCAAATTCGTCCGTGACGGTGCTGGTAACGAACAACTCGGCTTTTGCGACGAATCAGTTGTTCTTGAACAACGTGTCACAGGGCCTGCTGACCAATGAGGTGACGAGCCTGCCGCTGGCGGTAGGTGTAGGCTCGACAAACGTCATCCGGGTACAGGTAACGGCCCAGGACGGCTTGACGGTAAGCAACTACTTCGTGACGGTGACGCGGCTGAGCACGAACGCCCAGTTGGCGAACTTGGTAATCAGCAACGGCACCGGAGCACTGACCTTCTATCCGTCCCCCTTCGCGACGACCAACACCGGCATCTACTATGCGACGAATGCCGCTGGCGCCGGCCCGGTGACGGTGACGGTGACGGTGACGAACGTGGATGCCACGGCGATGAACACGCTCCTATTGGGCACTACCACAAAACAAGTGCTGACCAACGAAATTGCCAGCAGCGGGCTGACCTTGAATGTCGGCACGACCAACGTGTCGGTCCAGGTGGTTTCGCAGGACGGGTCGCAGACAAGCACCTATGTGGTGTCCCTAACGCAGTTGGGCTCTGCGTCAAGCTCGACCACCTACCTGACCTCGCTGGTCCTGAGCAATGCGGCGAATGTGCAGTTGCCCTTTTCTCCGACATCATTCAGCACAAACTTGCCGAGCGGACCCTACACAGCAACCAACAGCTTGGCGAGCTTACCGCTAACGGTGACGATAACAAATATTGATTCGAATGCGACGAATACGCTGTATGTGAACAGTTCGAATGTAGGTTACTTAACCAACGGTCTGACCAGCAGTCCGCTGACGACGGCGACGGGTCTGGTCGAGGGGTCGAACAACGTGACGGTGCAGACAGTATCGCAAGACGGGTCGGTGATGAACAGCTACACGGTGAACGTGACCTTGCAGGGCACGAATGCGCTACTAACCAGCCTGCTCATCTCACCGTGGGCTTTGAGCCAGTCGTTTAGCAGCGGCCTGACGAACTACACGGCGACGAACACGTATCCGAATACCAATGTGGCGGTGACGGCCACGAGTGCGGATGGGAACGCGGCGGTGGCGTTGAGCTTCAACAACGGTAGCAACTACAACATCCCGTTAACGAATGGGGTGGCGAGCGCGAACAACGCCCTGAGCCTAAGCCAGCCGGCAAACGTGCTGGCGGTGCAGGTGGTATCGCAGGATGGGTTGCAGACGAATGTTTATACCGTGAACGCATTGTTGCAGCCAATCACCAACAGCCCGCCGCATTTGACGAACAGCGTAAGCGGGGGAACCAGCTTGGTGTTGAGCTGGCCGCAGGGTTATTTGGGCTACCGGTTGCTGGTGCAGACGAACAACTTGAACAAGGGTGTGAGCAGCAACAAGACCGACTGGGGTACGGTTTTGGGCTCCACGAATATCACGTCGACTAACCTCACAATCATCAAGGTCGGCATGACGAACGAGTACTACCGGTTGGTTTATCCGTAATGGATTAAATGCTCTGGCCCGCAGCGTAAAGTTCGCTGCGGGCCGGCGCGAAAGATAAAATATGAAGAAAATAAAGAATGGGACGGTTTACCGGGCTGGATTTACGCTAATTGAACTGCTGGTGGTGATCGCCATCATCGCCATCCTGGCGGCGATGCTGTTGCCGGCACTGTCGGCGGCTAAGCAACGCGCTTATTTGACCTCCTGTTTGAACAACATGAAGCAAATCAGCATCGGTTCGGCAATCTATTCCGGGGATTTCAACGACTGGCTCATGCCCGGAAATATTAGAAGTCCGGGTGACAGCTCATACAACAATCTTTTTAAACAATCTGAAGAATTGTTTTATGCTTGGACGGGACCGGATCGCAACCAGCTTTTGCAAAGCGCCACTTCGACCACGGGTTATTATGATAATCTTGGCTATTTATTTCCAATGAAATGTTTGGGTAATGGTGAAACACTCTATTGTCCAAGCTATGCCGTGAAACCGGCTTCCGGACTTTATTCCATGTCCACTTATCAGCCGCTGTTGCATCCAAAATTGAACGGCACGGGCAATTCGCTGGGAGCAGTTTTCTCTTCCTATGGATGGAACCCGCGAGCTGATACCAGTGTTCTAATCAATGGCTATTACCGGCGTGCTTACCAGAAATATAGCAACTTTGGGACTGGTGGCGCTAAGGTACTTGCCTATGAGCATTTAATTAATGACAACCTTCACGCCAATGATATGACCATGGATCCCACCATGGTTGCACATGATAAGCAAAAAGTGGAAACGGTAATTTTTTCAGACAACAGTGTGAAAGCTGTGAAGATTACACCGGCAGTCTATGCCAGTGCTTGGTCCACGTCTACGGCGGGCGCGGGTTCTCTTGCAATCTTGTATGAACCAGACTTAAACACCCTAATGACCTCGTTGGAAGCGGAGCATTGACAGAAAATTGCTAAAGGATGTTTCCGGCAATGTTAATTTATAATGAAGGGGCTTATTCTTATTTCGAGTTGCTATCTGGCTTCATTTTCGGCCAGTCTGACGATGATGGCGGCTGCGCTGCCTGGGTTTTGCGTTAACGACTTTGGTGCCAAGGCGGATGGAATAACCACCAACACTTTAGCCATCCAACAGGCTATTGATGCGGCGGCGGCTGCAGGCGGCGGCACTGTCACCTTCAAACCGGGGACTTACCCGAGCGGTGCCATTTTTCTGAAGTCCAACGTGCAATTGCAACTCGCAAAAGGTGTCGTTTTGCGTGCCATTCAGGATGACCGGCTCTATCCCGAGTTGCCAACCCGGGTGGCTGGCATTGAGATGCCCTGGCCAACGGCACTGGTAAACGTTTATCAGCAGACCAATGTAAGTATTACCGGCCAGGGAACAATTGATGGTAACGGCGACTATTGGTGGAAGAAATACTGGGGCACAGACGGTGAGGGTGGCATGTTGAAGGACTATCGCGCCCGCGGCCTGCGCTGGGTGGTGGACTATGATTGTAAACGAGTTCGAGCTGTCGTGGTATATGACTCCAATGATATCAGGATACGGGATGTCAACATCAACCGTTCCGGCTTTTGGAGTCTCGCGCTGATATACAGTGGCCACGTGACGGTGGATGGTGTGGGTATTGAGGCCAACGTGGGCGGTTTGGGACCGAGTTGCGATGGGATTGATATTGATTCGTCGCATGACATCCTGATTCAGAACTGCACGGTCGATTGCAACGATGACGACATCTGCCTCAAATCCGGTCGGGACGCCGACGGCTTGCGCGTGAATCGTCCGACTGAAAATATCATCATACGCAACTGCATTACGCGCGCGGGCGGCGGAATGATTACGCTTGGCAGCGAAACATCCGGGGGCATCCGAAACGTCGAGGTCAGCAATCTTAAAGCCTATGGCACTGACAGTGGCATTCGCTTCAAATCAGCACATTTCCGGGGCGGAGTCGTGGAAAATATCTTCATCCATGATATTCATATGACCGGCGTGGAGAACCCCCTTAACTTCGAGCTAAACTGGAATCCTAGCTATAGCTATGCGACATTGCCGCCAGGCATAGACACAAATCATGTTCCGGCGCATTGGTTGGCCTTACTTCAAAAGGTGGAGCCGCCCGCGCGCGGATTGCCCGAGTTCCGCAATGTAGTTATTTCCAATCTAACCGCCACTGCCGCCGCTCGAGCCATTTACGTCAATGCCTACGCCGAGAAGCCCATGCATGATGTACGGCTGGAGGCTTTGCGGATTGAGGCCAAAAAAGCCGGGACCATTTCCCATGCGGAGAACTGGACGATGAAGGACGTGGTGCTCACCACGCCCGCCGGCGGTAACCTTCGGTTGGTGGATGATAAGAATGTCGATTTACCCCACGCCTTGAAAGGGGAGCAGAAACTAAGTGAGTCGGCTTTCTTGGATCGACCGGTACCGCCGCAATCACCTAATTGAGGGTTGTCCAGATAAAGCTCCTTTGTCGGCTCATTCAGTAATTGGTCAGCAATAATATCGATTAAATGTCCAATTTCATCTCAACCTGGTTTTCTCTCGTTTTCCACTCGTGGTCTAGCTGGCCGAACCGAGTTCAAGTCAGGTTTTTTCAAGGGTTTGTGGCGCGGCTAATCATTTTCCTGCTGATGGGGAACGTGGCGTGGGCCAACCTTCCCGGGGGCGGTACCAACGGCGTGGCGGTCACGCTGGTTGACAATGGTAACGGGACAGTGACGATGGCCAACGGCATCGTTTCCATCTTAATCAACAAATCGGCCGGGAACATCACACAAATTAATTACACGTTCAACAACACTGGAAGTTCGCAAACCTTGAACCTGCTTTCCGGCGGCACTTACGGCGGGGAATTGTATTGGGAAAACTGCAATAACGAAGGGCTGACGTTTACTTATTCGATCGTCGCCAACACGACCAATTATGCTGAAATTGCCCTGGTTTCCACGACCGTGGCCAACGTCACGATGGAGGTGCATTATTCGCTGCTACGCGGGGCCGCGGGATTTTATGTCACGCCAATCTGGAGCCATGCGAGCACCAACGGCTACTTTTCGATGGGCGAGTGCCGGGACAATATTTACGCCGGCTCCATCTTCAACTGGATGAGCGTGGACACCAATCGCAACCGGCTGATGGAAGTTTCCGGTGGCTCAGCTATCGGGGTGCAGGGTGCGCCGGTGGAAGTCTCCTTATGGACGAACGGCATTTATGCCGGGCAATACGAGGACAAATATAAATATAGCGCCGATTTCGGCAACCAGTCAGTTTACGGCTGGAGCAGCGTCGGTACGGGTGGAAAAAATGTCGGCCTCTGGAACATTCAGCCCAGTCTGGAGTACCACCAGAACGGCCCAATGAAACGGGATTTGATGGAGCACATCGGCACTACCATCTTGAATATGCTCAATTCCGGCCATTATGGCGGCGGTTCTAACGACTGCTTCTGGGGCGCCGGCGAAGTCTGGAGCAAAGTCTATGGGCCATATTTTATATATTGCAATAACGTCACCAACACGCTCACCGGCACGAATGCGCCCGCACAGGCGCTTTACGCGGATGCAAAGATGCAGGCGCTGGCGGAACAGGGCATTGACACCAATGGCCAGCCTACCGGCGCGGTCGGTGCGTGGCCTTACTATTGGTTCACGAATGCCAATTATGCCATGGCTTCCGGTCGAGGCACAGTGACCGGAAAACTCGTCATTAATGATACCTACAATCCAAACGCTTCCGCCGCCGGTCTATGGGTGGGCGTCATGCAGCAACCAGTCACCATCACCGGCACCTATGATTTTGAATTATGGATGAAGAACTATCAGTTTTGGGTTAAGACCGACACCAACGGAAACTTCACCATACCCAATGTCATTGCCGGCACCAACTACACGTTGTATGCCTTTGGTCCCGGCGCAGCGGGCACTTTTCAGTCGCAAACAAATACCGGTGGTAATTCTCCGAATACATTTGATTTGCCAGCAACCCAGTTTAGCGTCACGGTCACGGCCGGCGTGACAAACAATCTGGGCACAAATATCTGGACGCCAGCCCGCGCGGGCGCGACGGTGTTTGAAATTGGTTATCCGAGCCGGACGGGACAAAACAAATTCCGGCACGGCGATGACTATTGGGTCGGCGACATCGGACCAAAACCGACCGTGCCGAGTCCAATCTGGAGCAAATGGCTGCAATATCCGTTTGATTTCCCGAACGGCGTGAACTACGTCGTCGGCCAGAGCCGCTGGACCACCGATTGGAACTTCGTCCAGCCATGCGTCGTCGATAGCACAGGGTTTTATGACGACTCCAGTTCAACCATCATCTTCAATCTAACCTCGACCCCTAGTGGGTCGGCCTCGTTTTATATGGCGTTGTGTTCGGATTATCAAGGAGCCATTGAAATCTCGGTCAATGGCACGCAAATTTCCCCTGCCAATGGCTATAATCCAAATTACAGTGGCTCGGGCTATAAATGTGATACCACCATTCGCGAAGGCGCCAACGCCGAATTCTCTGACTACCGCATTAATTTTTCCACCACCCTATTGCAGGCTGGGCAGAACACCATCAACATCTATTTGCGCCAGGCTGGCAAGCTTGCCAACGGCGATGGTTATTTTGCCGATCACGCGATGTATGATTATGTTCGTCTGGAGTTGTCGGGTTATGTGCCGCCCCCGCCGGTGAGTGTGACGTCTTATGCAGGTAACAACTGCAATCTGGTTTGCTGGCCGGTGGTACCTGGCGCGACGAGCTATAATGTGCTGCGTGCGACTAATATTGCCGGTACTTACGTCTCCGTCACGAACGGGGTGACGGGCCCGGTCTGCGGCAGTGGCGCGGTAAATGCGACGTGGCTTGACACAACGGCGGGTAACGGCACCAATTATTTCTACATGGTGCGCTCGGTCAACCCCGTCGGCAGTAGCACCAATTCACCAGCCAGTTCTGGTGCGACGCCCTTGGCAGGTATTTCCACCAGCACGCCTACCGCGCCCGCCAGCCTGACCGTCGCTGGCGTCGCGCATCAGAGCGTAACGTTGAAGTGGAACGCGGTCAGTGGCGCAAACTACTATTCGGTCTTCCGTTCCATCTTGGTGAATACCGGCGGCGGCTCATCCAACGTCCTGAACACGATTCTGCTGAACAACGCGGTTACCAACACTGCTTATACCGACAGCTCTCCGACCGACGGCGGCATTTACAGCTACACGGTCACTGCGACGGGTGCCAGTGGCACCAGCACCAATTCCGTGTCGATCGTGGCGGTGCCGTTGCCAGTGGCACCGGCGACTGTGCCCGCGTCGCTCACCGCAAGTTTTGTTTATAGCTCGACGACGAATATCACGTTGAACTGGAATGCCGTGCCGGGCGCGGTCGGCTACGTCATTTCCCGCGCGACGAGTTCGGGCGGACCTTACGTTTACTTGCAGACTGTGACCGAGACGACCTACACCGACTATGGCCTGAATCCCGCAATCATCTATTATTACCGCGTTGCCGCGATGAACGAAGGTGGCGTTACTGGCAACAACACCGATTCTGTCAACAGTCAGCAATCCTTTCCGACCAACCTGACCGCAACGGCAACCAACCGACAAGTCATCTTGAATTGGCCGACCGCTACCGGTGCGGCTAGCTACACTTTGAAACGTGGCACGAGCGCTGGTACCGAGAGTGTTACTGTTGTCACTGGCTATGCTGGTACGACCTACACAAATACCGGCCTTGCCAACGGCACGACTTATTTTTATGTCGTGACCGCTACCGGCGCCGGCGGCACGAGTGGCAACTCGCCCGAGGCCAGTGTTACGCCGCAGGTGGCTGGTAATGGTATTTGGATTTCACCGACCAACGGCAACTGGGGTAACACGAACAACTGGGTCGGCGGCGACATAGCGGCGGGTTCCGGCAACCTCGCCGACTTCAGTACCCTCAGTCTGCCGACAAACCTCACGGTGACCTTGGACAGCCCACGTACCATAAGTAGCCTGATTTTTGGTGACTCGACGTCTACTTACAACTGGACGCTGGCTGGCACGAATACTTTGACATTGGGAACTAACTCGGTCATCGAAGTCGTGAATCAGTCCGCCACCATCGTCACCCCTATGGCTGGCACGGCGGGTTTGACGAAGACTGGTTCCGGAACGCTCTTGCTTGGTGGGGTGACCAATTCTTTCACCGGCGGAATTACGGTTGACACGGGTTTATTTAATTTGGATTTCACCATCACTAATTCTCCAACGAGTAATATTGTTGCCGCCGCCAATAGCATGACACTTGCTGGCAGCAAACTGCAAATTACCGGCAACAGCGGAAATGCCAGCAGCCAAACGTTTACTGCAACAACTTTAAATGCGGGCACATCGGTCATTTCCGCCGCGCCAATTTCAGGTGCCAATATTCCTACTGTAGCCTTGAGTACGATTGCCACCACGCTCAATTCGGGTGACTTGGTTGAATTCATCGGTCCGGCTACGACCGGGGTGGGTGGAGCAATCGTGGTTACCATGGCAAACATAACTACCACCACCATCGGTGGAAGCGGGTTGATTGCCAACTATGCCATCTTTGGCACGGTGGGACTTTATGATTATGCCGCCACCTCGGGTTCATTGGCACCATACACAGTGGTGGGTGCTAGCCAGGTTGCCGGCTTTTACACGCCTTACGCTGGCGGCACGGCTGGCCCAACTGGGGGTAATGTTGATTTGACGGGTACTTCCATTAGTTGGAGCGGCATTCCCTATCTGCAGAGCTTGCGTTTTAACACCAGCTCGGGAGCCAATCAAAGTGTTAACAATAATTCCTCTTATACAACATTACAGACAGCCGATATTTTGGTGACCCCCAATGTCGGCACCTATAACGTATCTTTCAATATTTCCAATTTGCGGCCCAACACAACCGGCAATGGCCCGGAGATATTATGGCAAAACAACTTGGCTGGTGAATTGATTATCAACTCCACAATCAATCGGCCAAACCACAGCACAACTTATTACGATGACGCCTACGAACAAGCGGGTCCAGGCACGGTGGTGCTCAATAACTACGGCAACAATTATACCGGACAAAGCTACTTAAACGGCGGCGTAACCCTGATTGCCGGCAATGGTTCACTTGGTGCGGCAGCTTCCGGCACCGCAGTGAACTTGAACGGTGGTACGCTCGCTGCCAATGGGACGTTCACCTTGGACAATGCCGGTGCCAACCAGCGCCAGCTTTATCTTTTAAGCAATGGGGGTGGTCTAGCCGCAATGGCTGGCAATACATTGACGGTGGACGGCTATATTGGTGGCGCGGGTCAGTTGGCCATTGGTATTCCGGCGTCGAGTGCCAATGGTAACACTCTCGGACTGCTGCCCGGCACCGGTACCGGTACGGCGAATCCTACCGCCGTAATGGCCACCGGCACGGTGGTCTTGAATTCCGCAGGCAACGGCTTTGCTGGTGGTACGGTGCTATACAGCGGCACGTTGAATATCAACAGCGTTTGGGGGCTGGGCGGTGCTGTCTATGGCGGCCTGACGTTCGCCGGCGGCAATCTGCAGTATGCCGCCACGCTGATGAATTCGGCGGTGGACATCACGCAGGACACTTCCGCCGGCAGCACCGGCTTAAGTGGTGGCGTGGCTCAAACCGTGACACTGGCTACCAATGCCACGATTGATGTCAATGGCAACGCTATCGCCTATACAAACACTTTGGGCAACGGCGGTAGCGGTTCGCTTACGGTAAAAAGTTCGTTGCCCGGCGGCGTGCTGACTTTACTAGGCGGAAATATTTATTCGGGCAACACCATCGTGACCAACACGACACTAATCGCCAATAATCCCATTGGCTCCGCCACGGGTTCGGGCAATGTACTGGTTCAAAACGGCGGCGTCTTGTCCGGCAACGGCGCGATTAGCGGATCCGTCACGGTGGCATCTGGCGGCGTGCTGTCCGTGGGCAACGTTACGGACTCGCTTTCTATCGGCAACAATCTCACGTTGAATACCGGCAGTACCACCATCCTGCAAGTGCAACATTCGCCTCTCACCAATACCGCCATTTACGTCTCGGGCACGCTGACCGAAGCCGGCTCGCTACTGGTGACCAATAGCGGTGTAGAAGCTTTTACTGCCGGCGATCGTTTTAAGCTGTTTAACTCGGTGGGAGGGTATAGCGGTACATTCAGTAGCGTCAGCCTACCGGTGCTGAATTCCGGACTGTCTTGGAGCACCAACCAGCTGGCTCTGAACGGTTCGCTCACCGCAGTCAGCACAAACCCGCCGCTTACCACCGGTGTGAATTTTTCGGGAGGCAATCTGGTCTGGCAAGGGACCGGTGGTACGCCCAACTGGAATTATTACGTTCTTTCCGCAACTAACCTGGCACTACCTTTGGCACAATGGACCGTGACCACCACCAATCAATTTGATGCCAGCGGTAATTTCAATTGCACCAACGCCGCCACTGGCACTAACGGACCCCAGCAGTTCTATATTCTCCAAATTCAATGACACAGTGCACGAAATCACTCTATTTGTTGAAATCCTTATTAAGTTATTATTTAAGTTATAAAATCACTTCCGTTTTAATTCATAGTGGTAGTGAAAGAATCACCTGCTAAAATTTCCACTGTGTGCCAAGCGAAATTACCTGCTGGTCGAACTGGCGGGCTCCTGGGTTTGAAACATCGCTTTCTGCATTGATGCCCCAGTTCAGTGAGCAGGCGAGAGTGACGCTGATATGGGAATTGACGGCGTAGCCCAAGCCGGCAGAAGCAACATATTCTAAATCATTACGTCGGCAGGTTTTAAGATTTCCACTCGTGAAATCCCAGTCCAGAATTTTCCCGCCAAGATCGAACCCCAGTTTTTTCGCGAGCTGGCGATGCCAGGCCAGTTCGTAGGTGCTATCGAAATAAGGCGTCTTGCCTAGGCAGGAAACCCATTGCCACGACTTGGTTTTGAAGGTTAGCGTGTTGTCCGGCGCGAAGTTGGCGGTTAGCGATGCCTCGTCATAGTAGGTAACCGGATGCAGGTCGTCCACCGGGGTCGTGTGGGTGGCGGAGTCGCCCTGATAATTCCGAAAATCCGGCCCGCCCTGGATTTTTACAGTCAACCAGGTCCACGGATTACCCTCGATGCCAGCCAGCAGGCGCTGATAGTCGCTCGATGAACTGTAGGGGGAAAATGAATACTGTTGTTGGTATTGATGGCCATAGCGATAACCTAGCGTCAACGCCAGTTGTGGCGCGACCTTGTACCCGAAATCCGCCCCGCCGTTTACGTCATAGCGGTCGCAGTAATTCTGATAGCCAACATTTGCTGGTACGCCCGTGTTAAGCAGCTCCGTCATCATGTTGTAATACAGCAAAGACGCGACCGGTCGGACAAACCAGTGGTCTTGGTTTAATTGCACGCTCACATTGGCGCGGTCATTTATTTGGCGGCGACGTTCCTTGTCGGCCACCGTAGCAAAAGCGCTTAATTGGTTGCCTGGATAGAACGGCCCCATGCCGCTGCCGTCAATATAGGTAAAATTATTGTCCCCGCTGAAACTGACGGGCTCCGGGTTGCCCTTAATTGTCGCTAGCACACGCTGCGCGTTGAAGCTTTCAGAGGTTTGGTTGTGATAAATTGCCAAGTCCGGTGAGTATACTAGCCCCAGTACAGGTACATTAGTTGTCCCGGCTAGTGGCGAAAGGTTTACACCCACCTTGGGTGAAATAGTTGTAATCCATGAGTAACAGTCTTTCAACGCCGCCACGCTACCCGCCGGAACCTTGTAAGGCGGTGGGTTATTTACGCCGGAAAGAAAAACATTGTTGTCGTAGCTTTCCTTGATACCCACCGAGCAGTCCGTCAGCCAATCCGGCTTTGAGTTTTCTATTGCGCCAGACAGCGAGCTTTTTAGAAGAATTCCGGCCAGTGTCGGCCAAAGTGTCCAAGTCAGTTTCATGTCCGCAACAATCTAAAGGATTGCTGCGTTCACTGATTAACTTCCATTGGCGCAAACTCACCCTATTTTGCCAAATTAGCGCGGGCAGACATCTTGAGCGGTAATCTGGGTCAAATCTGACACCGTCCAATCTGCTGCGTGCGGTTTCAGTTCCTCCAACTTCGCGCCACCGGTGGCAACTGCCAGCGTTTTGGCGCCGATGAATTTGCCGCAGCGCACGTCGAAAGGGGTGTCCCCGATGACAACAATTTCCTGCGGCTGGAGATCTTTACCCAGCACGCGCCGCCCGCGTTCCAGCGCGGCGACGGCAATATGGTTGCGATCTTCATGGTCGTCGGCAAACCCACCGAACTGAAAAACTTCCCACAAGCCGAAATGGCGTAGCTTGATTTCGGCGCCGAGTTGGATATTGCCAGTAAGCAGGCCGAGCGCGGGGGGATTGGGCAGGGCCTGCAGGTCGCGGATGAATTCAAAAACGCCGGCGCACGCGTGCCCGGTGGTGTGGCTGAGAATGTGGTCGAGCCAGAAAACGTAGCGTGCAAAAAACTGGCGGAAGTGAGCGGGCGACTCATCGAGTCCGTGAATCTTAAAAAATTCGCGGACCAGACTTACATCCGTGCGGCCAGCAAACTTCATTTTCTCCGAGCCGTGGTGTAGGTCGAATTCCGTCGCAAAGGTTTTGGCAAACGCCTTGGTGCCGGCGTGCCCGGTGTGGACGAGCGTGCCGTCAATGTCGAAGAGAACGAGCCGAATCATGCGCGCGCAAGTTAATGCCTGTATGGGTCGGTGGCAACGCTCTTCACCGCTTTTGATTGTGAGCTGGCTGAGAAAACTTCTCCTGCGCCAACCTCTCTGCGCGTTCGTTTAATCCCGCATCTGGTGCATAATTTGCCCAAGTTACGCCAAACTGCTTTTCTGCCACAGCGCTCATGGCCAATTCGAAATTGTCGCGCGTAAGTGAAACTGGTGGCGGCTGCACCGAGCCTTGGATAAGCAAGCCAAGCTTATTTCGGCGCTGCGCTGCGCCCGCGATTTTTTTGCCGTGCCAAAGCAGGTCAAACTTCTCATGGCCGACAAAACACTGGCCGGGCAAGGTCTGCTTACAACACTCTGCAAGTTCGGTTTCAATGTTCAGTTCCGCAAACGCCAGGCGCAACCAGTCGTGAATGCGACGATAGCTTTCTTCGGCTTTAAGTGAATGCCATTCATGCCCCGGTGGTACGATGAAGCTATAAGTCCAATCCGCATCATGCGGTACGAGGCCGCCGCCAGTCGGTCGCCGGATTAGCAGATGCAGAGGTGTGGCCGCCGCAATCTCGGAATACTTTTGGAAATAACCGAACGTCGCCGCCGGTACTGTCCAGCCATAGAAACGTAAGACCGGCGCACCGAGTCTCAGGGCGTTTTCTAAGAGCGCCTCGTCCAGCGCCATGTTATAGGCCGCGTCACCTTGGCCGGAATTGAGTAGAAGCCAGTTCAAGCCTTCACTCCAATCTGCGGGCAGAGCGCTTTAATTTCGCAGTTGGCGCAATCCGGCTTGCGGGCTTCGCAGCGGCGGCGACCGTGCCAGATGAGCCAGTGGCTGAACAGCGTCCAGTCATTTGGCGGCACGAGCTTCATCAGCACCTGCTCCAATTTCACGGCATTGGTTTCCTTGGCGAGGCCAAGCCGGTTCGCGAGCCGTGTGACGTGCGTATCAACGACCACGCCGACGTTGATGCCAAAAGCATTTCCCAAAACCACGTTCGCCGTCTTGCGCCCGACCCCGGCGAGCGCGTGCAGTTCGTCCATCGTGCGTGGCACTTCGCCGCCAAACTTTTCCACGAGCGCGATGCAGCAGGCCTTGATGTTCTTCGCTTTGTTGCGATAAAAACCGGTGGACTTCACGGCCTCCTCAATTTCCGCCAGCGGTGCCTCGGCAAAATCTTTTGCGGTGCCAAACTTCTTGAACAGCTCCGTCGTTACGAGGTTCACGCGTTTGTCGGTGCATTGCGCGGAAAGAATGGTGGCTACGAGCAATTGCAGCGGGGAAGTAAAGTTCAGCTCACAATGCGCGTCGGGATAAACGCGCTTCAACGCAGCCAGGATTTTCTGCGTCCGTTCAAACTTATCTATGGTGCTTTCGCGCGGCATCAAAACAATTTTGTCACAACCGGTGAAAATAAAAAGCCCGGACGCGCACGTCCGGGCTTGGTCGAATCAAAGTTTATTTCGTTGGAACCGCGTTGGTTACCGCCGAAACCGTGGCTGGCACGGCGTTGGTGCCCGAAACAGAAGCCTTGGCTTTGTTGAGTTTGTCTTGTTTGTCTTTGGCAATCTGTTCGCGGACCGATAGCGGCGGCGTGCCGTATTGACCATCCGTCCAATTGTAGAGCCGCCCTTGACTGTCGTTGAGGAATGCCCAGACGAACCACAGTGCGAACGCGACCGCCAGAACTTTCGGCCAGGCGGACGGCTTCTCCGCATATTTGTCCGGCGCCCCGAACGTCGCGCCCGGCGGCAGCGCCGCCACCCCGGTAAGCGCACCACCGAATGGCACGTTCATCTTCGCCTTGGCGTTCACTGCCCAGCCGTTGGCGTCGAGAATCGGACCAAGGTTGCGCTTGCGCAGTTTCAGCCACGCAATGGCCATGGACGGCGAGGAAATCAATAGCATGATGCCAAGAATAACCAGCGGCAGCTTCCATTGATCTTCGTTAAATCTACCAAGGAAGGTCAAGAAGCCTGCGAATGCCGTGGCCAAGGCACCGAAGGCCAAGCTGAGCAAGGCGATGACACTCGGATCGAAGGCGGATTTTGCCGGCGCAGCTGGAGCCGCCGTCGGGGAGACGGGCGTATTCGCCACGGCTGTCAGGTTTGCATTGGATTGGGCATCGGCATCGGCGGCGGCTTTGGCGGCGCGTTCTTCGATCATGCGCACCAGTTTTTTGTACGGCGACCAGAAGGCCTGCCGGACGCTGATGGGATTTTCCACAATCTTGCTGATGGTGGCATCCCAGTCGCGACCCGCGCGGTCGTAGAAAATGCCGTTGCGACCGACAATTAAGTTATCAGAATCGCCGCCGGTGAACGCGGCGACGATGGACAACTTCTCACCGGTGCCCTTACGGACGCAATCGCAGTAGGCCAGGTAAGTGCCCGCCATGCCCGCCATCGTCGCGTGTCGGCCGGCGTCGTCCACCGTGAGGCACAGGTCGCAACTGCGCTGGTCGAGATACAGCGTGCCCGCTTGGAAAATGGCCTTGTCCTTGCGGCCGTAGAAATCCGCGAAGTTGACGAAGTTGCGGCAGAGCTTCGCGAGGTCGCGATGATAATGAATCAGCCGGTGCAGGCCGATGACGGCGGTGGAATTGCCCGCTTCCGCGGCGTCCTTCGCGATGAGCGCGGTCAACGTTTCCTTCGCCTTGCTGGCGAGAATTTCCCGCGCGCGGGCCAGACCGATTTTCTCGATGGCGCCGCCGGTCTTGCTGGCGTTCCACGCGTCGAACGCGGCGAGCTTGCCGGTGAGCGCGTTCCAATCCGCCTCCGTCAACACCGTCCGCGCGCCGAGCAGTGGCACGATGGCGTTCGTTTGCAGTGCCGCAATCGCGCCGGCCCACGCGGGATTAATGCCTTGCGTGAGCGGCAACGGCGTGGTTGCGCCGACTTGCGCGAGCGGCAGGCCGGCGATATCGGCGTGATTATTGGTCAAATCTTTTGTGCCGAGCGCCACGTAATCTTTTTCATCGCGGTTGAGCGCGTTGACGGAGCGCGGGTCAAAGGCGGCGAGCCGGCCGCGCGCAAAGTAATCTTCCACCTTCACCTTGACTGCCTTGACGGCGGCGGCGGCGGCCTCGGTATTCACGCCGAGCGGCAGTACGGTGGCGTCGGCTTCGGCCTTCTTCCACCAATCGGAATACGCGGCGGCTTCGGCAAAAAACTGGTCCACCTTGGCCTGGCTCACGCCGGGCTTGCCGCTCACATCGGCATCCGCGCCGAGGCAGTTGATGATGTCGGCAATGACGGCTTTCGTCGCGTCGTCGCTGGCGGACTCGGCGGGGATGATGCCGTCGCCGTTGAAGGGCTTGGCGGCGAAGGTCGCGGCGGCGGCGGCGGCTTCGTCAAAAGTCACTTCGCCGTCATCGGCCTTGCCCAAAACCTGGCGCGCAAAGTTGGCGATCAATTTACCTTCCGGCGTGGCGTCATTGATGGCGGAGGGTTTGAGCGTGGGGCTGCCTTTGAGCAGGTCATCCGGATTCTTGATGAGGCCGGCGGCCCACTTGGCGGCGGCGATGAGTTCCGGCGCACGCACGCGACCGTCCTTATCGGTGTCGATGAGCGCGAGCGTGGTCGGATCAAATTCGATGCCGGTGGTGGGGCAGGCGAGGGCGACCCAAAGTTTCTGGTCGAGCTGGTCGAGGTTGGCGAGGTCGGCGCCCGTGCCGATGACAACCTGATTAAAGCCGCCGGCGCGGAAGAATTTCCAAATGTGTGATGTAGCCATAAAATGTTCCTTTTGATTCAAAACTGTCGTGAAAGTTTAAACAAGAAGCGGCAACTAGACCAAGCAAACTTTGCGGCCGCCGATTTTGATGCTGAACCCGCCGTTTTACCACGGAACCGCGCCATTTCCGTCTTAACCGGGGCAAAAGGCGGGTTTTCCAGCATTTTCCACGTTCGGGACACCACATCCGCGTATTCATTTGGCCCGAGCGCGTATTCAAATGGGGCATTCGCGTAGGCGAATGCCCCAACCAAACACGCGCATGGGGCAAGTGAATACGGGAATGCCCCGAGCGCGTATTCACTTGCGGTAAGTAAACACGGGAATGGCTCAAGTGAATCCGCGCTTGCCTCAAACAAACACGGGAATGCTCCAAGTAAACACGCGGCTGTGGCAAACCAACACGCGGATGCCTCAACCAAAGATGCGGCTGTGGCTTCCGCCTAACCATGGTTAGGTTGTCCCTTGGTGCGAACGGGGGGAGCGAAGCCGGTTGGGCTGGCACTGAGATAGATGTGGCAACACCAAGGAAGCACGCTCCGTCAGGGGCGACCCTTAAACCAGCTCCGGAGCTACAATTTCATTTGGCGGCTGGCTGAGCGGACTGCCGTCGGCAGCTTCGGGATACTCGAAGATTTTACCCTCGAAGTTGCGGATGACGACGCGGTCGGCATTGCGGCTCAAGACGTATTCCGGACTCACCGGCACCTTGCCGCCGCCGCCGGGAGCGTCGATCACATAGGTCGGCACGGCGTAACCGGTCGTGTGGCCGCGCAATTTCTCCATGATGGCCAGGCCCGTGCGCACGCTCGCGCGCAGGTGGGCGGAGCCGGCAATCAAATCGCATTGATAGATGTAATACGGTTTGACGCGGCACATGAGCAGCTTTTGCAAATGCGCCTTCATCACATCGGCGTCGTCGTTGACGTGCTTGAGCAGCACGGTCTGGTTGCCCAGCGGGATGCCGGCGTCGGCGAGCCGGCCCAGGGCGGCGCGCACTTCGGTGGTGAGCTCGCGCGGATGATTCGAGTGGATGCTCAGGAAGAGCGGATGAAACTGTTTGAGCATCGCGCACAATTCCGGCGTGATGCGCTGCGGCAAAAACGTCGGGATGCGCGAGCCGATGCGGAGAAACTCGACGTGCGGAATGGCGCGCAGCCGGCTCAACAGATTTTCCAGCTTCTCGTCGCTTAACAGCAGCGGGTCGCCGCCGCTCAGGAGGACGTCGCGGATTTCTGGGTGCGCGGCGATGTAGGCGATTTGCTTGTCAAACTCCGGATGGAAGTCGTAGCCGGTCGCATTGCTGACGAGCCGCGAGCGCGTGCAATAGCGGCAATACGCCGCGCAACGATCCGTCACCAGAAACAACACGCGGTCGGGATAACGATGCACGAGTCCGGGCACAGGCGAATGCGAATCTTCGCCGCACGGGTCGCTCATCTCCCACGACGCGGTGTGCGTCTCGGCCAGCTTGGGAATGACTTGCAAGCGGATGGGGCAGTTTTCATCTGCCGGATTGATGAGATTAAAGAAATAGGGCGTGATGGCGAGTGCGAGCTTGGTGTTCGCGAGCTTGGCACCGGCATATTCTTCGGGCGTCAGCGTGGGGAGAAATTTCTGCAATTGCTCCACCGTCGTGATGCGGTGTTTAAGCTGCCAGCGCCAGTCGTTCCAGTCGGCGTCCGCAACATCGTGCCAATAGCCGCGCCCGGCGGAACGGAAGGTTTTTAAGTTCGGTAATGAGTTGCCCGAAGGCGGCTCCCCGCTAGCCGTAGATAAGTTTTCAGCCTGCATTTTTCAGTAAACGCACTATAAGTCGGCTTTGCAGCCTGTCAAGTTGAGCGTCAGGGCGCATTGAGGTTCAAATCCGGCGGCAGCGCGTTGAGCGTCAATTTTGACACCGCCTCACGCCGGCGCGCGTCGAGCGCATCCAGTTGTTTCACTGTCGAAGCGACGTCGGCGGGCCGATGCCGCACGGCCTTTTTATGCTGGCCTAAGTAATCTGCAAGAACCTTGCTGTAGCCCGCCGCAATCGGCGCGAGTGCGGGCGTCAGGCGCAGCTGAATCAATTCCAGGTCGCGCAATCGGGTCTGGAGCGTTTCCGCCTGCTGATCCGGCGAGAAATTTTGGAGTACGGCTTGAAGTGAAATTTCCGAATACGAGGGGAGGGCGTTGGACGAGTAGCGGACGTTCACGGGAACGGCTAGGGCGGCATCCAGCTTGTCGCGGCTGATGGACGGCGTCCAGCGCGGGCCGGGTGCGCGCATGGCAAAGCCGACAACGCGCAGCGACCACCATTTTTCCACATCAAGCGGACGGCGGAAATCTTCGCGGTAGGCGTCGTAGAAGGCGGTTTGCCAGTTCGCGTGCGCCGGCAGCTCGGCGAGGAAGGTGCGCATATTGGCCGGGCCATTTTTCAAGGCGAGCAGGTCGTGGACGAAGAGTTGCGCGCTGGCGCGATACACGCCGCCGTCGTCGCCATTCAATTGTGCGTCGGTCGGCCAGCCGAGCTGCTCGAAGGTCAGCGCGGGAAAATTTTGCAGCACGGTACGCGCGGCGGCGAGCGGGTCAAGCCCGTGCATCTTTTCATTGAGCCGCGTCTGAGGAATGCTGTTGAGGGTCTTGGCGGGTGCGGACAGAATCACTTTGGTCTCGGCCGATTCCAAAATTTCCCGGGCCAGGCCGTCCACCAGCCAGTCGGGGGGGAAGGCGGCGCTCCCGTTGACGGGGGTATTGCGGTTGGCGAATTCCAACAGCAGTACGGCGCTTAATGCACGCGCGCAGCGATTGCGGGAAATCAAATCCGGCAGTTCGAGCCGATAGTTCCAATTTCGGATAAAGGGTTGTACAGCGATGTTCACCGGTTCATCCGAAGAGTGTGCCGGGCGCAGCACGAGATAAATCTTACCGCTCCATGGCGCATCGGCGGCGAGGCCGAGTTGTTTGCGAAGCGCGGCCTTGAAGCGTTCGGCGGAAACGGCAAGCAATGAAGGTTCCAGCCGGACCAGTTCGGCGTTGGTGCCCGCGTCGGGGCGGCTAAAGTAAGGATGGTTGTCTGCCGCGGTAGAGATGATGAACTGCCCGGAGACGCTGCTGGTGGTGTTGGCGGCGAGAAATGACGACTGACTGCGAGCGGCGTTGAGAAACAGCATCAGGCCGGCAACGACTGCGCAGACCAAGCGCGGATGGTTCATTTTTTATCCGGTTTGGCGGCGGGCTTGGGGGCAGGCTTGGCTTCGGTTTTGGTTTCCGTCTTGGCGGGGGCGGAATCTTTCTTCGCCGCTGACTTATAACCTTCACTACGGTAGTCAGTGATGTAAAAGCCACCGCCCTTGAAGAGCAGGCCGGCACCGGCACCGATTTGTTTAGTGACCTTGCCGCGGCCCCATTTTTTCTCCGTGCAAATGTCCTTCGGACAAATCGTCAAGGCTGGGGCGGACATGGACTGAACCGCTTCAAACTTACGGCCGCATTTTTTGCAGACGTATTCGTAGGTGGGCATGGCGGCTTAATGCGCGGGAGAATTCGTGGCGGCGCCGAGCGGCGGAATAACCTTCACCGAGCCATCGGAGCCGACTTCTACGTTCAGACCGTAATTCGGCGTGGTGACGGGATTATTGGTCGCCGGTACGCTGCGCTGAATTAGCAATTGAGCACCTTTTTTCTGGCTGTTGTCATTCTTCATGAGTTGCAGGCGGCGGGCGACAAAGAGGTCGTCCTTGATTTTCCGGACCTGCTGGCGGAGCTCGTCCACATCGTTGAATTTGTGTTCAATCTCCGCTTTCTGCGCCATCTGCTTCTGAAGTTCCTGCTGGAGATAGACGCTGTTGCTTTCCGAGAGGCCCAGTTTGCTTTGGGTATCGGCAATCAAAGAGTTCAGCTTGGCAATGGTGTTGGAGAGTTCGCTGGCCTGCTGGTCGAGCACCTTGTTCTGCACTTCCAAGTCACCAATGCGGCTGTTGAGGTTGGTAATCTCTTGCTGGGCGTTGGCAATGGTCGTCCGGCTTTCAGCAATCGTCGCCTGCGCCGCCGAAAGGCTGTTCGAAAGCTGCGCGGCCTGCTGCTGGCTCAACGCCAGATCATTCGTGAGCATGAGATTGACCTGGTTCAGGTCGTTGATTTTCAAGTCGGCGTTCACAACTTGATTGGAAAAATCCACAATGGAACTCAAGTCGGCGGCGTGCTGTTCCTCGCCCTGTTTCTTGACGGAGAGCAGCCCGATGAGCAGTCCGATGCAGGCAATGGCCAGAACAACAATTACAATTTTAAGCTTCATACTATTGAATTTGTCCGCCGTTGCCGTGGTTTTGTCAAGCCCGCGTGCGCTGCTTAATTAGCCGGAGCGGCCGCTGCGGCATTCGTGCCGGCGGCTTCGGCCTGGGCGCGGACGCTGTCATCCAGCGCCTTCAGCGTTGGGTCGACAATGGTCACCGCCAACTCACTGCGCAGGTTTTTAACGTAAGCCGGGGCCAGCGCTTTGATCTGGTCCGACTCCACTTCGCCCTTGCAGATGTCGGCCACGGTCTTGTTGATCTGCGGCAAAGTATCCGTGTAGGCATACGTCTTGGCCGGCGTCTTATCAATCATCTGAATGATGTGGTAACCGAACTGCGTGGTGATGACATCGCTCACCTGATTGTTCGTCAGCGAAAACGCCGTCGTCTCAAACTCCGGCACCATCTGGCCGCGGGGGAAAGCCGGCAGTTCGCCGCCATTATCCTTCGAGCCGGGATCTTCCGAATACTGCTTGGCCAGCGTCGCAAAGTCCGCGCCGCCGCGAATCTGCACGAGCAAGGCGTCAATTTGTTTGCGTTTGGCCGCAATGGTGTTGGTCGGCAGCGGCGTCCGTGTGGCCGGATCAATGGTCATCAGCAAAATGTGCCGGACATGCGCCGTTTCCGGCTGCTCAAACTCCGCCGCGTGCTTCGCGTAAAACGCCTTGGCCTGTTCGTCCGTCACGGAGATGTTCAGCTCACGCTTGAGCGTCGCCTTGGCCGTGGCTTCCTGCGAAGCCTTCGTGCGGAGTTCTTCCACCGTCATGCCGACGGCCTTGAGCTGGCGGTTAAAGGCTTCCACCGAGCCGAAGCGCTTGACGAGGTTCGTGTATTGCAAATCCGCTTCGACGTCGCCAGCGGCGTGATCGGCGGGCGTCGCCTTTTGCAGCAAGCACTGGATGGTGATCAGCTGATTCAGGATGGCGATGGAGAATTCCGACGGCAATTGCTGGCCTTGCGCGGCGGCATTCGCCTTGGCACCCGTCAAAACCTGGTCCAACTCGCTCTGTTTGATGTCAAATCCCTTTGCCGTGACGATCGCCGGGTCGCCGAACAGCGCCTTAATGGTCGCTTCCGGGCTGGCGTTCGTGCCGAGGGCCGCTACAGGGGATTCGGTGGCGGCGGTGGCGGAAATCACACCGGCCATCAGCGCGGCGGACAGGATCAATTTAAGTTTCATTTAAGTTTAGTTGGACTTTCGACTGACAATTTTAGTTTCGGTTCAAAAACAGAATCACAAGGTTACTACTTTTACGTTGCTGATGTCATGGTCTTTTTTCAGCTCTTCCAGCAAAGCCGCCGGCGGCACGCTGTCGAGGCTCAACACCGTCAGCGCTAGACCGCCCACTGTGTCGCGGCCGAGGCTCATGCTGGCAATATTAACCTTATGCTTGCCGAGGAGGGTGCCGAGATGACCCACGATGCCCGGCTTGTCCGTGTTGTTCAGCAGCAACAACGTGCCCGTGACCGGAATCTCCACCGACTGGCTGTACAACCGCACGATGCGCGGATTATTCGGCGAACCAAAGAACGTCCCGCCCGCTGAAATCAGTTTCTTGCCGTTGCTGAACACCTGGACATGCACCCATTCGTTGAACGTCACCGGCTCATCCGATTTCTTTTCTTCGACCGTGATGCCGATGCTCTGCGCCACGCTGCGGACGTTCACATTATTGACATCCTTCAAGTTGCTCGTGGACAAAAAGCCGCGAATGATGGCGCGCGTCACCGGATCAATGTTCGGAAGCAGCCGCGCATTGCCGCCATAAGTGATGTGCAGCTTGTCCGCATTCGCCGGCGTGAGCTGCGCGAGCAATTTGCCCAGCGCCTCGCCCAGCGGCAGATACGGTTTTACCTGTTCGTAAGTCTTCGCGTCGAGGTAAGGCAGGTTCACCGCGTTACGGACTTCGCCGGTCAGCAGATAGCCCGCGATGACTTCGGCCACTTCGATACCGCACTTCTCCTGCGCTTCCTCCGTGCTCGCGCCGAGGTGCGGCGTGAGAATGAGATTGGCCTGTTTGCGATAGGGATGATCCGCTGGCAACGGTTCCACGGCGAAAACATCCAGTGCCGCACCCGCCACCTTGTTGGATTCCAACGCTGCGATCAAATCCGCTTCCGAAATGATTTCGCCGCGCGCGCAATTCACGATCTTCACGCCCGGCTTCATCTTCGCGAAGGCTGCGGCGTTCAACATTTCCTTCGTCTCCTTCGTCACCGGCATGTGCACCGTGATGAAATCGGCCACGCGATAGACCGCGTCCAAGTCCGCGGCGAATTCCGCACCGATCGCCTTCGCGCGGTCTTCCGTGAGGTAAGGATCATAGGCCACCACCTTCATGCCGAAGGCAATCGCGCGCTTGGCGACTTCCGTGCCGATGCGGCCCATGCCCAGCACACCGAGCGTCTTGCCTTGCAGCTCGACACCCTGGAACAATTTGCGATCCCACTTGCCCGCGACCATCGTCGCGTGCGCCTGCGGCACCTTGCGCGCGAGCGAGAGCAGCATGGTGAAGGTCAATTCCGCGGTGGTAACCGTGTTGCCGCCGGGCGTATTCATCACGACCACGCCGTGCTGGGTGCCCGCGTCAATATCCACATTATCCACGCCGACCCCGGCGCGGCCGACCACGCGCAATTGTTTCGCGGCCTCGATGACCTTCTTGGTCACCTTGGTTTCCGAGCGGACGACGAGGGCGGTGGCGTCGGCGACGAGCGGCAGGAGTTCCGCTTCGGACAAACGCTTGGGCAAAACCACGACGTTGAATTCCGGGCGCGATTGGAGCAGGGCAATACCTTTGGGGGAGATGGGGTCGCAGATGATAATTTTCATAATAAAATAAAAAACGAGCAGCTAGTTTAGGTCGCCGCGCCAGTTTGGTCAAACAGCGAATCAGGCCGGTGGTGTCGGCTGCAAATAACCAAAGGCAGCAAAAATACAGTGTTCATTCCTGCGCCAGCAATTATCATAGGCATATGAGCAAGCTGTTGTTGATTGATGATGAAGAAGACGTGCGGTATTCGCTGCAACGCATCCTCGCCTCCGGAGAAATTGAACTCGCGACCGCTGGCAGCGGTGAGGAAGGTTTAAAAGTCATCCCCAAGTTCAAGCCCGACCTCGTGCTGATGGACGTCCGCATGACCGGTATGACCGGCATGGAGACGCTTCGCAAAATCCGCCAGAGCGACCCGAAGCTGCTCGTTATCTTGATGACCGCCTACGGCACCACCCAGACCGCCATCGAGGCGATGAAGCTGGGCGCTTATGATTATCTGCTAAAGCCGTTCGATATTCCCAAGCTTAAGGAGGTCATCGCCAACGCGCTCAAGGCCGCGCGCGACATGAAACAGGTGGTCTCATACGCACCGCTGCTAGAATCGGAGGATTACGAGCTCGGTATCATCGGTCGCAGCGGGCCGATGCAAGGCGTCTTCAAGCTGATCGGCCAGATTGCCGCGACGGATACCACCGCCCTCATCACTGGCGAAAGCGGTACCGGCAAGGAGTTGGTAGCCCGCGCGATTTATCATCATAGCGACCGCGCCACGCAGCCGTTTCTCGCGGTGAACTGCGCGGCGATTCCCGAGCAATTGCTGGAAAGCGAATTGTTCGGTCACGAGAAGGGCGCCTTCACCGGCGCGACGGTGCAGCGCATCGGCAAATTCGAGCAATGCAACAAGGGCACAATCTTCCTCGATGAAATCGGCGACATGACGCCGGCCACGCAGACGAAAATCTTGCGCGTGCTGCAATCCGGCACCTTCGAGCGCGTCGGCGGCAATACGCCTTTGCAGGTGGATGTGCGCGTCATCGCCGCTACGAACAAACCGCTGGAGGCGGCGGTGGCTGCGCGCCAGTTTCGCGAGGATTTGTTCTATCGGTTGAACGTGGTGCGGATTCATTTGCCGCCCTTGCGCGAGCGCCGCGACGATATTCCGCTGCTGGTGAATTATTTTCTGGAGAAAATCGCGCGCGAAATGAATCGCAAGCCGAAATCAATCGCGAGCGCCGCCATCAAGCTGTTTGAGAAATATCATTGGCCGGGCAACGTCCGCGAATTGGAGAACGCCATCCGCCGCGCGCACGTGCTCGCCAAGAGCGACGCCATTTTGTCGGGGGATTTACCGCCGGAAATTTCCGGGGCCGCCACCGGCGTGGCCGCGCCGCCCACCAATAATGCCACTGGGGAAGGCACTACCACCGATGCCACTGCGCTCGCACGCCAGCTCTTCCAAATTGCCAAGCGCGACCCAAAACTGAAGATTATTCCCGCCGTCGAGCGCGAGTTGGTGATTCAGGCGCTAATCGAAACGAACGACAATCAGGTTCACGCCGCCCAAATGCTCGGCATCACCCGCGCGACGCTGCGCAAGCGCATCGAAAAGTTCCGCATCCAGCGCGAATTGAATGTGAAGTAACCGGTGAAGCCTTTCTTGACACAAGGCCGCTCGTTGCTATTCTCCCACGCTCCGGTTTTTGCGCCGGTTACGAATTATTTAATTTTATGAAACGCCAGTATCAACCGTCGAAAATCCGCCGGAAACGCCAGCACGGGTTTCTGAACCGCAATTCTACCAAGAGCGGCAAGGCCACCCTGGCCAACCGCCGCCGCGTGGGCCGCAAACGCCTGACGCCGGTTTGATTTTGTGAATCCCGCGCCGAAACGCCTGCGCCTGGGTCGTTCGTCGCGGCTCGCGCAAAACCGCGATTTCGCACGCGTCCGTCAGCGCGGGGATCGGCTTGTGCTCGGTTGTCTTATTGCAAATTGGAATAAGCTGCCCGATGGCACTACTCCCAAGCTCGGCGTCGTCACCAGCAAGAAAATTGGTAATGCGCCCACCCGCAGCCGCGCCCGGCGCTTGCTCCGCGAAAGCTTCCGGCTACACCAGCACGAATTTGCTTCGCCGGTGGAACTGGTTTTGGTGGCGCGCAACTCAATCGTTCAAAAGGATTTTGCCGGGGTGGAAAAGGATTTTCTCGCGGCGCTGCAACGCGCGAAATTAATCAAGAACTGAAACTCTGTGAACCTGCTCCAGCACATTCTTGTTTTTGCGGTGCGCGTTTATCGGCTGGTAATTTCGCCGGCACAGACGTTTTTGTTTGGCGCGGGCGGTTGCCGGTTTACGCCCACCTGTTCGCAATATGCGATTGAAGCCGTGCAGGAATGCGGCGCACTGGCGGGAACTATTTTGTCGGCTAAACGGATTTGCCGCTGCCATCCGTGGGGTGGTCACGGCCACGACCCGGTGCCGAAAGCGGCTAGCCGATGGTCAATGGTGGATGGGAAAATTGCAGCGGCGGATACAAACTAAACTTTTATGGACAAGACCGGAATTATCGTCATTTCAATCTGCGTGCTGCTGTTTGGCTGGTGGTTTGTAGAGGAGAACAAGATTGCACAGCAGCGGGCACAGTACGAAGCATCTCATCCGACTATCCTGGCGGCGAGCACCAACTCAACGACTACGACGTCCCCAGTAGAAAACACGCACACACCCTCCGTTGTTTTCGACCCAAACGCCCCGGAACAGACGCTGGTTCTGACGAATGGTCGGGCGCGCTATACGTTTACCTCGCGCGGCGGTGGTTTGAAGCTGATCGAACTACTTGATTATCCACAGACGGTTTCAGCGCGTTGGAAAGATTCGGTCAGCAATGCGACCTCGGCAGTCTCGGCCTTGAACGCGCGGACGACGGTGCCGGCCCTGGCGGTGCTCGGCGGCGAAAGTTTGATTGGCGACGGTAACTTTGCGCTGACGCAAACGGCGACTGGTGTGCGCGCAGAAAAATCTTTTCCCGATGGTCTGCTGCTGATTAAGAATTTCCAATTGAGTTCCAATTTCCTCGTGCTGGCCGATGTGCGCCTTGAGAATACCTCAGATAAGCCGCTAATTTTGCCGCAGCAGGAGTTCGTGGTGGGTACGGCGACCCCGATGGACGTGGATGACAACGGGCAAGTCGAGGGCGCCATGTGGTTTGACGGTGTGACGGCGCACGATCAGCCGCTGGCGTGGTTCGCGGGCGGCGGCGTAGGCTGTACGCGTGGTGCGCCCCGGCCGGTGTTTACTGCAGGTAGTGGCAACGTGGTTTGGGCAGCGGCGCACAACCAGTTTTTCGCGATGGTGGCGATGCCGGCGACCAACGAGCCAGCGCTGCAGATGGTCGCGCGGGTGGTGACGCTGCCGCGTTTCCAAAATGTGGGCGTGGTGACGAATCTGGTATCGCCGCGTGGCATCCAAACGGCGCTGGTTTATCCGGCGATCACGTTGTCGGCCAAATCTGTCTTCGATCGTAATTTAGTTTTATTCGCTGGCCCCAAGGAATTTCGCACGTTGGCGCGCGTAGGCGAGGAGTTTAACAACCATGCCGATCAAGTGATGAATTTCGGCAGCGGGTTCGGGAGTTTCTTTGGCATCGGCACCTTCTTCGCCAAACTGCTGCTGTCGGCGATGAACGCGGTGCATGATTTGCTTGGCGTCGGCTACGGCTGGACGATTGTGTGGATTACGGTTCTCATCAAACTGCTGTTTTGGCCGCTCACGGCGGCGAGTACGCGCTCAATGAAGCGGATGCAGGCACTCGCGCCGGAGTTGGCGGAGCTGAAGGAAAAATACAAGGATGACGTGCAAAAGCTCACGTCCAAGCAGTGGGAACTTTATAAGAAGAACAAAGTCAATCCGATGAGCGGCTGTTTGCCGATGGTCATCCAGATGCCGGTATTCATCGGTTTTTTCACGATGATTCGAAGCGCGATTGAACTGCGCGGCGCGCATTTCCTCTGGGTGTCGGATTTGTCAAAGCCGGACACCCTATTCATGATTCACGGTTTGACGTTTATTCCCATCATCTGCACGCCGGACGGTCTGCCCTTTAACTTGCTGCCGCTGCTCATGGGCGGCGCGATGCTGTGGCAGTCGCACCTGACGCCGCCGTCGCCCGGTATGGATCCCTCGCAGCAGAAGATGATGCGCTGGCTGCCTGCAATGTTCATCTTGTTCCTCTACAATTATTCGTCCGGCCTCGCACTTTACTGGACGGTTAACAACCTGCTCACTGTGGCGCAGACGAAGTTGACTAAGTCGAACATCCCCACCGTCGCCACGCCGACTGGACCGGCGACGAATCCGGCATTGACTCCGGTATCAAAAAAGAAAAAATAATTAAATATCTCATGCCTGCAACGCCCAAAGACATTACGGAGAAGATTCTCGGCACGCTCGGTTTTCCGGCAACGGTAACCGAGCAACGAATTGGTGACGACCTCATGCTCGACGTTAAAGCGGATGAGTCGGGCCGCCTAATTGGTCGCCAAGGCCAGACGCTTGCGGATTTGCAATACATCGTGAACCGCCTCCTGTTTCAGGCGGATCAAAGCGCGCCTAAGGTCATGCTCGATGTGGGCGGCTACCGTGCGCAGGCGCGCGAGGCGCTCGTGAAAAAGGCAAAAGATGCCGCTGACAAGGTCCGTCGTTGGGGTGATGCCGTTGAATTGGAGCCGCTCAACGCCTTTGACCGCCGCATTGTCCACCACGCCTTACGCGAAGATCCCGATGTGGAATCGCACAGCGTGGAAGTGGAGGGTACGGATAAGAAGGTTTTGATCCTGCGCCCGAAGCGCTGCTGAATCGCCCGACAATTTAGAAAACAAAAAAGCGCGGACATCGCTGTCCGCGCTTTTAGTTTTTATTAAATTTACGGGTCAACAATCTTCAGGTTGTAAGCTGGCGACCACGCGCTGTCCGGCTGCGAGCCATTGCCGAAGGTGTTGTAAAGATAGTCAAACTTGAAACGGTAGGTGATCGAATTGACGGTCGGCGGCACGGGTAAGAGGCCTTCCCAGCGGTTTTCTACGATCGGGACCGGCCGTAGCGGCAAGATTTGACCATTCACCACTACATAAGGCCGGAGGCTATCCCAGCGCAACGATTGCTGGCCAGAGTTGAAGGCAATTTCGACGGGGTAAAGGTTGTCGGCATTGCGGGGCTGCACGCTGGGGGTCATGCGCGTGAATGTAGCGGTGGTGCTACAGCCCGCCAGCAGCAGAATCGGGAGCAAAGGCAGAAACTTTTTCAAATTCATCCCCAGAACCTGCCGAAAAAACACGGTTTTGTAAAGTTGATTTCGAATCTTGAACGGTACGTTACTTTCGGTAATCCTCGCCAAAATGAATTCCCCTAATCCGTCCCGCCCGCTCACCAGCAATTTCCGCTGGATCATCTGCGGACTCCTGTTTTTTTCCACTACGTTCAATTATCTGGACCGTCAGGTCATCAGCTACCTCAAGGAATTCTTCTGTACGCCGGAAGCGCAGGGCGGCTTCGGCTGGACCAACACGGATTTTGCCCACCTGACCTCCGCCTTCACCGCATTTTACGCGGGCATGACCATTCTCGCCGGCTGGGTCATTGATAAAATCGGCACCAAGCTCGGTCTCGCGCTATCGCTCATCACCTGGTCGATTTTCGGCATTGCGAATGCCTTCGTCGGGCGTTTGCTCATGGCCCACATCCTCGTGCGCAGCGCGTTTGGCGTGGGTGAGGCGGGCAACTTCCCCGCGTCCATTAAGACGGTAGCCGAGTGGTTTCCGAAGCGCGAGCGCGCCTTGGCCACGGGCATCTTCAACAGCGGCTCGAACTTCGGCGCGATGATTGCCGCGCTGTTTGTGCCGTGGTGCCTGATTCATTACGGTGACCAGCAGGGCTGGAAAATGGCTTTCATCTACACCGGCGCGGTTGGTTTTGTGTGGCTGATTTTCTGGTTCTGGCTCTACGACACCCCGGCCAAAAGCCAGCGGCTGTCGTCGGCGGAATACGAATACATCCACATTGACGAGGAGTCCGGCGTCAAGGACGCGAACGGCGACCAGGCGAAAGTTTCCTGGGGCAGACTCTTTGGCTACCGGCAGACGTGGGCGTTTTTCTTCGGGAAATTTCTAACCGACGGTGTCTGGTGGTTTTATCTTTTCTGGCTGCCGGACTACTTGAAAAAACAGTTCGGCATGAGTAAGCATGAAGTCATGTTGCCGACGTTCATCGTCTATGGTGTCGCCATCATCGGCAGCGTTTATGGCGGCAGTATTCCGATGACGCTCATCAAAAAAGGCCTGCCGGTTTACAAGGCGCGCATGACCGCGATGTTCCTCATCGCGCTGTGCCCGCTAACGGTCTTGAGCACGCAATACTTCGCCAATGTCAGCCAGTTCGGCCAGATGGCTTCATGGCTGGCGGTCGCCGTTATCTGCATCGGGGCCGCCGCGCATCAGGCGTGGTCGGCGAATCTGTTCACGACCGTGTCCGACATGTTTCCAAAGAAAGCGGTCGGCTCGGTGACCGGTATTGGCGCGATGGCTGGCGGCCTCGGCGGCGTACTGGTTCAATTGCTCGCCGGCTCGCTCACGGACACGTTCAAGGCGAACCCGCAGCACGCCTACCTCATTATGTTCTTCGTCTGCGCGTTGAGTTATTTGACGGCGTGGGCTGTGATGAAAACGCTCGTGCCGCGCCACCAGCCAATCACCGACATCTAAACTTATTCAGAAATCAAAAGCCCGTTGAAGGTTTGACTTCAACGGGCTGATTATTTTCGCTTGGTAAGAATATTTCGTACTTAAAGCGTTCGCCTCAGATGCTCATCGCATCGAACCCGCCGTCCACCACGATTTCCGCGCCGGTGATAAAGCTACCCGCATCCGACGCCAGCAACAAAGTCGCGCCCACCAGCTCGTGCGCCTCGCCAAAGCGCTTCATCGGCGTCTTGGCCATGATACTGGCCACGCGTTCGGGATTGAGGATTTTGCGGTTTTGTTCCGCCGGGAAAAATCCGGGCACCAGAATGTTCACGCGCACGCCGCTCGTCGCCCACTCGCGCGCGAGATTTTTAGAGAGGTTATGCACCGCCGCTTTGGAGGCTGAATAAGTGAACACGCGCGAAATCGGCGCCAGCCCGGAGGCGGAGCCGAGGTTGATGATGCTGCCGGATTTCTGTTCCACCAGATGTTTGCCGAACACCTGGCACGCCAGCACGACGCCCTTCAAATTCACCGTAATGATTTTATCGAACTCGTCTTCGGGAATATCAAGGAATGGCGTTGGCGAATTGATACCGGCGCCGTTTACCAAAATGTCCACCCGGCCAAGCTGCTTCAGCACATCGGCCAGCAGTTGCTGCAAGGCCGTTTTGGAAGTCGCATCGCACGAAAAGAATTCCGCTTTGCCGCCGCCTTTGGCAATGGCATACAGCCGCACCTGCGCCTTGGTCGCATCGCGACCGACGAGCGCGACGGTCGCGCCGGCGATGGCCAAACCTTCGGCCATCTCGCCGCACAGCACGCCCGTGCCGCCGATGACGACCGCCACTTTGCCTTTGAGGGAGAACAGTTCTGCTGGTGTTTTCATAAATTTTTATCGCTGCACGCGGGCGCTGCCGCCGCTAAAGGTTTTTTCCACTTCCTTGCGCGTGGCCATGCTCGTGTCGCCGGGCGTGGTCGAAGCCAGCGCACCGTGCGCCGCGCCGTATTCCACCGCCTTCTGCGCATCGTTGAATTCGAGGAAGCCGAATTGCAGGCCGCTCGCAAAACTGTCGCCGCCGCCGACACGGTCCAGGATTTCCAATTCCGGATATTTCCGGCTCTCGAAAAATTTGCCGTCGTGCCAGAGAATCGCGCTCCAGTCGTTTTTCGTCGCGGTGATGACGCGGCGCAAGGTGGTCGCGGCCACCTTGAAATTCGGATAGGTCTTCACCGCGGTTTCAATCATCGCCTTAAACGCATCCGTTTCAATCGTACTCAAGTTGTGATCCGCGCCTTTTACTTCAAAGCCGAGCGAAGCCGTAAAATCTTCTTCGTTGCCAATCATCACGTCCACGTATTTGGCGATTTCGCGATTCACCTCCTGCGCTTTTTTGAGGCCGCCGATGGATTTCCAAAGCGACGGACGATAATTCAAATCGTAGCTGACGACGACGCCATGCTTCTTTGCCGCCTTCACCGCTTCGATAGTCAGCGCCGCGGTTGTTTCCGAGAGGGCGGCGAAGATGCCACCGGTGTGCAGCCAGCGCGTACCGATCTTGCCAAAAATATTATCCCAATCGAAATCGCCCGGCTTGAGCTGCGCCGCGGCGGAATTGCCGCGATCCGAAACGCCGACCGCGCCCCGGATGCCAAAACCGCGCTCGGTGAAATTCAGCCCGTTGCGAATGCTGCGACCGATGCCGTCGTCCGCGCGCCACTGGATGAAGTCGGTGCTGACGCCGCCCTGCATGATAAAATCCTCGATGAGATGGCCGACCTCGTTGTCAACGAACGCGGTGCAGACGGCGGTTTTGAGGCCGAAACATTTGCGCAGGCCGCGCGAAGTATTGTATTCGCCGCCGCCCTCCCACGCGGTGAACGAGCGGGCGGTGCGGATGCGGCCTTCGCCGGGGTCGAGCCGCAGCATGACTTCGCCCAAGGAAATCTGGTCGTAGTGGCAGGTGGATTTTTCGCGAAGCGGAATGGCCATAAAGTGATTCGAATTCTAGCGAAGAATTGCTGGCGAACTCAAATAGAATGATTGGCGCGAATGGTTTAGTGCGGAAAGTTCGCGACGACTGAATTTTACCACGAAATACCCGAAATACACAAAAGCAGCAGGGATGACTTTTGTGTCTATAACGGCGGGTCGGCCAATGCCGGAAGGGTTTGCTACGCTGGCAACGCCCAAATCGTCCTGTTTCGGGGCCTTTTCATGTTTTTGCAGGGATTAATCATCGATTTCCACCGGTTCATCGTCAATTTGGTCTCGTTCATGGTCGTTTCGAAGGCGTTCATCATCGATTTGATTGTCTAAATGATCGATTTAACCTCGTCCATGATCGATTTACGGTCGTCCATCATCGATTGGATCCCGCCAATGGTCGTTTCGCCCCGATAAATCATCGATTTAACTGCGTTCACCCTCGATTTGGAGGTGCCCATGACCGATTTGAGGCCAGCAATCGTCGATGCAACGACATTAACCAATGGTTCTTTGAGGCCAATCTTCGTTTTTGGCCGGTCCGTTCGTGAATTTATCCGGCTGGTGGGTGAATTAAATGGCTACCACCGGCTATTTATCGAAGCGGCTGCGGCAAGCCCAAAGACCAAGCGCGGGATTGGAGATGTAGAAGATCTTTTCGCCGTCGGCCAGCGTGTTCCAGCCGTCCTTGAGCTGCTTCGGATTGTAACGCCGGGTCATCGTTTGCAGGTTGGCGTATTTAAAATTCACGCTTTCGATTTCCGCCTGCGTCAAATGGCCGGGACAATAGGTGATGTTGAAGCGGCCTTCGCTCGAACCATGAATCAAATGCGCGGCGGCACTCAAATTATTTTGCAACTCGCCGTTGGCCTGCGTCGCGGCGAGCGTCGCCGGGGTGCCGCGATAGCCGTACTTGCGAATGAGCCGGTCAATCTCGTGGTCTTCGCCAAATTCCTTCAAGCCGGGCGCGAGAATGATGAGTTCGCCGCCGTCAGCCATCGCCATGCGCGTGCGATAGACGGCCTTATTGCCAAGCCAGGTGCTCTTGAACTCGGCGGGGTCGAGGTAAACGACGACTTTCTTCAACGGCTCAGCAAGCATCTCGAAATTAGTCTCCAATGACAGGGCCGCCGCCTGTTCAAAGCCGGACGCATCGTCGCTCACGAACAAGCCGCGCACGACAAGCTGGCCATCGTCGCCACGCCCGATCACGGTGTGGACATAAACGATCGGCAGATGCTTGGTAAAATGTTCCGAGGCGTAATTAAGGATTTTGCGAACGGGAGTATTCGCGCGTCCCATCATGCGTTCCATGCCGTAAGCTGCGCCGACGAAGTGGCTTTTGTTGATGCCCTCGGCGCCGCCGGTGCCGACGAAAATATTTTTATTATAATTCGCCATGCCGATGACTTCGTGCGGCACGACTTGGCCGATGGACAGAATTAAATGGTGTCCACCGCTGGCGATCAGGTTGGCAACCTGCGCGGGCCACGAAAAATTCACGGCACCTTCGGAAACTTCTTTGACAAACGCGGCGGGCACTTCGCCGACTGTGGTGATGCCGGAGCGCCAATTGTGGATGCGGAATAGTTTTTCGGGAACGCCGGGGAACATTTCCGCAATTTGCTCGCTGGTCATCGCGGTGTGGGTGCCGAGCGCGGGTAAAACATCGGTCAACCGGTCGCCGTAAAATTCATGCACGAGGGTGGTCAGCAAGCCGGCCTGCGAGTGAAACCGCGTGAAGTCGGGCGGCACGGCCAAGACACGGTTGCGCGCGCCAAGTTTGTTTAGCGCAGCAAATAAACCCGCGCGCAGATCGGCTTTGGACAGTATATCGGTAGTGGAACCGCGCGCGAAATACAGCATAAAATCAATTCAATCGTGGGACCGGCAATTAGCCGGTCCCGTTTCTAAGTTTGCACAGTGATATTGGACAAGCAAGCTGCTGGTTCCGACGCCGCCTCAGAATTAGCGTTGGATGCGGGCAGAACCGCCTTTGGCAAACGCCTTGACCTGCTCGACCGTCGCCATTGTAGTGTCGCCGGGGTAGGTGGTCAGCAGTGCACCGTGTGCCCAACCCAGGTTCACGGCTTCCTGCTCGCTCGCGCCGGACAGTAGGCCGTAGAAAAAGCCCGCGGCATAGCCGTCGCCGCCGCCGACACGGTCCACAACATCCAGTTCGCACATTGGCGACTGGTAGGTTTTGCCGTTGACCCACGCGACTGCGCCCCAAGTATGGCAGTTGGTCGAATGAACTTCACGCAGCGTGGTAGCGACGATTTTGACATTGGGAAATTTCTTCGTGGCTTTCTCAATGACGGCGTAAAACGCCGACGGATCGAGCTTGGATTTAGATTCTACGTCCTGACCTTCGATGCCAAGGCCTTTCTGCAAATCTTCTTCGTTGCCGACGAGCACATCCACGTTCTGCACAATGCGGGCAAGGACATCCACGGCCTTCGCCTGACCACCCCAGATGTCCCAGAGCTTTTGGCGATAGTTCAAATCAAACGAGGTAACCGCACCGGCAGTCTTGGCGGCTTTCATCGCCTCAACTATAAGTTCGCCGGTCGTCTCGGATAAGGCGGCGAAAATACCGCCGCTGTGAAACCAGCGCACGCCAGCACCGAAAATTTCGTTCCAATTGAAATCGCCGGGCTTGAGCTGGCCGGCGGCTTCGTTGCTGCGGTTGTAAAAAACGACGGGAGCGCGGACGCCTTGGCCGCGATCAGAATAAACTGTGGCCATGTTTGGTCCACGCACGCCGTCGTGCTTGAACTTCTTGTAGAACGGCTTGACGCCCATCGCCCGGACGCGCTCAGCGATAAGGTCACCGATGGGATAATCCACCATTGCGCTGGCAATGCCGGTGTTAAGGTGGAAACAGTCGGCGAGATTGGCGGAAACATTGAATTCACCGCCGCTGACATGAATGTCGCAGTGCGTCGCCTTGCGGAACGGGATAATGCCTGGGTCGAGACGATTCACGAGCGCACCGAGGGAGAGGAAATCCAGTGCGCCGGAGGATTTAAGGTTGAGGCCGTTATGCATATTATGACGAGCGATGTTTTGAGTGTGAAATTGAACTATTGAAGTTTAGAAAAATTTTCCGATGCGGTCAAAAAAATAACCCCGAACATTTGTTCGGGGCTGAGTATTTTGAAAAGCGGATTATCTGCCGGTTCCAAATTCTGAGCGTGCCATCGCGCCGAGCTGTTTTTCCGCCGTTGGCGTGAGGCTGGTAAATAGCATTGAAACGTGGTACCCGGAATGTTTGTTGCCAGCGCAGGCGACCACAACCCCGTGGCAAGATATACGGCTGCCATCCATCGGCGACTGGAGCGAAACGGTCATTTCAGACCATTCGTTGAATGGTGTAGGGCTGCAAAATTCGATGCCGCTCTTATGCACGGAAACTTTTTCGGCGCAAAGCGCTAACGATGATTCGCGGCCCGCGATGCTTATGGAATTTCCAATTGAACCCAGACTTCCGATTTTCTTTGCACTCATAATTAATCAAACGTAGCACGTCAATGGATGACGTCAAATTTAAGTTTTTACCATTCGATCACGGCTGCGCCCCAGGTTAAGCCCGCACCGAATGCGATAATCAAAATTAGGTCGCCGCGCTGGATTTTTCCAGAATGCACGGCCTCGTCCAGCGCAATGGCAACCGACGCAGCGGAGGTGTTGCCGTACTTGTGGAGGTTGACGAAAAGCTGTTCCGGCGTGGCCCCCAGTCGTTCGCCGACGGCGTCAATGATGCGGCGGTTTGCTTGGTGGGGGATGACACACTTAATCTTGGTGATATCAATTTCGCAGCGCTCCAGCACCTCGGTCGCCGCGCTACACATAGCTTGCACGGCGTTCTTGAAAGTTTCCTTGCCGTCCATGCGGAGAAAATGCAGCCCGTCCGTGACGGTCTGCGCCGTGGCGGGACAACGGCTGCCGCCACCCGGCATCGAAAGTAGTTCTGCTTTGCCGCCATCTGCACCCAGTGCGGTCGTGAGTAGCCCGTGGGAAGAGGGACGGTTCTGTAAAATTGCCGCGCCCGCGCCGTCGCCGAACAGAACGCAGGTGTTGCGATCCTTCCAGTTGGTAATGGACGAAAGTTTCTCCGCGCCTATGACAAGCACCGTCTCGTAGGTGCGCGACATGATGAACTGGTGGCCGATTTCCAACGCGTAGATGAAGCCGGAACACGCCGCCTCGATATCAAACGAAGGGATTCGCCGTGCGCCGATTTTCTGCTGCACGAGGCACGCCGTATTTGGAAACGGCATATCGGGCGTAATACTGGCAACAATAATCAGGTCGATCTGTTCGGCAGTGACGCCGGCCATTGCGATCGCGCGTTGGGCGGCTTTGGCGGCAAGGTCAGAGGTGAATTCATCTGCCGCCGCGATGCGACGCTCCTTGATGCCAGTGCGTGTGGTAATCCATTCATCCGAGGTCTCAATCATTTTTTCCAGATCGGCATTCGTCAAAATTCGATCCGGCACATACGATCCAACGCCGGTAATTGAGCATGTGCGGCCGAGAAAATTGTGCTTTGCACGCGGATTTTTCATTTATTCACAGTTTCGGATTCGGCGAGGAGAACTTTGTTCGCCGCCGCGATGTCGCGGGCGATGGTCTGGTTAATTTGGGTTTTTACTGCGTTGGCAGTGACGCGTATGGCACTGGTCACGGCGCGTTCGCGCGCGGACGCGTGCGCCTTGAACACGAGCCCGTTGAAGCCGAGCAACGGCGCGCCACCATAGACTTCTGGGTCCATGCGCCGGCGGATGGTATGAAACGCACCTTTCGCCAGATACGCACCAAGCTTGCGTTGTGTGGTGTGCATTAACTCGCGCTTTAGCATCGAGAACATCGCCACAGCCAAGCTTTCGACGCTCTTTAAAACAATATTGCCTACGAAGCCGTCGCATACGACGACGTCCACGCGGTCTTTGAATAGGTCATGTCCCTCGACGTTGCCAATGAAGTTCAGATCGAGTTTTTTGCAGAGCTTGAAGGCTTCGAGTGTGAGGTCGTTGCCCTTGGAATCTTCCGAGCCGATGCTCAAAACACCAACGCGCGGATTTTTGCGCTTCAAAACCTCACGCGAATAGACGTTGCCCATTACAGCAAACTGGGCGAGGTGCAGTGGCTTACATTCGACGTTTGCGCCTGCGTCAAGCAGCACAAACTCGTTGGTCTGCCGGGGAATAACCGTTGCGATGCAGCCGCGATCAACACCGTCAATCCGGCCAACTTTGAAGGTTGCTGCCGCGAAAATCCCGCCGGTGTTGCCAAGGGAAATCAGGGCATCCGCTTCGCCTTCGCGTACGAGTTCGGCTGCGCGGGCGATGGATGAATCCTTTTTTTTGCGCAACGCTACGACCGGTTTGTCCTCCATCTCCACTACCTCGGTGGTGTGGATAATGCGCACGCGATGATCGCGAAATCCGCGCGGGGGTAGAGCGGCGTGTATGTCGGTCTTATTGCCGACGAGGTAGATGGCGGTGATGTCCTTGCTCTCTTCCAGAGCACTTTTCGCGCCGGCAATGATTACGCCGCAACCGTGGTCACCACCCATGACATCCACTGCGATTCGCATGATGAAAAAGTTTTTAGTCTTTAATTTTTAGTTTTAAGTGAATAAACCAGCTGCGGCTTCCCCAACTTAAAGTTAAAAACCAAATTTAAAAACTTCTCACGCGCCCACTGTGACGGTCAATACCTGACGGCCCTTGTAGAAGCCACAGGCAGGACATACGCGGTGCGGCATTGCCGGCGCGTCGCACTGCGGACATTTGCCGAGCTGCGGTAATTTGAGAACGCTGTTGTAAGCTCGGCGCATACGCTGCCGACTCGTTGACGGTTTTCTTTTTGGAACGCCCATAAATTCTATTTGATTTTCAGTTTGTTTAGGTCCGCCCAGACGTCCAAAACCGGTTTTTCAACGGTTTTAGTCATAGAGGCGGCGCTTCTATTCTTCAATCCAACACACTCCGGTTTGCACAACGGATGTTGCGGAAAGTTGAGCAGAATATCTTCCCGCACGAAAGGAGTCAAGTCCACACAGTCGTTCTCAATAGGCACCTTGTCTTCGCCTTCAAGCGGCATATGAGCCGCCCAGCCGACCAGTTTTAGCTCGGTTTTGAACTTTTTCAGGCAGCGGCCACACTCGCATTCAAGCGGCAGCAGCAGCGAACCGGTCGCTAAAACAGCGTCATACAGCAATTCCACCGATAAATCGTAACGCAAGGGCTTTTCAAGGTGTATTAACTCGTCATTCACACCCAAGTCCAGTTCCGCCATCGGCAGTTCACCTTTGAGGCAAATGGCGTCCTCTTCCAAATGACGTAGATTGATTTTTAATGACATTTTGCGGGTGGCTATTTGACCGGCTTTAATTTTTTCTTAAGTGCAGATTGTACATTTGGAGGCACAAACGTACGAACGTCGCCACCGAGCCGGGCGATTTCCTTTACGATGCGCGAACTTAAAAATGTGTAGGTATCCTTTGGCATCATAAAAATCGTCTCTATACTCTCGTCTAGCTTGCGATTCATAAGCGCCAACTGGAATTCAAATTCAAAGTCCGACACCGCACGCAGCCCGCGTACGATTGCCTGAGCTTTTCTTGCCGCAACATATTCGACAAGTAGGCAGTCAAACGAGTCGGTTTCTACGTTTGGTAGCTTAGTTACAGCCTGTTTTACTAGTGCCACGCGCTCGGTCAGCGTAAACAGTGGCTGTTTACCTTCGTTTTCTGCAACGGCTACGATAACGCGGTCGAACAACTTTGCCGCGCGCTGAATAACGTCCAAATGGCCGTTCGTTAGCGGGTCAAAACTGCCGGGATAAATCGCGGTGCGCTTCATTGTGTTTTAATTTTTTTAGTTTTGAGTCGAGCAGGCTTTTATCGCCTTAATAATAATTCAACTTAAAACTTAAAACTAAAAATTAAAAACATTATTTCCACGGCACCTCGTAAATGCGGACAGCATTTTTGATACCCTTTACCTGGACGGGGAAAAGTTCATTACAGGTCGTAGCGAGTACGGGTGCATGGCGTAACAAGTGATTGTAGGTTGTATCGCTGATGATGATTCGGCCGCTACCCGAAACACCTTCGAGGCGGCTTGCGAGATTCACTTCGCGCCCGAAAACTGTGTAGTTCAAGATATGCTGGTTCGAGCCCATCAAGCCGACGGTGGCTGTACCGGTGTTTATGCCCGTGCCAAGCTGCAGTGCGATGTGCATAGGTTTCGGCGGCAGCCCACCAGTAATGCGAATCGAATTCTCCGCCTCGCGAGTGACATTTTCTGCCAGCCGTTTTTCGTTTAATTGGCGAATGGCACGCTGCGATTCGATTGCTGCCTTTACCGCTGCGAGGGCATGTTGGTTATTCGTCACAGGAGCGTTCCAAAATGCCATTACGCAGTCGCCAATATATTTATCAAGTGTGCCGTTATGGCTTTTTACGGCGTCGGCGACTGCGGCGAGGTAAAGATTTACGACTTCTAATGTTTCCCGAGCTGATTCCTCAAAATATCTTTCAGCCGTCTTCAAATCTACATTATGCGCGCGTACGTATTCAATGACATCCTCCTGCAACTGGTCGGTGAAGGTGGTGAAGCCACGAACGTCAGCGAAGAAAACAGTGATTTCGCGCCGTGTGCCGCCGAGCAAAAGTTTTTCCGCGCCAAGTAATTCGTTTACCACGTCCGGTGAGACGATCTTAGAAAAAATTGATTTTACGTGGCGCTTTTCTCGTTCTTCAAAAACCACGCGATAAGTCACTAGGCTTATGTGTTCCACCAAAATGGCACCTAAAACGGGAAAAACCAAAGGCAAACATAGCCGAAATTTGATGAAGACGGCAAAAGTAAACGCTGTGTAGCCGAAGACGAGCAGGACAGTGGCGACGCAGGCGGTAAGTGCGCTTAGTTCCCACGTCAGAAACGCCGTGAGCAAGCCGAGTAGGAGGATGATGGCGGTGGTTTCAGCCGCATTAGTTCGTCGGATGAAATCGCCGTTTATGACCATGTTGGCGATGTTCCAATGTTTACTTATAAGCAGCGTGTCGTGTTCCAGCGGCGTGGCACCCCGGTCGGTTAGGTCGTTGCCCTGTGCGGCGGAACCGACGACGACAATTTTGTCGCGAAAATCGCTGCCTAATTCGTTCGTGACGCCGAGTAGTCGCTGATGATTCTGCCAAAGCAAGTTTTCAATCGGCTGCCGGAACAGGCGTGGGTCATTGGGTTTGAGCCGCCAGTCCACAAGGAAATAGCCTTCGGCATCCACGGGAATAACGCGTTCCATGCCGCCCTCACCGCGCAAAATGATTTTTCCACCCGGGAAATCCACGACGGCGTGCGCCAAATCTAATTTGAGCTCCTGCGCAGCCAAAACGATGCCCATGTGCCAGACCCGTTCATAAATAAAGGGTTTGACCTTGATTTTTTTGGTTCGCAAAAGCATTTCACCCTGCTCGTCCAGCGGGATTTCTGTCGTGCTACCATCGGCGTCAGGTAGGACGATTCTATCCTTCGTCAACTGGATGGAGCCCGGATCTATGCCATGTTCCTCGCAATAACTTTCGATGAGCGGATGCCAATGCCGGATATCGCGAAACGCCTGGACTCGGCGTAGAATTCCGTCGGAATCGCGGTCGGTGGAAATGCCGCCGAGTGCGAGCGCATTCGTGGCAAAGAGTCGCGGTGGATAAATTTC
Organism: uncultured Verrucomicrobia subdivision 3 bacterium; assembly: GCA_903865745.1. Classification (GTDB taxonomy): domain Bacteria; phylum Verrucomicrobiota; class Verrucomicrobiia; order Limisphaerales; family UBA11358; genus UBA11358. The sequence goes on along the minus strand of CAIPKV010000025.1, from coordinate 14,565 downwards.
GGGCGTGGCGGCGAGGATGACGTTGCTGGCGTAACGCAGTTGCTCGGCGAAAAAATCATCGGATTCGATAGTGTTGGTTCCGGTGCCGTCGTTCAACAGCACTGGGGCCTGCTGGTCATGGCGTAACTCCCCAAAAAGCACGTCGAAGCCGGCAACTTTTGCACCTTGCGCGGCAAGCTCGTCCACCACGCGTCCGTAAACCTGTCGTGGCCATAGAAGGCCGAAACGGTAGCCCAGTTCTCCGCTCTTCACGACGCGGATGCTAGATTCCTCCATTGAAACAAATGCCAGATTAGTTGCCACCGGTGCGGGGAACTCACTTGCGGCGCGGACGCGCAAATCATAAGTCATGCGCTCCAGCCGTTCAGGGAAATCAAAGCGCAGCGATTGGACGCCGTAGATAAGCAAGAGCACAGCCAGCGTGATCAGCACTGGCGTGAGTTTGGGGCGCTTGAACTTCACAATCCGAGGGGTTAAACAAAAAACCAGCGCAACTCAAGGCTGCGCTGGTTAAAAATGGTATAAAAATGTTTTAAATGGTAATTTTTATTGCTGGTACATTGTAATCTCACTCACCGCTACCACCGCTATGGTGGTGCCCGCCGTTGTAACCATGAACTGGAGAAACGTAGATATAAGTGCCATCTCCGCATACTGCGGAAACTGGGGAATGTATCGTCTGGATAGCGCTAAACAGGTTCTTCAGAAAAGCTCCCACCTCACCGGAATTGATGTTAACCACATTGGTGGTCGGATCATAACTGGAGCCAGGTCCGCAGACGACCGTCCGAGTTGTGCCATCGGGCAAAACCAAGGAGAGTACTACACCGCCGCCAGTGCTCTCGTAGACAACGGTCAAGCCGCTCGCCTCAATACTAAATTGAGTGCCGCGCACGCCGGCTATACCGCTTGGCAACCGGATTAGATACTGCGAAGCGCCAGCCAGCTTTTTTACGCTCGCAAAAATTTTCCCCTTTTTTAAATCCAGCTCAGTATCGCTGACTGTGTCAGCCCCGGTATCGGTAGTAGTCAGCTTGGTGATGCCCAAAGTGGTGTCCGGAGTAAGCCGCACAACATTTTGTTCTGCTGCGGGTTTGTAGCTAATCAATCCGCGTACCGGCGCATCGGGAGCTAGCGCAGGACTCTCCGGTCCAGGGGCTGACTGCTGGAGATCTCGAGGAAGGTTGATGTCTTTGCCGAGCACGGCGTCTACTGTACCATTATAGCCAGTGCGGATGACGGCGCCTTCTGGTAAAATTTTGCCGGCAACCAGCGGATACCATTTGTCATCTCCCAGCGAATAGCTAGCAATGCCCTGTACCCGCACTACCGTGGCGAAAGCAGAATTAGCCGTCGACTGCGCGGAAGCCGTTATGGCCAAGCCAACAAACGCACCGCAAAATGCGGAAAAAACCAAAGCTTGAAATTTTTTCATAACAAATCTTTTATACCGATTTTGAACTATTAAAAATATAGCCGCGCCCAGCTAGAATTGTCAATGAACAATCGTCGCAACTTCGCCTCAATAATTCGCCGGTAATTGCGGCCGTCCCGACGCTCGCTCCGCCAGTTTGGCCTCGCAAATCGCCAGGTAGTTTTCGGCGATTGGGTTGTTCCCGCTCAGCCTCAACGACCGCTTGAACCATTCCTCGGCGGCCGCATAATCGCCAGTTTGAACGTAATGCCAGCCAATGTTCGCCACCAAATAATACCCATTCGGCTCGCAGCTTTCCGCCGCGCGATAAGCCGGTCCCGACTCTGCGGTTCGGTCCAACCAGTCCAGACACATGCCCGTGCGCAGATAGCTGTAGCCATCCAGTGGATTATTGCGGATGGCGCGCGCATACCAGTCCAAGGCTTTCTGCCCAAGCTCGATGTAATCGTGTCCGCCGGTCAGGCTCTGGGTCCGGTAGCATTCGCCAATGGCATAGGCGGTCGCGAAGTTTTTCGGCTCAGCCGCATAAGCCTGGGCCAAAGTCGCGGCTCGTTCCGATGAGAATATCGGCAGCGCCTGCGCCTGCGCCAGCCACTTTGACTCGTTGCCCAGCCGGAACGCCTGCGCGGACAAGTAAAACGCCGTCACCCCTAATGCCGCCGTGCCAGCCAGCTTCGCCGGAAGCTGTGGCCGATACCACCAGCGTTCCGTTGCATATCGGGCGGTACTCGCTGCGAGCGCTAGCAACGTCACGCCTGTCAGCGCGATGGCCGGGATGTGCAAATCAAAATCCATCGCCGAATGCACTGCCAACGCCGTTAGCCCGCACGCTGCGCCTAAAAAAAACGCAAAACGGTTGCTCTGCCCGGTGCCAAAGGCGTTTTCATCGCGGCGCACGTGTGGCCAGCTTTTTCTTAACCAGAAAACGAAGATGCCCATGCCTGCCAACACAATCCCGCCGCCCACGGTGCCCCAATCTGCCAGCAGATTAATATAATCATTATGCGCCCGGTCCGGACGCAACTGCAGCGTTTCCGGACGGTACTTGCGGAAAAGATAGTCATAGTGCGCCGGCCCCACGCCAAACCACGGGTGATCCAGCCACATCCGCCCCGCCGCCTGCCACAATGACCAGCGCGTGCTCGAGCTATCGCCGACCACATCCACGCTTAGCGTCGCGCCGGGTTCGGCCACGCGCCGCATGTAGCCTAGCGTCTTCGACAGATAATGTGTCGTCGCAAACCCGCCGCCGGCCAGCAGCACGGCGAGGAGCACCACCGCTTTCAGCCGATGATTGCCATGAAAGAGTAAAATTCCCAATAGCAGCACAATCCCCGCTGCCGCCGCGATATAACCCGCGCGCGAAAACGTCACCGCCAATCCGGCGGCCATGGCGATGGCCGCATAGATCAAAAGAATGCGCGTAACGATATGCAATTTGCCGACCAGCAGATAAGCGAGCGCCAGCGGCAGCAGCAGCGCCAGATAGCCCGCCAAGTCGTTCGGGGAGATGTAAGTGCCCGACGCACGGTTGAGATAGGGCGAAATCTCATTCCAGACCTGATTGCTATGATGCGTCATCTGTGCCACTGCGTAGCACGCCGAAAATGTGCCCGTCACGATGAGCGCAGTGCTGACCGCTGAAATTTCCTCCTGCCCCCGCAGATTATTTAGCGCTGCGAAAAACACGAAGCCAAACACCAAGACCTGAAGCGTCTCCAACCGCGCCACGTACTCGATATCCGCCGTCCACCAGCGCGCCACGGCATAGACCATGAAGGCCAGCACCACCCACGCCAGTGGCGGCCAGAGCAGCCGGGGTTTGGGGTTCAACCACAGCCGCGCGATCCATAGCAGGAAGACTCCCGCGGCCAGCACCTGCACGACCAGCCAAGCCCAGGTATCCACCGCGCCAAACGCCAGCGGTGCGAACATCAGCATCCCGATGACGAGCGCCAAGATGCCGCGTTCGCACATCCAATCCAGGTTGTTCCGCGAATAAGCCATACCGAAAAAATGAACTGCGTTCGCCGGTGAGTAAAGCCGCAATAGTTTAAGCCACAGATAGACACAGATGAAACTCAGATGGAAATTTCTATTTGCGCCAGGTTCTGGGGCATTTATCTGTGTTTCATCTGTGCCCATCTGTGGCTAAAGCTCGGGTTCCGCCCGGTATTTTAGGATTTACTGGTTTAGGCGTCCGAAGGTCATGATTTTCTGCGCTTGGACCTCCTTAAGCTTGTTTTGGTCGTGATTTTCTACGCTATGACCAAATTACGCTTACTTTGGTCCTGATTTTCTGTGCTTGGACCATCCTAAGCTTGTTTTGGTCATGATTTTCTACGCTACGACCAACTTATGCTTACTTTGGTCCTGATTTTTTACGCTGACACCATCCTAAGCCAAAATCGATTTAGGTCGGGCAGGGGAGCTAAAACATTTTCGCCCAAAAGAATTGTTAAAATAACGTTAGGTAGAATCTGAAACGGGTGCATGATGGCAGATGAAAGCAAAAACATAATACCGGCAAGCCGGGATGATTCCTAAAACGTGGCAGAATTCTGGCCAGCGGAATCGTTCAGACCAAACCGGCCGCAGCAAATCATCGAATCAAACATACCGCTATGAGAGACTTATCTACCTGGCTCACCAATCCCTTCGACGACCCGCACATCAGCGTGGCTGAACTGCTGGCCTTCACCGCCGATCATTTTGAGCGCATGTCCGCTAATCCTTTGCCCGCTCTCACGCCGCGCCTCGCCCCGACTACGCAGGCGCTGGGGGCTGTGAGCGATACGCATTCTGATAACGACGCCCAGCTCGGTGTGCGCAAAGCTTCCGTACAGGCGAAGAGTGCCTATCGCGCCGCCCTCCCGGTGGCCGTGGGCAAGGTGGCCGTGGCGGTCGAGGCTCAGTACGGCGAGAAGTCCGCCTCATTCACCGCGTGTTTTCCGCAGGGCCGCAGTATCTTCAGCACCTGCACGGATCATGAAGTGGATGGCAAACTCGGTAGTCTCGTGGATTGGGTCACGACGCATTCGCCGCCGCTCGCCCAGCAGTTGGTGACGGATACGACGGCGTTGGAAGTGGGTTGGGCGGCGGTGCTCAAGTCCACCGGTGCGGCCGCGGGCGGCAAGGTGCAAACAATCAACGCCCAAAATGTGGCGTGCACGTCTTTGCAGACGGAGCTGTTCGCGAATCTGCTGGTACTGGCGCAAACCTTTCCGCGTGAGCCGGAAAAACTGGCCTTGTACATGCAGCAGAGTTTATTGCAACCGCATACGCCGAACCCGGTCGTCCCGGACCCGCCGACACCGGTGCCCACGCCGCTGACGGGTAAATGACTTTTCGCCGCCAGTTCGCATAAATGGAGAGGGCATCGTTCCGACGGAGCCGGGCGGCGAATGTTGGATAAGGCGCTTCGTTGGGGTTTATACCGCTGCGGGCGACAGTGTGAATGTCCTCCTCGCCCAATTTCTTCCCGCTCGGTTTGTTGATTCGAAAAGTCGGTGGGGCGAGCGTCCTCGCGAGCCGGGCGTCGTCGGCACCAGCGACTCGCGAGGACGCTCGCCCCACCCAACTGGAAACCGGGTGACTTTCCTTTCCGCATTTACAGAATGGCGTCGCTGCTGCTTTTGGTTTAAACTGCTAGCATATTATGACCGATCCGCGTTATTCCAAACTGGCCGCTCTGCTGGTGAACTATTCGACGGCGCTCAAAAAGGGCGAGCGCATTCTGCTGGACATGATTGATGTGCCGGATGAGTTCACCGTGGAACTCATTCGCGCCGTGCGCGCCGTGGGCGCGACGCCGTTCGTGGAAACGCGCCACACGCGCGTGGGCCGCGAGCTGCTGCTCGGCACAAATCCCCAACACGCCGCTGATGTGCGCGATCTGGAAATGTTTCGCATGAAGAAGATGGCGGCCTACGTCGCCGTGCGCGGCAGCGCCAACGCCACCGAAACTTCGGATGTGCCGGGCGGGCTCATGCAAATGTATTCCAAGGTCCTGCGCCCTGTGCTTGATTATCGCGTGAATAAGACGCGCTGGGTCGTGCTGCGCTGGCCTACGCCCAGCATGGCGCAATCGGCAGGCATGAGTACGGAGGCATTTGAGAATTTGTACTTCGATGTGTGCACCATGAATTACGCCAAGATGGCGAAGGCCATGGTGCCGCTGGAAAAATTGATGAAGCGCACCGACCGCGTCCACCTCAAGGGGCCGGGCACGGATTTGACGTTTAGTATCAAGGGCATTGGCGCGAAAAAATGCGAGGGCACCCGGAACATTCCGGACGGCGAAGTTTTTTCCTGCCCGACCAAGACGTCGGCCAATGGGGTCATCCAATTCAATACGCCGACGCTGTACTCGGGCACGAAGTTTGAAAATGTGCGCCTGGAGTTGAAGCACGGCAAAGTGGTGAACGCCACGGCGAACAATAACAAACGGTTGAACGAAATCCTGGATACGGATGCGGGCGCGCGGTTTATCGGGGAATTTGCCATTGGTTTTAATCCCTACATACAGAATCCGCTCTGCGATATCTTGTTCGATGAGAAGATCGCCGGTTCGCTGCACTTCACGCCGGGGAATGCTTACGAGGACTGTGGTAACGGCAATCAGAGCGCGGTCCACTGGGACATGGTGCTAATTCAGCGTCCGGAATGGGGCGGCGGCGAAATCTGGTTCGACGGGAAGCTGATTCGCAAGGACGGCTTATTTGTGCTGCCGGAATTGAAGGCGTTAAATCCCGCTAACCTGAAATGAAACAACGGGCGGCATTTTAGGTGCCGCCCGTCGGTAGGCTTGGCCGTAGGTCGGGCGCATCGGAAATGATTTTCAGGGCGTGTCTTTGAGGATGGTCAGGAACTGCTTCAGCGCGGGCGACAGCACCTTGTTCCGCTTATAGATGGCAGCGAGCGGACGGTAAAACTCGCCGTCCTCAATCTCCACGGTGGCGAGCGTGTTCTTGGCGATTTCCTGCGTGACGGTACCCACCGGAACAATCGAGACGCCCGCATCAATCTCCACGGCGCGTTTGACGGTTTCGACATTGTCAAATTCCATCACGTGTTTGATGTCGACGCCGTATTCACGCAGGATTTTGTCCAAGGCCTTACGTGTGGGGATGTCGGGTTCGAAGCCGATGACTTTGTGTTCGGCGAGCGCCTGAAGTTTGATGGATTTCTGCTTCGCCAGCGGATGTTGCGGATGGCAGATTAAGACGAGCGGTTCTTTGCGCAGCGGGAGGATTTCCAGTTTGGAGTCGCGCTGTGGATAGGCAACGAGGCCCATGTCTACCATGTTGCTGGACACATCTTCATAAACCTGGTTGGCGCGGCGGTAGTCGACATGGACGGCTACGGTTGGGTAGCTCTTCATGAACTTCTTTACGTACGGCGGGAGGTCATGGAGGCCGATAGAATAAATCGTCGAGACGCGGATGGTCCCGGAAATGATATCCTTCAAGTCCTGCATTTTATTATGCAGCGATTCGTAGTTCTGGATGATTTGCTTGCTGTAATCGTAAAGCACCTGGCCTTCGCGGGTGAGCCGGAATTTTTTCTTGCTGCGCTCGACGAGCAGTGACTTGAAGATGCGCTCGAGGGTGGTGATATTCTGGCTGACGGCGGACTGGGTGACTTGGTTGATGCGCGCCGCTTTGGTGAAGCTCTGGGATTCAGCCAAGTCGCAGAAGACCTTTAAGCTTTCGATTTGCATAAGAAAAATTAAACAGAACCAAAAAATTAGTCAACGGCCTTCACCGCTGCGAGGGCCGCCTTGACCTTCAGCAGTAGTTCGGAGCTGGTGAAAGGCTTTTGCAGGTAGCCCACGCCGCTTTTCTTATCCTCCGCCATGACGTAACCGCTCGTCGGCATCACGGGCATATCAGGATAAAGCTGGCGGATGCGGTCCATCAACTCGCGGCCGCCCATGCCTGGCATGACCAAATCTGTGATGACCAGGTCGACTTCAATGCCCGGCTGGCTGAGCACGCCAAGCGCCTTCTGCCCGTTGGTCGCGGTTAAAACTTTGTAACCGAAATCGGACAAAATCGTTTCAGCCATGGTCAGGACCAGACTCTCGTCATCGACTACGAGCACCGTGCCTGTGCCGCGCAGTTCTTTATCGACACTGATGACCTCGCGCACAAGGGTCTTGTCGGCCGGGAGATAAATTCGCGCCGAGGTGCCTACGCCTAACGAACTGGAGATGGCGACGCCGCCGCCGTGGTTTGTGATGATGCCGTAAACGAGCGCAAGCCCCAGCCCGCGGTGCGGCGGACGCTTCGTCGTGAAAAATGGTTCAAAAATTCGCGGCAAGGATTCTTCGTCGATACCGGAGCCGCTGTCGGATATTTCCACACAGGCGTAGGTTCCAGCCGCGAGTCGAACATTGCGATCCTGCGTGGGCTCGGTCAGCTCGACGTTACGCGTTTGGACCGTGATCTGGCCGGTGCCGCTAACGCCGAACGCCTCGACCGCGTTCTCCATAACTTTGGTAACAGCCTGTTGCACCTTGGCCTCATCAAAGCGCGCCGCAAAGAGAGAGCGTTCCGGCGTCAGCTTCCAGTTGAAGCGCGCGCCATGGGCGTTTTGGAAAAATTCCACACACCGACCGACTACCGCGTTCAGGTTGCCCGCGGGCGCGCGGCGGGTTTCCTTTTCTTGCCGACTAAACTGCGCCAGCTCCCCCGCGATTTCCGCCGCACGCTGCGCTGATTTTTCCACTTCGAGCAACGAGCGACGCCAAGGATGTTCCGGTTCCGCTTTTGAGAGCAAGAGTGACGTGTGCGCCAACACGCCGGTCAACGCGTTGTTGAAATCCAGGGAGACGGTGCGCGCCAATTGCAGCACGCAGTCCAGCTTTTGCTTTAGTGCGGCGTCGCCCGGCGCCAGGGCTTGTGCTTCCGTTGACGGTTTTGCCGCTGGCAACGTGGTTGAGTCAGTCGGTAATAGCTGCAGGACTAAATATTTTTTCCCGTCGTGATTGAACTGGCAGACCGTGGTTAGAAATGATGTCGCCACGCCCGCTGCTGTCCGAAACTTCAATACGCCGCTGGCTGCTGGTGATTGTTCACAGCGCGCGAGAAAATCTGCGGCCGAGCCGCCGTTTTCTGGTGCCCATATCGCCGCTAGGTTGGCGGTGTCGCCAGCCAGGGTGGGTCCGAACGTATTTTTCGCCGCCGCATTAGTCATGGAAACGGTGCCTCCGGTGTTGACCAGCACCGCTGGCCACACCGCGTTCTCCAGACCAAATACGACTTCAGGTTTCATCAAAACTACGAGTACCAAAAACTACGTTGAATTCGCCAAATATCAAGATGCATCAATGCCGAATGAGGAAATTACGCTCACAGGCGCCGACGAGCGTCTGCAGTAATAACAAAAAATAATTCAAGTGCAAATCGGCGGTTTACGGGCTGGTCAAAGGCAGATTATTAACGACCTTGATTCTGGCTAGGAGACTTTGGCCAGTCCAAATCAAATCCGAGGCGGTACGTAGTTGGGAACTACCTTTTCTTTGCCAGCGACTGGACGTGCCGCTCAATGCGATTGCTCGCTTCGATAAGTTGTTCGTAACTCGTTGCGAAACACGCACGGCAGAAACCTGAGCCATTCGCCCCAAATGCTGTGCCCGGAACCATCGCTACTTTTTCCGTTTGCAAGAGGCTGACGGCAAAATCTTTTTCATTTAATCCGGTCACGGATATATCCGGGAAAGCGTAGAACGAGCCGCGCGGCAGGTGGCATTTTAACCCTATTTCATTGAACCGGCGCACAATGAAATCCCGGCGGCGATGATACTGGTCGCGCATGGATTTCATCCCATCTTCACCGCGCAAGAGTGCTTCTATGGCAGCTTCCTGGCTCAAAATTGAAGCGCACATCATCGAGTATTGGTGCACCTTCATCATCGCCTCAATCAGCGCCGCTGGGCCGCAGGCGTAGCCAATGCGCCAGCCAGTCATGGCAAATGCCTTGGAGAAACCGTGCAGATAAATCGTGCGCTCCTGCATGCCCGGCAAACTGGCGATGCTGGTATGAGTGCCTTCGAAGGTCAGCTCGGAATAAATTTCGTCGCTCAGCACGAGTAAATTTTTTTCAATGGCAAATTTTGCGATGGCCTCGATTTGCGCGCGGTCACAGGTGCCGCCGGTTGGATTGCACGGCAAGTTTAGTACAAGCAGCTTTGCGCCCGGCTGCCACGCGGCACGCAAGGCTTCGGCAGTCAGTGCAAAATTATCTTTAGCGAAAGTCGGTACCGGAATCGCCGTCCCGTGGACGAGGGTAATGCTCGGCGAATAGCTGACGTAGCAAGGTTGGTGAAACATCACCTTATCGCCTGGATTCACCAGCGCGCGGAACGCGATGTCCAGAGCCTCGCTCACGCCGACGGTTACGAGAATTTCGTCTTCAGGCCGGTAGCTGATGGAGAAATTCTTCTCGACGTATTTGCTGATGGCGCGGCGCAACTCGATCAGGCCGAGGTTCGAGGTGTAATGTGTCTTACCTTTTTCCAGCGCGTAAATTGCGGCCTCGCGGATGTGCCAAGGCGTATCGAAATCCGGTTCGCCAATGCCGAGAGAGATCACGTCCTTCATCTTCGCAACGACTTCAAAAAAGTCGCGGATACCTGACTTGGGCAAATTGACGACGTGCTTGGCGATGTAGCTAGAGGAGTCCATCTTGAAATGGAATCAGGGTGCAACCTTAAGCCGCTCATTTTCCTCAGACTTGCCCTCGAGTAGGAAGCCGTTTTCCTTATAGGAACGAAGCATGAAATGCGTGGCGGTCGAGAGCACGCCCTCAATAGTGGAAAGTTTTTCGGACACGAACGCAGCGACTTTTTGCAGACTTGCTCCGTTAACCAACACCAGTAAATCGTAGCCGCCGGACATCAGGTAGCATGACTCGACTTCGTCGAATCGGCTGATCCGTTCGGCAAGCCGGTTGAAACCTCCGCCGCGTTCGGGTGTGATGCGCACCTCAATAACGGCGCGGACAACCCCCGAATCTTCGTGGGTGAGGTTCAACACCGGCCGGAATCCGAGCAGCACGCGCTGCTCCTTCAACTCATCGAGCTGAAGTTTCACGTCAGCCTCGGACAGCTTGAGCACTTGCGCCATTTGCGCGGTATTTAGACTGCCGCCTTCGAGTAACAATTTGACAATCGGCTTCATTGAGCTCAAATTTTCGCAAAACCCCGTCGTAAATCCATCTTATTTTGACAGCGTGCCAGTCCTGAATACCAAGCCAATAAATTCCTCAGAAGTAATGCCCTCCGATGTTTGAGATGGTGGAGGCGGCGGGAATTGAACCCGCGTCCCAAGTCAACCTACCAGCCGCGACTACATGCTTATCCCCGGTAATATTTTCTGCTATGCGATGGCGCCGGAGCTCGAGTCGCACTGCCTAGTCCGCATGATAAGATCTCGGCTGACAACGCGCGGTCTCCGCCGTCAACCATGCCTGCTGTTTCGTTCGTTCACCGTAGCAGGTGTCCAATGACAAACGTCGTGGCGCTTAGGCCGCGAGGGCTAGTTCTTCGTTAGCTTTTTAGTTTTGATGCGATTATTTACGAGGCCAACGCATCGTCCTCGGCATGCCGCCTCTGGCGTGTTCACATGGTCGAAACCAGTACGCCCCCATCCAAAAATTTCGGCAAATCTATATTCCCCTAATTAACCAGTTCGGTCAAATCAAGAATCGCCCCAATACCATCCAGTAAACAGATATAATTCTACTCTATCTTCTGATGCTTGGCTCATTTATGGTAAATAAAAACGCGGCCGGAATTGCTTCCGACCGCGCTGGATTTCTCGGTTCCTCTAATTTTAGCCGTAGTGGCGGTCCGTCAGGATCTTAGTAGCCACCCATGCCGCCCATATCGCCCATGCCGCCGCCATGACCGCCACCGCCGGGGGCCGGTTTATCTTTTTCCGGCAGGTCGGTGATGATGGCTTCGGTGGTCAGCAACAGGCCGGCGATGCTCGCTGCGTTTTGCAGTGCACTGCGCGTGACCTTCTTCGGGTCAACGATGCCAGCTTTAACGAGGTCTTCGTAAGCGCCGGTGGCGACGTTGTAACCTTCGTTGCCCTTGGCTTTCTTGACCTTGTCCACGATGACGCTACCTTCTTCGCCAGCGTTCGCGGCCAAGGCGCGGAGCGGAGCTTCCACGGCGCGTTTGATGATGCCGATGCCGATGTTTTCGTCTTCATTGGCACCCTTCACGGCATCAATTGCCGGGATGGTGCGAATGAGCGCCACACCGCCGCCCGCCACGATGCCTTCTTCGACGGCCGCGCGGGTCGCATGCAACGCGTCTTCCACGCGCGCCTTCTTTTCCTTCATCTCGCTTTCGGTGGTGGCACCGACGTTGATAACGGCCACACCGCCGGCGAGTTTCGCCAGGCGTTCCTGTAATTTTTCACGGTCGTAATCGCTCGTGGTTTCTTCGATCTGGCGGCGGATCTGGTTCACGCGGCCCTGGATGTCGCTGTTCTTGCCGGCACCTTCAACAATAGTGGTGTTTTCCTTGTCAATGATGACCGTCTTCGCGCGGCCGAGGTCGGCGAGTTCCACCGTCTCAAGCTTGATGCCGAGGTCTTCGGTGATGAACTTGCCGCCGGTGAGCACGGCGATGTCTTCCAACATGGCTTTGCGGCGGTCGCCGAAGCCCGGGGATTTCACGGCGGCCACGTTGAGCGTGCCACGGAGCTTGTTCACGACGAGGGTTGCGAGCGCTTCGCCTTCGACTTCTTCGGCGATGATCAAGAACGGCTTGCCGGTGCGCGCGGCTTTTTCAAGCAACGGCAGCAAGTCTTTCAAGTTGCTGATCTTCTTTTCGAAAATCAGGATGTACGGATCTTCGAGCTTCGCTTCCATCGTCTCCGCGTTCGTGACGAAGTACGGCGAGAGATAGCCCTTGTCGAACTGCATGCCTTCAACCACGTCGAGCGTCGTCTCTATGGACTTCGCTTCTTCGACCGTGATCGTGCCGTCCTTGCCCACCTTGTCCATCGCGTCGGCAATCTTGTCGGCAATGTCGAAATCCCAGTTCGCGGACACGGCCGCGACCTGCTTGATTTCTTCCTTGTCCTTGACCTTCTTGGAGATCTTGTCGAGGCTCGCCACGGCGGCTTCCACGGCCTTGTTGATGCCGCGTTGGATGCCGATCGGGTTCGCACCGGCGGTGACGAACTTCAGGCCTTCGCGATAAATCGCCTCGGCCAGAACCGTCGCCGTCGTGGTGCCGTCGCCAGCGGTGTCGCTGGTCTTGCTCGCGACTTCGCGAACGAGCGACGCGCCGATGTTTTCAAACGGGTCTTCCAGTTCGATTTCCTTCGCGACCGTGACGCCGTCCTTGGTCACCGTCGGAGAACCGAATTTTTTGTCAATGACGACGTTGCGGCCTTTCGGCCCGAGCGTCGCGACCACTGCCTTGGTGAGCTTGGAAACCCCGCGCAGAATCGCCTGCCGGGCCTGCTCGTCGAATATCAATTGTTTAGCTGCCATAATATTATTTCAGTTTTTGGTTACGTTGTTGGTTGAAAGTTATTCCAGAATCGCGACGAGGTCGTCCGCGCTGAAAATCTTGTATTCCTTGCCGTCAATCTTGATTTCCGTGCCGCCGTATTTGGAGACGAGCACGCGGTCGCCCTTCTTGACTTCAAAGGCCACGCGTTTGCCGTTGTCGTCCAGTTTGCCCGTACCGAGCGCGACGACAATGCCTTCCTGCGGTTTCTCTTTAGCGGTATCGGGGATGATGATGCCGCCTTTTTTGGTTTCCTTCTCTTCGAGCGGTTCCACGAGGATCCGGTCGCCGAGCGGTTTGATGTTCAATGCCATATTTGTTCTTTTGTTTTGGTTGTTGTTTTGTTGACTGCCTAATTAACTCCCGATCCGCACTCGCGGCGGGAAAATGGTTATTTCTTCTCGTCCACGACTTCCGCGTCAATCACGCCTTCATCCTTCTTCTCGGACTTCGGCGCTTCGCCTTGCGGCTGGCCACCGGCGGCGCCCGCACCGGCCTTATCCGCCTGCGCCTTCGCAGCAGCGGCTTTGTAAAGTTCTGCACCAATCGCCTGCGACGCTTCGTTCAGCTTCTCGCCAGCAGACTTAATGGCGGCGGTATCGCTGCCCTTGAGCGCTTCCTTGGCGGCGGCAATTGCGGTTTCGAGCTTAGTCTTGTCGTCCGCCGAAATCTTGTCGGCGTTGTCCTTGACCAGCTTCTCCGTACGATAAACGGCGTTATCCACCTCGTTGCGCGTTTCAATTTCTTCTTTCTTGGCCTTGTCCTCATCTGCGTGCAACTCGGCGTCCTTGCGCATCTTCTCGACTTCTTCCTTCGAGAGACCGCTGCTGGCCGTGATGGTGATTTTTTGTTCCTTGCCGGTGCCAAGGTCCTTGGCGCCGACGTGCAAAATGCCGTTGGCGTCAATATCGAAGGTTACTTCGATCTGGGGTACACCGCGCGGTGCGGGCGGAATATCGGCCAGGTTAAATTTGCCAATGGTCTTGTTGTCCTTGGAAAACTGGCGTTCGCCCTGCAATACATGAATCTCAACCCCCGGCTGGTTATCGCTGGCGGTGGAGAAGATTTCTGATTTGCGCGAGGGAATCGTGGTGTTCCGCTCAATCAATTTTGTGAATACGCCACCGAGCGTTTCAATGCCGAGCGAGAGCGGCGTCACGTCGAGCAGGAGCACGTCTTTCACTTCGCCCTTCAGCACGCCGCCTTGGATGCCGGCGCCGATGGCGACGACTTCGTCCGGATTAACGCCCTGATGCGGGGCTTTGTTGATGAGCTTGTGCGCGGTCTCGACCACGCGCGGCATGCGGGTCATGCCCCCGACGAGCACGAGTTCGTCAATCTTGGCCGCGTCAATGCCCGCGTCCTTTAAGCAGGCTTTCACCGGCCCGATGGTGCGTTCGAAAAGTTTGTCGGTGAGCTGTTCCATCTTGGCGCGGGTAAGCGTCTTCTGGATGTGCTTCGGCCCCGTCGCATCCGCCGTGATGAACGGCAGGTTGATGTCGTAAGTTTGCGCGCTGGAAAGGGCGATCTTGGCTTTTTCCGCTTCTTCCTTGATGCGCTGGAGCGCGTCGGGCTGTTTGCGGAGATCCAT
>CAIPKV010000024.1 GCA_903865745.1 uncultured Verrucomicrobia subdivision 3 bacterium | reverse complement strand
GGGTGCCAGTACAGGACGGGTCGGGTGTCCAGACAAGACCCCTCGGGTGTTGGCACAAGAGGGGTCAGGTGTGGACCCAAGACCCCTCGGGTACGCACCCCCGACCCCTCTTGGGTGAGCACAAGACCCCTCGGCGGTGGGCACAAGAGGGGTTGGGTATGGACCCAAGACCCCTCTTGGGTGGACCCCTGACCCCTCGGGAGCATACCCAAGACCCCTCGGGGATGGACCCAAGAGGGGCAGGGAAGGCAGGCTTTTGGGGTAAATTAAGCTTAAAACGGGGGCCTTTGTGACTTAAATGGGTAGGGACGGTGCGCTGCGCCGTCCGCCTTGCCCGCGCATTCTGGTCGGTTGCGGGCAGGCTCCCCACCCGATTCCGCTGGCCAAGCCACGGTGGCCATCCGCAAGGATCATCGCAGCGCGATGGTCCCTACCTTTAATGGAGGAAGCGTCTCCCCAAAGCCAAACGGCGCGAAGTTGAGGCTTCGCGCCGTTGACGTTCTCAGGCTTGGTCGCCGCTTACTTGGGGGCGTAATACTTGTTGGTGTATTCCTTGACCATGCGGTCGGTGGTGAATTGGGACACGAGCGTGGCCATGGAGTGGCGCATCCGCTTGAGCCATTCGCGCGGGACGCCGTTGGCATCGCGATTGTAGAAGGCGGGGATGACTTGCTCGGTGAGGGTCTGGTACAGGTTGGCGCTGTCCACGCGATCCTGTTCTTCGATGTTGTTCGGGTGGGAGTCGGGCCCGATGGAGAAGCCGTTGTTGCCATCGTAACCTTCGCGCCACCAGCCGTCCATGATGCTAAAGCCCATGCAACCGTGGCAACTGGCTTTCATACCGCTGGTGCCGGAGGCTTCGAGCGGGCGGCGCGGGTTGTTCAGCCAGATGTCGCAGCCGGAGACCATCTGCCGCGCGACGTGGATATCGTAGTTTTCCAGGAAGACGACGTGGCCGGCGAGCTCGCTGTGCTTGCTGAGGTGGATGATCTGCTGGATGAAGCGTTTGCCGTCGTCATCGCGCGGATGGGCTTTGCCAGCAAAGATGAATTGCACGGGGCGCTGCTTGTCGCGCACGAGTTTGACGATGTTGTCGAACTGTTGGAAGATGAGCGGGGCGCGCTTGTAGGTGGCGAAGCGGCGGGCAAAGCCGATGGTGAGGGCGTCGGGATTCAGCAGGTGATCGAACCGGATGTAGTCGCCGGGGGTGACGCGCTGGCTCTGGTGCAGCAGCTTGCGGCGGGCGAACTCGATGAGCTCGCGGCGGACTTTGTAGCGGAGGGCCCAGAGTTCTTCGTCGGTGACGAAGGCGGGGTCGGTCATCTTATCCCAGAATTCCTGATGATTGATGGCGGAGGCCCAGTCGGACCCGAACTTCTGACGGAAGAAGGTGGTTTCGCCATTCTGGCTGTCGGTAAGTTTCCGGCGCCAGAAGCTGCGGACGGAGCCTTTCATCCAGCCGAGCAGGTGGATGCCATTGGTGATGTGGCCGATGGGGACGTCGTTTTCCGGGACGTTGTAAAGGCTTTGCCACATGTGGCGGCTGACCTGGCCGTGCAATTCGCTGACGGCATTGGCCGCGCGGCACAGCTTCAGGGCGAGCACGGTCATGCAGAAGGGTTCGTGCGCGTCATCTTCCTTCACGCGGCCGAGGCCAAGGATGTCGTTGAACGGGATGAGCTGGTTCGAGAGATAACGCTGGAGGGCGTAGTGCATCAGCTCGGAGGTGAACCGGTCGTGACCGGCCTCGACGGGGGTGTGCGTGGTGAAGATGCATTCGGGCTTGGTGAGGGCCTGGGCTTCTTCAAAGGTTTTGCCAGCGGCCATCTTCTCGCGGATGAGTTCCAAGGTGAGGAAGGCGGCGTGACCTTCGTTCATGTGGAACGTGGAGGGCGCGAGGCCGAGCTTGCGCAAGAGCCGGACGCCGCCAATGCCGAGCAGGATTTCCTGCATGATGCGCGTGGTGCTATCGCCGCCGTAGACGCGGTTGGTGAGGTCGCGGAAGAGTTGCTCATTCGCGGGCAGGTTGGTGTCGAGGAGATAGACGGGGATGCGCCCGACGTTGACGCGCCAGACTTGGAAGTCAACGACGTTGAGGCCGATCTCGACGCTGCAAATGATGCGTTCGCCGTCGGCATCGAGCAGGGGTTCGACGGGGACGTTGTGCGGGTCAACGGGGTTGTAGTATTCGGTCTGCCAGTTGTTGCCATCGATGGCCTGCTGGAAATAGCCTTCGCGATAGAAGAGGCCGACGCCGACAAAGCCGAGGCCGAGGTCGCTGGCGGATTTGCAATGGTCACCGGCGAGGATGCCGAGACCGCCGGCGGCGATGGGCAGGGATTCGTGGAAGCCGAACTCGGCGGAGAAATACGCGACGGGATGCTGGTGGAGCTTGGGGGCGTTGAGGTGGCCCCAGGTCTTGGGCTCCTTGCGATAGCTCTCGAACTCGGCGAGGACATTGCGGGCGCGCGTGGCGAGGCCGACGTCCTGCAACCGGGCGCACAGCTCCTGCTCGGAGACTTCGCGCAGGACGGCGACGGCATTGTGAAACATGTTCTGCCAGCCGCGCGGGGACAGCTCGTAGAAGAAGTCCTGGGCTTCCTGATTCCAGGTCCACCAGAGGTTGCGGGATAGTTTCTTCAGGCCGACCACGATGTCGTTGATTTCGGCGCTCGTCAGAGGTTTGTTCATGAGTAAAAGAGTGTTCCTTAGTTGTGAGTGCCAGTCTCCAGCCAGCACGCGGGTGAGGCTAATTAGTCGGACGGGGCACGGCAAACAAATTATTCTAGCAACCCGCCTGTGCATCCAGGCACGAGGAGCGGGCAGGGGAGGTAGGCGGGCGCGCTTTCAGCTTTACGCCTGACTTGAAAACAGCGACAAAGAGCCCGCGCAACACATCCACGGATGAACAAATATTTCCATGTCATTGGCATCGGCCTGCAGAATAACCTGCAGTACCGGTTCAACTTCCTGACGCGGACGTTGTTCAGCTTCATCCCGCTGTTCGCCATGCTGTCGCTCTGGCGCACAATCTACGCCGATAACGCAGGGGTAGGGGGGCATAACGGCTTCACGCGCGAGCAGATGATCTGCTACTACCTGCTCGTGGCGGTGGTGGACGTGTTCACGGCGGTCAACGAGGATGACTGGCAGATCGCCGCCGATATCCGCGAAGGCAACATCAGCCAGTTCCTGCTGAAGCCATTGGATTATCTGTGGTACCGGCTCAGCCTGTTTTTCTCGGGGCGCATCGCCTTCATCGCCATGGCGTCAGGTCCGCTGGCGATCTTCATCTATTGTCACCGGCAGTATTTCCTGCTGCCGCCGGACGCGGGGACGTTCGGGATGTTCCTGGTTTCATTGGTGCTGACGGCGCTGCTGCAGTTCTTCACTTCTTTCGCGATGGCGATGCTGGCGTTCTGGCTGCTGGAAATCTCGACACTGATCTTCATCCTGTATGCCTTCGAATACCTGGCCAGCGGACATTTATTCCCGCTGGATATTTTGCCGGCGGGAGTGAAACACGTCATCTTCCTGACGCCGTTCCCGTATCAACTGTATTTCCCCATCCAGATCTATATGGGTAAGGTGGCCGGCGCCAGCCTGTGGTTGGGATTAGCCATACAAGCGCTCTGGGTCGGGGCTGCTTATATGTTTGCCCGCTACATGTGGGCGAAGGGCGTCCGGCACTACGGGGCATTCGGCGGGTAAGGGCAGGGGTGGACAAATATTGTCAGACCAATGGCAATATATAGTTAGCGCAGCTTCGCAAGCGGTGTCACGATGTGGTTGTTGCTGAAGCCGAACAACGTCTGATTATCAATACTTGAGAAAGACCTACTATGCTGCTTTGGGATGAAAGCTTTGCCACCGGCTCGCCGGAAATTGACCAGCAACACCGTAAGTTGATCCGGCATCTTAACAATTTCGAGAGCTTGCTGGTTCAGACGAACCCCACCAGTAAAGAGATTGCTGACATCATTCAGTTCTTGGATTTTCTGGCGGACTACGTCGACTCCCACTTTAACTACGAGGAGAAGTGCATGGAAAGCTATCGCTGCCCGGCGCATCAAAAGAATCGGGAGGCGCATGAGAATTTCCGGCAGATGTTCAAGCGCTTCAAGGCCAACATTCATAAGGAGGGGTTCCGTCTCGAAATGCTGACGGAATTGAACCAGACCATCAACATTTGGATTCAAGATCATATCTTGCGCGTGGATACCCAGCTAAAACCTTGCCTGGAACCGACTGCCAAGGGTTAAGATTGCGGCTGGCTTCGATTGGTGGTGATTCATTATGCTGACGTCCGTGAAATGATGAATCTCAAGCGCTATCTCATTCTTTACGCCGAGCTATGGAAAAACTCCGTGACGCGGGAGATATCTTTCAAGGGGAACTTCCTGCTTTGGATTGTAGTCGAACTACTCTGGTTTGGTCTGCAGCTTTGTTTTGTCTCGGTGCTTTATTCGCAGACCAAATCCATCGGTACGTGGACGCAATGGGAGATGGTGCTGCTCGTTGGGGCGAGCAATTTCATCCAGCAGCTGTATCAGGCGTTTTTCCTGACTAACTGCACGAACCTTTCCGAACTAGTGCGCACCGGCAAGATGGATTTCTTCCTGCTACTTCCCGTTAACACCCGCTTTCTGGTCTCATTGCGGGTCGTTGATCTTGGTGCATTTGTGAACGCGCTGTTTGCTGTGTGCGTCATGATTTTCGCGGCAACCAAACTTAGTCTACATCCGACCGTCGGGCAGTTTGTCGGATTTGCCGCGCTCTGTGTGGTGGGAATTATGATACATTATTCGCTTATGTTCATTCTTGCCACGATTTGCTTCTGGACGGTGCGAGCGCAGGGAATCGTCTGGGGGTACTACAACCTATTTAACATAGCGAGAATGCCGGACGAAGCGTTTCACGGCGTATTTAAGGCGGTGTTTACTTTTGCACTGCCAGTGTTGCTGGTGAGTAATGTTCCCGTGCGAGTGCTGGCGGATAAAATCTATTCACCGTCGGCTTGGCTAATCCTTGTTGGCGTGGGCGCAATGTGGGCGGTAATTGCTGAATGGTTCTGGCGCATCTCTTTACGACGCTACACCAGTGCGAGTTCTTAATGAAGCACAGGAAACCGTAAAACCATTAAGCTGATTAAGGAACAATGTGCGGCGGGTTAACTTGATTACTTAAGGAGCAAGTTGGAAATGCGCCAACCGCTGGTATCTGATACGTTCCACCTGCTGGGCAAGGCGGTATTAAACCATTACTGTTAAGTTTAATATAAGGACTTAAATCGGCGGGATAATTGATGACATCTCCCGTCTTCTTGCCGTTTATCAACGCGAACTCGTTTGCTGCTGCTTCAATTTTGGTAAGGGTATTGATGCACGTATTCGCCTGAGCAGAGGCGCGTTGTTTTACATAATTTGGTACCGCAATTGCCAGGAGCAACGCCAGAATACATACCACGATCATGATTTCAACCATGGTAAACCCCGCAGCCTGACTTAACTTAAATTTCATGTGCATTGACACTTTTAATTACAGCAAATTATATACCGTTAATACACCACAACCCAGAAGTCAGCCACTTTTATTGCTATATACCCAGACATATTATAGACGCACAATGTATGTTATGTTTATTTTATATTGGTATATCCACCAGTATGCTAGCTTGATGTTATATTCGTGCATTTATGGTAGATGCTCAAGTAGTTGTGAACCGTCTGTTCCCAAGAAAAATCCGCATGCATTGCATTGCGCCTGCATGCCTGAAGCAACTTGGGCTGGTTAAACAAAACCAGCGCCTTGCGGATAGCCTTGGCCAATGAACGCGAAGTGTAATCCGAGAATTTGATACCGGTGGCCAGTCGCGGATTCTGCATCCAGTCAATCACACTATCATCGAGCCCGCCAGTCGCGCGTACGATGGGAATCGTCCCGTAGCGCAGACTATACATCTGATTCAGGCCGCACGGCTCGAACCGCGACGGCATCAGGAAGAAGTCGCAGCCCGCCTCAATCCGGTGCGCAAGCGTCTCATCATAGCCGAAGCGCACCGCCACCTTGCTAGGAAATTGCCGCACCAAGTCGCGGTAGCCGCGCTCGTATTCGGGCGACCCGCTACCGAGCAGCACGAACTGCATCTTCGTATTCAACATCTCCGCCAGCGCGCCCAGTTGGATATCCACACCTTTTTGTTCTGCAAGCCGCGAAATGGTGCCGAAGAGTGGCGTGGCGGCGTCGACCGGCAGCCCAAAGAACTTTTGCAGCTCCAGCTTATTAACCTTCTTACCCGCCATGCGCCCAACCGAATACGTTTTGAACAGGTGTGGATTCTTCGTCGTGTTCCACTCATTATAATCCACGCCGTTTAGAATCCCCGCCAGATCCTTCTGCCGCCGGCGCAACAGACCGTCGAGCCCGCAGCCATATTCTTCCGTCGTGATTTCGCGGGCGTAACGCGGGCTGACCGTGGTGATAATATCCGCATACGCGATTCCCGCCTTGAGGCAATTCAACAGCCCAAAGAACTCCGCACCCTCCGTATTGAAGAAACTCTCTGGCAGGTTCGTCAGCGCGAACGCCTGCTCCACGAACACCCCTTGATACGCTAGATTATGAATCGTCAGCACCGTCGGCGGTGGGTTCCCCCACCCTTCATTTTTCTGCTGCGCCAACAAGGCGGGCACCAGCGCCACCTGCCAATCATGCACGTGCACCACATCCGGGCGCCACGCCAGATAACGCGCCAGATGCACCACGCACTTCGACAGAAAGATGTAGCGCTCCGCATTATCCGCGTAGCTGAAGTTATCCTCCTGATAAATTCCCGGTCGATCAAAGTAACTTGCTTGATCAACGAAGTAGATCTTCAGTCCGCGCGCCACATCCAATTCCCACAACTCCGCCTGCACAAATTTCAGGCCCAGTGGCAGATGAAAAAACCAATCCACCTTGCGCATCGCCGGGAACTTCTCACGGATACCGCGATACAACGGCGTAACCACGCGCGCCTCGTGGCCTTCCTTGGCGAGCGCGCCGGCGAGCGCGGCCACCATATCCGCCAGACCGCCCGTCTTCGAGAAAGGAAAGACTTCGCTACTGGCGAGTAAGATGTTCATGGATTTACGATATACGATTTGCGATTTACGATGACGCTCCGCGAGCCGAAGCGCGCGTAAATCGTATATCGTAAATCGTAAATAAGCACAGTCTAGGCAAGTTTACGCCGCGATGCGTTCAGTCTTCAGATAGGGCTGCAGCGCCTCCGGTATTCGCACACTGCCATCCGCCTGCTGATGCGTCTCGATCAACGCCACAAACAAGCGCGCCAGCGCCGTCCCGCTGCCATTGAGAATATGCGGAAACTTATTTTCGCCCGCCTCACTCTTGAAGCGCAGATTCATGCGGCGCGACTGAAAATCCTCACAATTCGAGCAGCTCGAAACCTCCAGATAGCTCCCCTGCCCTGGCGCCCAGACCTCGATATCATAAGTCTTCGCGCTACCGAAACCCATATCGCCCGTGCACAGCATGATCACGCGGTAGTGCAGGCCGAGCAGTTGTAACACCTTCTCCGCATTCGCCACCATCTTCTCCAACTCATCATAACCCTGCTCCGGCTTCACAATCTTAATCAGCTCCACCTTATCAAATTGATGCACGCGAATCATCCCGCGCGTACCCACGCCCGCCGCCCCCGCCTCGCCGCGGAAACACGGCGTGTAGGCGCAATAACGAATCGGCAGTTGCTTCTCCGCCAACAATTCCTCGCGATGAATATTCGCCACCGGCGTTTCCGCCGTCGGAATGAGATACAACTTACCCAGCTCCTCCGCGCGACCACCCTCAGCCACACCGTAGTATTGGTCCTTGAACTTCGGGAACTGCCCCACGCCCACCATACACTGCTCGCCCACCATGAACGGCGGCGACACCTCCGTGTATTCATGCTGCGTGATGTGCAAATCCAGGAGGAACGAGATCAACGCCCGCTCCAGCCGCGCACCCCAATTCGTGTAGAGCAAGAAACCACTGCCCGACAACTTCGCCGCACGCGCGAAATCCACCAGCTTTAGCGACTCACACAATTCCACATGCGACTTCAGCTTAAAATCATAACTCAACTTCGCGCCGTGCGTGCGGATCTCCGGATTCTCCTCTGCCGTTTTGCCAATCGGCACCGATTCGTGCGGGAGGTTTGGCAATTGGAGCATCAACCTATCTCGGTCTGCGTCTGTGGTTGATAGCGCAATTTCGTAAGAACTTATACGTTCGCCCAAATCCTTCGTCTCCGCCTTTTTAGCTTCCGCCTCGGCGAGCTTCTTTTGGCCAATCAACGCCCCAATTTCCTTACTGACGCGGTTTCGAAGGGATTTAAGCGCTTCCACTTCAGTCAAAATCTTGCGCCGTTGTTCGTCCAAGATAAGGATATGGTCAACCGTGATATCATCCCCGGCCCCGCGCGTGGCGAGGCGCGAGCGGACAAAATCAGTCTTTTCGCGGATTAATTTGATGTCGAGCACGGCGACACTTTAAGAAACAAGTTTGGACGCGGCAAGCCGATTGGGTTTTAATACGGCCGGTTGAAATTGCCGGAAAAACTCCAGACCGTCTTCCGCGTCCCGCTCCTCACGCGCGGCCGGATCGCGCTCGCGTTCAGCCTCGCCGTCGGGGCGGATGGCCTCCAGCTCCTGCTCGGGCCGCTCGGCTGGGCGTTCATCGACCAGGCGATTGACTGCGTCGCCATGCTATTAATTAGTTGCGTCCTCGGGTTTCACATCCTGCTGCTGCCCACCTTTGTCATCGAGCTGGTGCCCGTGCTGGAAGATTTGCCGACTTGGACGGCTTGTACGGCTGCCGTCATCGCCCTGCGCCGCCGCGAACAGCGCACCCCCGCATCCCCGAAGATTTCTCAGGAGAAAGTCTGATTTTAGCTGCTGCCAGACTCATTTTAGCAGCTGCGCCCGTCATTCCCGCAACTGCTAGCGTCGTTCCCGCAACTGCGTCAGCCATTTCACCCGCTGCTTCCACCGTTCCCGCAGCTGCTAAACTCGTTCCCGCAGCTGCTTCCACGGTTCTAGCAGTTGCGGGAGTCAGTCCCGCAGCTGCTGCCTTCGTTCCCGCAGCCGCTAAATCCATAGCCGCAGCTGCGGACTTCATTCTAGCAGCTGCTAAATTTAGGGTCGCCCCAGCGGTTTGGGGGCAATCGCCAGCATTTTTGGTGAAGTAACCAGCTAATTAACAAGCTTTAGGCTCAAAACCGGCGCAACCGGCCCGTTTTCACGCCTAGTGGGGCGGGGCCAAGCCGGGTGCGGGCAATTGTCCCGCGCCCGGCCCATATAAACCTCGACAAGCCGGAGGACCGGTTTTACGGTTGGAACCACGAAACAATGGAGAGACCACAATAATTTGGTCGACCTCTTGTTGGCCGGAAATTAATCGTCATGGACGAAACCAATCTGCCAGAAAGCTTGTTAGTGCCGAATGAGGATGAGGCTGGCTTCATCGATCTTAACCTTTACCTCGTCCGCCTAGAAATCATGCCCAATGGAGGCTTTTTCGCAGAAGGGAGAGGCAAACACGGCAATCGCACTCTTGGCTTTGCCATTGAGCTTGATTCAAATTGGAAAGCCACACCAATTCCAGAGAGCAACGATTTTTTCTATTGGGGATCAGGCGTTATACGCTCAACTGGCAATGAGAGTGATGCGCTACTCGCAATCCTCACAGATTTATACAATCTGCCATTGTGTCCTATGCCGATGCGCAAAGAAATCAGCGTGGGCGTCGTGGGCCTCGCAAACGATCCGCGCTTGCTATTGGAAAAGCCGACTCATATGAAGCTTTTCTTCGAGAATGGGAATCCAGACCGATACGCTGAGGTGTTTGTCAATGTGATAGCATCTGAGCGTAGAATGGAACTGCACGAAAAAGACCCGGAATATCGAAAGGCTCTAGTTTGCGCTCTCAGTGATGAAGCCGGTTAACCAATTGTGCAGGCAATGCGTGATGACTTCCCCAGTTTGGCTTCGCAGTTCACGTCACGATGAAAGCATGGAAGTCAACGCAGTTGAAATCTGATTGAAAAATCACGGCGGACACGGCACATTACCTTTGCTATGCAATCTGTCTTTACCGGCCCCGTTTACGTCGTGCGCGATAATATTGATACCGACCAGATCATCTCCGCGCAGTTCCTCAACCTCGTCCCCACCATCGCCGAGGAATATGAGAAGCTCGGCAGCTACGCCCTCGAGGGCCTGCCCCTCTCGCTCTACCCCATCCGCTACGTCAAACCCGGCCAGCTGGACAGCGATTATCCCATCGTCGTCGGCGGCAAAAACTTCGGCTGCGGGAGTTCGCGCGAGCACGCCCCGATTGCGCTGGGCTCGGCCAACTGCCAGCTCATCCTCGCGGAAAGTTTCGCGCGCATCTTCTTCCGTAATTGCGTGGCCACCGGCGAGCTCTACCCGTGCGAAATCACGGAGCGCCTCTGCGATGTCCTCAAAACGGGCGACGTGGTGACGGTGGACCTCGACGCCGCGACGGTGACGGTGCCGGCTACGGGCAAGGTGTACCATTTCAAGCCGCTCGGCGATGTGCGCCCGGTGGTGGATGCGGGCGGCATCTTCAATTACGCGCGCTCCAGCGGGATGATCGCGGCGAAGTAAGGCGATGACTCAGTGAATTTTGGCGAGCACTTTGAATGGGACGAGGCGAAGGCTGCCTCGAATCTCGCCAAGCACGGCATTCTGTTTATTGAAGCGGTGGCCGCCTTCGCTGATCCGCGCCGTCTCATTCTACCGGATTCTGACCACAGTCACGGCGAGCCGCGCTGGTATTGCCTCGGTCGCGTGGGCGATGCTATCTTGACGGTGCGCTTCACGCAGCGCGCCGGACGCGTCCGCATTATCGGCGCGGGTTACTGGCGCAAAGGCAAACGCATTTATGAAACGGAAAATCACATACGCTGACCTGGATAAATTGAACGGCGAACCGCTCGGCAAGCCGGGCGCACCGGTGAAGCTGGATTTTCTGCCCAGCCCGGAACGGGTCCGCCAGAGTTTGCGCGCAGTGAAGGTGACGGTTAGCCTCGAACCTTCGAGCCTCGATTACTATCGGCGTCAGGCGAAGCGGCGCGGGGAGACAGCCACGGAAATCATGCGGCGGGTGCTGCAGGCGCACGCACTCGTCGAAGTATGAAGTTGAATTTGTTGCCGCGTCCCCGTTCGCTGGTGAAGCGACCGGGGATTTTTCTTTTGCCCCAGCAGCATCCGCTGGAGTGGATCAAGCTGACTCAATCTAATCGCGCGCCGAATCATCCGGAAGGCTATGAGCTGACTATCTCGCAGCGTGGCATCGAAGTGTGTTATCGGGAAGCGGGCGGCTGGCGCGCGGCGACGGCGACCTTGCGGCAATTATTAAGGGAGTACGGGCGCAAGCTGCCGTGCCTGCGCATCCGCGACTGGCCGGATTTCGCGCGGCGCGGCGTGATGCTGGATATTTCGCGCGGCCGCGTGCCGAAGCTGACGACGTTGCTGGACTTCGCGGAGAAGCTGGCGGATTTCAAAATCAACGAGCTGCAGCTTTACACCGAGCACACCTTCGCTTGCCAGAAATACCAACGCATCTGGCGCAGTTGGGGTGCGCTTACGGCGAAGGAAATCCAGATCCTCGACGCGCGCTGCCGCGAACTGGGCATTGAGCTGGTGCCCAATCAAAATTCCTTCGGCCATCTGCGCGAGTTTCTCGCTGACCCGCGCCTAAAACCGCTCGGTGAACTCGCGGAACCTTACGAAGATAGCAGCGGGGAGTTCGTGCGTCGCCCGACGACGCTGGCGCCGACGCATCGCGGCACCCTGCCCTTCTTGCGCGGGCTGTACGACGAGTTGTTGCCGAACTTTACCAGCCAATACTTCAACATCGGCGGCGACGAGACGTGGGATCTCGGCCGCGGCCAGAGTAAAAAACTGTGCGCTACCAAGGGCAAAGGCCGCGTGTACCTGGATTTCCTCAAGCAGTTGCAGCGCGAAGTGTCCGGGCGCAATCGCCACATGATGTTCTGGGGCGATATCATCTTGAAGCATCCGGCGCTCATCCGCGAATTGCCGAAGAATGTCATCGCGCTGAATTGGGGCTATGAGGCGGGGCATCCGTTTGCGTCGGAGGCCGCGCAATTCGCGCAGGCGGGCATCCCCTTCTACGTCTGTCCCGGCACTTCGACGTGGCAGACGCTCATCGGCAAGCACGATAACGCGCTCGCCAACCTGCGCGCCGCTGCGCAAGTCGGCCAGCGGCACGGTGCGCGCGGCTATCTCATCACGGATTGGGGCGATGGCGGGCATCCGCAACCGCTCGCGGTGAGCTGGCCGATGTTCGCAGCGGGCGCCGCACTGGCGTGGAATACCAAGACGCCGGTGGCCGCGAAGAATCTTTGCGCGGTCGTGAGCTGCGATGTCTTTGAGGACGCGACGGGGAAAATTGCGGCGGCGGGATTCAAGCTCGGCCTCGCGCACCGGAAGCTTGGCGTGACCGCCCCGAACGAGACGCCGCTGGGCACAGTCATCGCCGCGCCGCCGTTGAAGGAGCGGGAATTGTTTTGTCGCAACGGCCTGAAATGGTTCGCCAAGATTCCGGCGAAGAAGATTCGCGCCGCGTTAAAGGAAATCGAGAAGCAGCGCGCAGCTCTGCGGAGCGGCGCTACGGCGAAGCGTAGTCGTGCTAAGTTCGCGGCGCTCGACCGAGACGCCGCTACGACTGAGTTAGACCTCGCCGCACGGATGGCGGCGCAGTCGTGCCGGTTCATGTTTTGGCAGCAGGCGGTCGTGGCCGGAAACAAACAGGAGGCGAAAGCGCTGTCGCAGCAAGGCATTCGCGAACTGAGGAAGCTAGAGGAGGATTTCAATGCGTATTGGCCGTTGCGGAACAAAGCGACACCAAAACATTGCACGCCTTTTCTGCGCTGGCGGATAAAAGATTACCAGCGCGGCGGCTGGGCTTAATCCTCAATACTTGCCGGGGAACTTCGGACGCGGCTGAATCGGTGGCGGCACCGTCCTCTTGGTAGAAATCTTAACGGGCGGCAACACAGTTGTCGGCGGCGGTGGTGGCGTGGCAGGCATTGCGCTGGGCGCGACTATTATTTCTGGCAACGCCGCATCGCCAATCTTCATCTCGGGAAACTTCATTTCGCCCAGCTCAAAATCCTTGAACGAACCCAGCGTGCCGAGCGCGGCAAAATCCGTCCTGGCCGGCGCAACCGCCACCGTCGTTGGCAAGGTATCATAGCCGTTCACAATCCACTCCAGCTTGCCGGTCTCCACATCGATCATGAGGCCGTGCACGGGAATCTTCGCGCCGATGAGCGGGCTGCTGCGCGCAAAACCGCAGGCCTTGATGACATTCTGGCGCTCGCTGCCGAAGGTGCCGAAGAAGTCGCTGATGTTTTCCGGCAGCCGGCTTCGGTCCACGCCCAGCGCGCTGAGTTTTTCGAGCAGCACGCTCGTCGTGGTCTTGGCAATCTGGCAATCCGTGTGGCCGATGATGGCGATCTCGCGTCCCCCTTTGACCGCGCACGCTAGTGCGAGCGACCGCATGGTGCTGCTCAAGGTGCCGGTAATAATATTGCCCGCGTTGCGCAACCAGATGAAATCCTCGGCCGGCAGCGCGAGGGCGTTGGGAAAGAAAGTGTTCAGGCGCGGGTCAATGCAAGTCAGCGCGATAACCGGCAGCGCGTCCGCGAAGTCGGCGGGATGCAATCCGGCGCTTGCGTCGCCGGCGACTGCCCGGTGGTTCAGGTCTATGATGGCTTCGAAGAGGCGCATGCCTTATACCCCATACAACCGTTTCCGTTCCGGCCGGCGCACGAAGAAATAAATCAAGGCGCCAATCCAGTGCGTGAAGATGATTACGAGAATCCAGATGACCTTGTCGTTGCCCGCGCTCGGTTCCTTGGTGGCACAATCCACCAACATCCAAATCCAGAACGCGATGCACGCCATGCCGATGGCCAGCAGCAGCATGATAATCATGAAGGGCAGCAGGGCTGCCAGCAACGCCAGCGAGGCGGCAGCGGCTCCGGCTTGTCCCATGGTTAACATGCTATCGCTCTCGATCTAAGTCTCGTCACTCCGGCGGCCTGTCAGAAGTTACTTCGCTTCGCCCGCATCATCCTTACCCATTGCCTTGCGCAACGCGGGCACTTGTTCGAGGAGTTTCTCGAACTTCACGCCCGTAAGACTCTCGATGATGGGCGGCAACTGGCTGATGATGGTCGTGACGTCGCCGGTCAGTTTGCTCGCGCCGCCGCCGGGGCCGTTGCCCGCGTTGATGATAACCATCTTCTCCGTCTTCGATAGCGGTTCGCTGATCTTGCCCGCCACTTCCGGCAGCACGCGCATAATCATCTCGATCACCGCCGCCTCGTTGTATTGCTTAAAGCTTTCCGCCTTCACGCGCATGGCTTCAGCGGTCGCCTTACCTTGCGCCTCGATGACCGACGCCTCGGCGAGACCGCGCGCCTTGTTTGCATCGGCTTCGGCGAGACCGGTCGCCTTCACGACATCCGCACCGGCAAAACCCGTCGCCTTCGTGGCGGACGCTGCACCGGCGGCTTCCGTCTCCAATTGAAACTTCTTCGCATTCGCCAATGTCTCCACCCGATAACGCTCGGCGTCGGCGGGCTTTTGCACGGTGGCTTCGAGCTCGCGCTGTTTGCGGAGAATTTCCTGCTGTTGCAGTTCGATCTGTTTCTGCTTCTCAACGATGCTTACCTGCACCTCTTCGGCCTTCACGAGCTGGCCCGTTTTGAACCGTTGCAAATCATACGCCAAGTCGGCTTGCGCCTTCTGCACGTTCACCGTGGCCTGATACTGCGCGACGTTGCTCTGATAATCCCGCTGCGCCTCGGCGACTTTCGTGTCGGCCTGAAACTTCGCTTCCTGCCCGGCCTGATTCGCCTGCGCGGAGCGGATCACGGAATCGCGGTCGGCCTCCGCCTGCGCGATAATGGCGTCGCGCTTGACCTGGGCGATGCGCGGTTTGCCGAGCGCATCAAGATAACCCTGCGTATCGCGGATATCGCGAATCGTAAAGCTCACGATGCCCAGGCCCATGTTCGCCATATCCCCGGCGGCGACCTCCTGCACCTTCGAGGCGAAGGCGTCGCGGTTCTGATAAATCTCTTCCACCGTCATGGTGCCGAGAATCGCGCGCAAATGACCTTCCAGCGTCTGCATGGCGATGTTCTTGATATCGTCCACGCTCTTGCTCAAGAACTGTTCCGCCGCCGTCGCGATGGAGATGTCATCGCCCTTCACCTTGATCTGCGCGACGCCGTCCACCTTCACCGGCACACCTTTGCTCGTGTAAACTTCCGGCGTCTGCACATCAATGGTCAACAACTCCAGCGAAAGCACATCCACCTTTTCCTTCACCGGAATGACGAACGTGCCGCCGCCCTTGACCACGCGGAAGCCGACTTCCTTCACATTGCCATCGGGATCCGTGAGCTTGCGTTTGCTACCGGAAATGATGAGCACCTGGTTTGGTCCGGCCTTCGTGTAGCGGCTCGCCCAGATGAGCGCGATGACGAACACGACGAACAGCACCGCTCCGGCGGCGATGACGACTTTGAGCCAGGACGAGCCGGAGACTTCCGCCTGCGCGAGCAACGGCATGAGGTTTAATGAATGCATAGTTTAATGAGTTGTGTTGTTGTTAAAATTCTATTTCACCGCTTCGACGTAAAACTGCGTGCCGACGATGCGCGTGATTTTCACCGTCTGACCGTTCGCCAGCGCCGCACCCTGCTCATCCCGTGCGGGGGCGGTATAGCGCGAGCCGGATTGCACATAGGAGATTTCGCCCACGCCATTCGCGGGAATCGGCGAGATGATGGCCGCCGTCGAGCCGACGAGATTCGCCACTTTGCCTTCACTGGAACTTTGCGCCCCGCGAAACACCTTGTTCAAGCCCCACCACACCAGCACCGCGATGAGCAGACCGCTGATGAAAGCCAGCGGCGCATGGAACCAAACGCTTTGGGTCGCGGGAATCTCGGTGAAGACCAAACCAAACGCGCCGAACGCCGTCACGAAACACGCCAGCACCGTGGGGCTGAGGAAGCTTGCGCCCGGCATCCCGTCCGAGTTCATGCCCGCGTCCGCGTGACCGCCCGTGCCGATGGCGTCATGCCCGCCAAACAGGTGACCCAGAAAAGCGCTGACCACCGTGAACATCAACCCGAACACCAGACAGAATGCGTAAATAATCATAAGCCCGCTCCATGTTGATTTGGTTGAGCGATTAGAGCATCAAACCCGCCCGCAACGCAAGCGGTAAGCGCAGAATGTTGTTCACCATTGATCATCGCACGCTTATCCAAGCAGAATCCGCCGGTGGCCGCAGTGATAATTTCCCACGATTTTTGGAATCGGCCCGTTCGCACTTGCCAAGCGCCAGCGGCTTTTCCATGTTGGCCGCCATGCAATCGCACGAACTGCTCCGCGAAGTCTTCGACAAGAAGGCGGCCAAGGAAATCTCCGCCGACCTCGAGCTCTCCACCTCCATGGTTTACAAGTGGGCGCAGCCGCCGACCAACGAAGGCGGCATCGGCAACCCGCTCGACCGCATCGAAGCCCTCATCCGCAGCACGGGCGACGAGCGCATCGTGCAATGGATCTGCCAGCGCGCCGGCGGCTTCTACATCCGCAACCCCGCGCACCCGCCGCATCCGCATTATCTCATCCCGGCCACCAACCAGATCGTGCAGGAGTTTGCCGACCTGCTGGCGGTCATCGCCACCGCGGCGGCGGACAACAAGATTACGTCGGCGGAAGCGGAACAGATCCGGGCGCGCTGGGAAGAATTGAAGAGCGCCACCGAAGGCTTTGTGGTGGCCTGCGAAAGCGGCGATTTCAACGCCCTCAAACCGGAAGCGGCTAAACGAACGGCCTGAAACGTATTTCAATATTTAAAAACACCAGCGGCGGGATTGGTGAGTCAATCGACAAGGAAAAGAAGGGCAGGCGCAAGTGGTTCCTTCTCCTTGGGGGAGAAGGTTAGGATGAGGGCGGTTTTCAAATACAAATTAGATTAACCCAACAACCGTCCTCACCCCTGCCCTCTCCTCAAGGAGAGGGAGAAAACGCTCGCAGCTTCCTTGGAAATACCAGCGACGGGATTAGTCGGTTGGATGGACGAATAAACTAGGCCGCACGAAACGTGGCTCCTTCTCCTCGGGGGAGAAGGTTGGGATGAGGGCGGTCTTTAAAACAATCTTCCCTGCAACCACTGCATCTACTAAGTTCCATCCATGCCCAAAACGGAACGCGCCCAACAGCTTCGCAAAGTTGATACGTGGGGGGAAAAACTCCTGTGGCGTTGGCTGCGCGCCCGTCGGTTTAGCGGCTACAAGTTTCGCCGCCAGCATCCCTGCGGTATCTACTATCTGGATTTCTTTTGCGAAGAGGCGGAGTTGAATCTTGAATTGGATGGCAGCCAGCACGGTTACCCCGACCAACAAAAGCATGATGCATTCCGAGAAAAGTATCTGCAATCGCTCGGGATCAAGACGCTGCGGTTCTGGAATGCGCGATTGCGGCGGGATGCGCCATGCGTCCGCGATACCATCTTCACCGAATTGCAGCAACGCGCACCGCATCCGTTGCCGGAATACACGCGACTGATGAAACCGGTCGGGGAAAAATTAGTTTAACGACCGTCCTCACCCCTGCCCTCTCCTCCGAGGAGAGGGAGAATACGTTCCCCGCGTCTGTGAAAATACCAGCGAACGGATTGGCCGAACGCTTCTTCTTAAAACCAAAACGGCGCAGGTTTTTTGCCTGTGCTGGTGATTGGCTCTCAACTCTCAACCGTTAACTCGCCAAGTGTCTAGGTGCAATCACGTCTGGTAAAACGTTAAAACCCGTCCGCGCAGCCGCTTTTACTCCCGATTAAACGTCGGATTTACCGAATTGCCAACAAAACCAACAAATGCCGTCACAAATCGTCCAGTGTTTGTCATAAAGCGTGGAGGAAACGTCGCATTGCGTGGAGGGAACGTGACCTTCCGTGCAGGGAACGCCCCAAAGCGTGCTGCGGCGACCCCTGGCG
>CAIPKV010000023.1 GCA_903865745.1 uncultured Verrucomicrobia subdivision 3 bacterium | reverse complement strand
GGCGTCAGCCCGGTGACCGCCGGCAACGCGGGCGGCACGATGGTGTTCAGCGACAATACCGGCCCGCTCGCCACCAATAATGTCGTCAACGGCATCGCCAAATTCACCAACAGCTACGCGCTGGGCGGCAGTTATCCTATCGTGGCGACCTATTCAGGCGACGCCAATTACCAGTCCAGTTATTCCGCCACTTTCAACCAATTGGTCAATCCGACCACGACGACCCTGTCCGTCGATGTGAATCCGGCGCTGGTCGGCGATGTGGTCACCTTCACCGCCACCATCACGCCGAACGAGGCCGATTACGGCAGCAGCGCGGGTGGCACGGTGAATTTCTATGACAACGGCGTCTTGCTGCAAAGCGTCACGAGCACACCCTTCCCGGGCTATCCGGATACGGTGGCCATTTTCCAGACCTTTACCTCGGCTGGCACGCATGTCATCACGGCGGTCTATCAAGGTGCCGGCGATGGCTTGGGTCTGGCGCCCAGCACTTCTGCCCCGTTGAACGAGACGATTCTGGAAGTTTCGGGCCTGTGGGCCACCAACACCAGCGCCCAAGTCATTGACTTTGACCACACCATCAACAACCCCAGCGTCGGCGGCAATCCCGGTCTTGATGGACAGGTGCTCATCAATGTGGGTCCGGTTGCGGGTCCGAACATTGTTCAACTTTACGAGCCGAACGCCTATGGACCAACTAACTCATTTTCGCCGATGGCCTGGAGCGTCATGGGGTCAAACGACAATTTCGGCTTGGGTGTGGGTGTGCCCACAAGCTTCGGCCAGGATGCCAATGGCAACGCCATTACCACGGATCGCATTGATGATTATGCGTTACAGTTGGTAAGCAATGCTTCCACCCCCAGTGGCAACAATCCCAACTTCGCCACCTTCCCGAGCGGCCAGGGCAATGCTTTGCTATTTAATGCGGCATCCTCTTTTCAGTCGCAAAAAGCAATTACTCTGCGCGTCGTCAATGGCACCGGCGCGAAAGTGGCGGGTTGGAATCTGTCGCTGAAAGCCTGGGACTATGGCACGAACGGCCCAACGGCGCTGCAAGTCCAGACCTCGCCGGACAATGTGAATTACACGACTTCTCTCCTCGTGGCGAATGCGACGAATGGACCGGATGCCACCACGCTCGTTTCGCTGGGAACTCTCGCCACCTCCGTCGGCGTGCCTGTGCGAACCAACAGCGTGTTTTATGTGCGCTTGAATTATCCGAAGCCGACCAATCCTTCGTATGCCGGCAACGGATTCATTATCGACGACTTGAGTGTTCAGGCGTCAACGGATGCGTCAACGACCAATACCGTCGCCAGTTCCATCAGCCCATCCGTCTTTGGTCAATCGGTGGTGTTAACAGACACCGTCGCGCCGGCGCTCACCGGCGGCACAGTGCAATTCTATGACAACGGCGTGGCCTTGGGCAGTCCGGTGGCAGTTGCCAGTGGTCTGGCCAAATTGACGAACAGCCTGTTCACAGTGACCAACCATCTCATCACCGCCACCTACAGCGGCAAGACCGGTTCCATCGGCAGTTATTCCACCAACACGCTGACCCAGACGGTCAATCAGGCCGGCACCACCAGCGCGGTGACCAGCAGTGCCAATCCTGCGGTCTCCGGCACTGACGATGTCATCTTCACCAACCGAGTCACGGCCGTCGCCCCCGGCAGCGGCATTCCCACCGGCACTGTCACCTTCAAGGACAACGGCACAGTGCTGGGAACGGGCACTTTGGACGGCTCGGGCGTGGCCACCTATGACGCCGGCATCGGCCTGACGGCCGGCTCTCACCCCATCACCGCGGAATATTCTGGTGACCCCAACTTCAAGGGCAGCACGAATAACCCGGCTTTCACGCAGACGATCAACAACGGTGGTGGCGGACAAGCCGCCACCACGAACGTGTTGACGAGCAGCGGAAGTCCGGCGTTGCTGGGCACAAGTGTGACGTTCACTTGCACCGTCAGCGAAGTGCCGGCGGGCGGCATTCCCACGGGCAGCGTCATCTTCAAGGACAATGGGTCTGTCTTGGCGACCACCAATCTGGATGTCACCGGCGCGGCCCAATACAGCACCACGACCCTCACGCCGGGCGGCCATGTCATCACGGCGGAATACGCCGGCGACGGCAGCAATCTGGGCAGCACCAACAGCCCGGCTTTGGTGCAGGTCATCCTGGCCACCACGACGAATGTGCTGACCAGCAGCCAGAGCCAGGCTATGCCCGGCTCGAGCGTGACCTTCATTGCCACGCTAACCGAGCTTGCTCCCGGTATCGGCATCCCCACGGGCAATGTCATCTTCAAGGATAACGGCACCAATCCGGTCAGCGTGGCGTTGTCCGCCTCGGGCACAGCCACGAACACCACCGCGGCCCTCACCCCCGGCAGCCACGCCATCACCGCGGAATACGTCGGCGACAGTGCCAACCTGGGCAGCACGAACAACCCGGCCTTGACTCAAATCATCCTGATCGCGCCGACGGTAAGCAATTCCAAGCTCAGCGCGGGAACCTTCCAGGTGACGTTCAACGGCTCGGCCGGACAGACCTACGAGGTGTTAAGCACCACCAATGTGGCGCAGGCCATCGCCCTGTGGGTGACCAACAGCAGCGGAACGTTTAACGGCAGTCCGGTGACCTATACCAATAGCTCGCCGACCGGCCAGAAATTCTACCGCATCAAATCGCCTTGAGGCGGGCAGTTGTCAGCCACTCAAGCCGGAGAACGCATCGCCGTCTGACTTGATGTAAATTGGTGATGTGGTTGGGCGAACAAGGCGCCGACCAGAACCGGTCGGCGCCTTTGTTTCAGTGGGATCATAGATTGAAGTGGAAAATGAATTGCCGGAAAACAAATGAAACCGGCGCGCAGAAAAATTTAATGACATTGGTCTGTAGACCGTCGGAGTTGAAAGATTTATGAAAAGTCTGGCATTAAAAGAAACGATTGCGAACCTGGGAAAGAACTGCAACAAACGCATTGAGAGTTTTTGGCAGCCTGCTGCTTTGGGCCTGGTGATTTTACTGGGTCAAACTCTGGCAGCGCGGGCTGCGGCTGACGCCGTCGGGGGCGGCTGGTTGCAGGGCGGCGCGCTGGGACAGTATTACCCCAACACCACTTTCAGCGGCCCGCCCGCCTTCACACGGCGTGACGTGCGCGTGGACTTCACCTGGGGCGGCACGGGCAAGGCGGGCGGCTCACCGTCGCCGGCTTATGCGGCGGTCGGCAACCAGAACTTTTCCGTGCGCTGGACGGGGCAGATCCAGCCGCGCTTTGGCGAGAATTACACGTTCAAGTTGGTGGCCGGCAATACAGCCACCTTGTATATCCAGCCGACCAACTCGGTGGTGTGGACCGCGCTGGTGTCGGCGTCCTCCGGCAACACAAGCACGGCGGCGACCAATCTGGTGGCGGGGCAGGTCTATAATTTGAAGCTGGAATATGTGCAGACGACGGGCACGCCGGTATGCCGACTGTTGTGGTCAAGCGCCAGCACGCCCGAGGAGGTTCTGGACACCGCGACGGTGATGGGCCGGAACCTGGATGTCTATGAATCCTCGCTCTGGGCCAACGCCATGGACGGCGGCCGCGACGAATGGGCCGTTTATAACGCAGGAACGCTCGTGCCGCGTGACACGAATGGCTGGCCCATGACCGATGCCACCAACATTGTCTTTGAGGGGTATCAACCCAATCAGGGGGCTGGCACTTATTTCCTCCAGTTTCAGGGCAAGGCGGCGGTCTATGCCTATGATTTCAACAATTGTTCTTTGTCGGTCAATGGGACGAGTTACGGCGGCAATCTGCCCTTTGGCACCGGTTACAATGCGACGAGCAACCTGACCACCGCCACGCTCACGCTTTATTCGAATGCCCCGGGTGGTATCTTGTATTTGGGATTTTATAATTCGCGCCGCAATCCCACGGACACCACCAACTCCGGCGTCACCAATGTGAAGCTCATGCGCCCTGTCACTCCGGGCAGCACCAATTCTTGTCCGTTGGGTTCCTATTTCTACCCGCCGATCGAGACGGCCCTCCAGCGTTACACCCTTCTGCGCTTCATCCTGAACGCTGACACCGATACTGAATGGAACAATCGGCCCACCGAGAAGCCATCCTATTCCACCCATCTCAACATCGGCAGCCAGCGTTACTGGGAACAGATGGTGATGCTGGCCAACGAATGCGGCAAGGATCTCTATGTGTGCCTGCCGGTGCAGGCGTCGGATGATTATCTCACCAATGTGGCCAACCTCATTGCCTACGGTTCGGACGGCGTCAATCCCTACACCTCGCCGCAGGCCAACCCGGTTTATCCGCCGTTGAACCCCAACCTGCGCGTGATTTTGGAGCACGAGAACGAAGTGTGGAACTTCGGTTTTCCCAACTATGGGAACAACATGAACATGCTGCTGCAGGCTTACACCAACAACACGCCCGACTGGCAGATCGTCAATTACGACGGCGCTTACAGCAGCAACCCGTCCGGAGCCTGGCTGCGCTGGCACATCCTGCGCGGGGTGCGCGCCTCCGATATTTTCCGCTCGGTGTTCGGCGACGCCGCGATGGGATTGCGCGTGCGCCCGATTTACGAATATCAATACGACGACGCCAACGGCACGGCCTCCGGCGCGCTGACGTTCGTGGACAATTATTTCAACAACGCCGATGGCACGGCCCACGTGGCCACGCCGTATCCGGTGAACCATTATTTCTGGGGCGGCGGCGCGGCGGTGTATTATGCCAGCGGCAATTCCTCCGGCACGCAGACCAACCTCGTTTTCGCCAACAGCGGCTTTGAGACGCCCGCCTTGGCATCGGGTCAGGCGCAAACCAATCCGCCCGGTTCGTCCTGGACCTTCACCGGCCCGGCGGGCATTTACTCGGCGGTGGCAACGACCAATGCGTGGAATCTTGGCACCGCCGGTTTGGCGGGAGCGGGAAACACACTCGGGAATGCGATTGGCTGCCGGTTTACCGTGGGCAACAGTACGATTGCCGTTTACCAACTTGGTCGCTGGGTGGTCTCCGGCAACTACCAGTCGCACAATCTTTGGATTTTGGATACGAACGGCAACACGATTGCGCAGACGAGCGTGAACACCCGAGGTGTAGCCACAAATCAATATGTCTATGGCCAGCTTTCGACTACTCCGTTGGTGTTGGCCGCCAACACCACATATTACCTCGTCAGCGAGGAAAACAGCGATCAATGCCTCGACAACTCCGCAACCGTGACGCCGGTCGCCGGTCTCACGGTCAACAATGCGGTTACGGTGACTTACGGCAACCCGAGTTGGAACTCGACGCTCTGGACCTTCGACAATAGCTGGAGTGGTTCGCCGTTTGGTCCCGTGAACCTGCTTTACGCTACCGCCTCGGGGGGGACTCTGGGCTATCCACCCAATCCGCCGTCCGGCTCGCAGGCGCTTTTCATTCAAACCAATGGCACGGTCAGCCAGGCGGTGAACTTCACCAGCACTGGCACCTATGCTCTGAGTTTCCAGTCTGCGGTCTCCGCGAGCGTGGGCAACGGTGCCCGATTCTACTTCGACAACACTGAAATCACCGGCAACGGCAGTTTCGCCACCGGCCCGAGCACCAATGCTGCCGGATGGTGGCCGGGCAGCTTTGGAGTCAGTTCCACCGCCTTCAATTCTTACGCCACCTATGTGTTTCAGGTAGCCACCCCCGGGACGCACACCCTCACCATCAAAGGCACCGGTCAGGGTCAATTTGGCGGAGCGCCGGCGGGTCCCAGTCCCCTGATCTATTTTGACAATCTCCAAATCGCCAGCGCCGATGCTCTGTTTGCCGGCGGCATTCCCGGTGCGGGTCAGGCGTTCGGTCAGGTCGCCTCCGCCAATTACTCCGCGCAACTCTATTCCCAGGCGCGCTATGTTCAGGCTTACGGGTTGCAGGTGGTGGCCTACGAGGGCGGCTGGTCGCTCGGCGGCGATTTTGGGGCGAACCCCTTCCAGAACTGGTGCAAATATTATGACCCGCGGGCGGCGACGGCCCAGCTAAGTTCCGTCAACACCTTTGCCCAAAGCGGTGGCCGCTATTATTGCTGCGGCACCTACGAGGACTGGCCTCAATTCGACACCCCCAATGCCGGCACTTATCCGCTGGCTTACGCCGTGGATACCAACAACAACGCGCTGCCAGTCCTGCCGCTCAACGGCCTGAACGTGCCGAATGTGCTGACGCCGGCAAACAGCAAATGGCTGATCACCGCCAACTCTGCCTCGGGCGTCATCAGCGCCACGGGCGGCTGGTTCGACTGGAACATCCTCGCCCCGGTCAGCGGCAACTTTGTGATCGCTCCCAGTTATCAGTCAGCCGCCGGCGCGGTGATGGAAGTGGATGGCAGCGTCGTCAGTGCCGGCACGACCGTGACGAATTACCTGACGCAAGGGCTGCATGCCATCAAGGTGCGCTCCACCAGTGGTTCATTCACGGTGACGAACGTGGTGGTTTCGCAGTTGGGCGCTCCGAATGCACCCAGCCTTCAATCCGCAGTTGCAGGTGTTGGCAACAATGCACTTGTGACCCTTAACTGGTCTCCCGCTGCCAGCGGGGCGGCGGCGCAGGGATATCTGGTTTACTACGGCACGGCTTCTGCGAGTTATGGCATTCCGTTGGCGGTGGGCTATGTGACCAATTATACCGTCACCGGTCTTTCCAACGGCGTGACCGCCTATTTCGCAGTGGTAGCGACCAACGCGCAAGGATACAGCCTGCCCTCCAACGAACTCAACGCGACGCCGGTCGCCCCGGGGCAAATCCAGAACCTGCTTGTCTGGGATTTCTTTGCAGCGGGAGGAAATGCCGCCAATGATGGCAACGTGAGTTCGGTCGGGAGCACCACCACAGCCAGCGGGATGCTGGCCAGCACCATCACCCGGGGTGCCGGCTCACCGGCGGGCGCAATTCAGAATTCACCGGGCGAAGGGTGCATGAACCTGAATTCGCCAACCAGTTGGACTGCCGCCAGCCTTGCTGCCGCCGTAACGGCGGGCAGCTATTTCCAATTCTCCGTCAGGCCGGCAATCGGCAACCGCTTTTCCATTTCTCAGGTATCTTATGTGACCTATCAGCAGAACACACATCCGACGGCCACCACCGTGCTTGAATACAGCGCCAACAACAGCCCTTATGTGGCGGTGGCCACCAATAATCCGGTTAGTGCCGGTTGGTCTGGCAATACCAACACCGTGTCGCTCGCGGGCATCAACGTTTTGCAAAATGCCAGCAATGTCGTTTTCCGGATTTACGGTTATGGATTTACCGGCTTTGAGGACAAGGGCTTTGGACAGGTTCCCGGCAACAATCCGGATGTGGCCGTGGTTGGCGCGGTTTATTATCCCGTCGCGACCCCGACATTCAGTCCGGCGGGCGGCACTTACAACGGCAGCCAGTCCGTGACTATTTCCACGACCACGACCGGTTCTTCGATTCGCTACACCACCGATGGTTCAACGCCCACTTCGGCCTCTGGCACGCTTTACACCGGGCCGGTGACCGTGAGCGCGAACACGACGCTTCAGGCCATTGCTTATCAGACCAACTTTATTGACAGCGCCGTGGCCAGCGCGAGTTATGTGATCAACGGTTCGCAGCCCGTCAACATAACCTTGCAGATGAGCGGCGCAAATCTGCAATTGACCTGGCCGCAGGGCACATTGCTGCAAGCCACCAATTTGACCGGCCCTTGGGTGACCAATCTGGCCACCTCGCCTTACCTCGTGTCGCCGACCAACAGCCGGATGTTCTACCGCATCCGCGTCCAGTAATTCTGGCCTGCGATGAAACTTAAAGAGTCTCATGATCAAAATTGTTCAATGCTGGGATGACGGAGTGGTGGACGACATCCGCATGTGCGAATTGCTCCGCCAGAAGGACGCGAAGGCGTCGTTCAACCTCAATGCCGGGCTGCACGGCGTGCAGCGCGGCTCGCGCTGGCGCTATCAGGATTGCAAGGATGTGCTGCGTCTCGCCAAGTCGGAACTCCTCTCGGCCTACGACGGCTTCACCATCGCCAACCATTCCTATTCGCATCCGTGGGCGAACCAAATTCCGATTGAGCAATGGGAAAGAGAAGTGGTGGACGGGCGCAAGGCGTTGCAGGACATTTTCGGCCAAGAGATCCTCGGTTTCGCTTATCCGTATTCCGTCACCAGCCCGGAACTCGCTGAAGTCGTCCGCGCCGCCGGCCATGTCTATGGCCGCGATGGCAAATTTGCCACGCCCTGTTTTCCACCTGCCGACCCCATCCAGTTCGCGGCCG
The DNA here is from genome assembly GCA_903865745.1 of uncultured Verrucomicrobia subdivision 3 bacterium. Taxonomy (GTDB): domain Bacteria; phylum Verrucomicrobiota; class Verrucomicrobiia; order Limisphaerales; family UBA11358; genus UBA11358. The sequence continues at coordinate 5,294 of CAIPKV010000023.1, read as the reverse complement.
ACTGTCATTTCGCCGTGCCGGATTTCTGGGAGCGTTACGCGAAGGCGAAGGCGGCTAATGCGAGCGTCTTTTACTTCTGGGGACACAGTTACGAGTTGGTCACTGAGGCCGACTGGCAGGCTTTCGCCAAGAAAATAGAACGCTTTAACGCTGACCCGGATGCCGTCTGGGCTGATCTTGAGGAACTTTTTCAACCGGAATTTGCAAAATGATTACGGGCGTTTTCCGGGACGCTTCGCGCCCGCTGGCCGAGCGGGTTGCCGATCTCCTGTCCCGCATGACCCGTGAGGAAAAAATCGGTCAGCTCGGCCAGGTTCGCATGTCGGACTACGAGAAGAATCGTAGTGCCTACCTCGACGGTGTCCGTGCCGGCAAATGGGGCTCGCGAATCCTCGCCGAGACCGCCTGGGCAGGCGACGGCGGCGCTTCGGCGCTCAAGGTTGAGCAACTGAATGAGATTCAGCGCGTCGCCGTCGAGGAATCCCGTCTGGGCATCCCAATCCTCTACGGCCGCGATGTCATCTATGGCCACCGCACCGTCTTCCCCATCCCGCACAGTTACGCCGCCAGCTTCAATCCCGACTTGGTGCAGCGCGCCTTGAGCGCCGTCGCGGCTGAGGCTTCGAGCGAAGGCGTCCACTGGACTTTTTCTCCGATGCTGGATTTGGTGCGCGACCCGCGCTGGGGGCGCGTGATCGAAAGCCCCGGTGAAGATCCTTACCTCAGCTCCCGCATGGCCGTGGCTGCAGTTCGCGGCTTTCAAGGCGAACAATTCGGCGGCGACAAATCACTCCTTGCTTGCGCCAAACATTTTGCCGGCTACGGCGGCGCTGAAGGTGGGCGCGATTACGACACTACCGAGTGGACCGACAACACGCTCCACAACATGATTCTGCCGCCGTTTCGCGCCGCCGCAAAAGCGGGCGTGGCTTCCATGATGGCCGGCTTCAACGACCTCGGCGGCACGCCCGTCAGTTCGAGCCGCGCCCTGATGCGCGACTGGCTCAAAGGCGAATTGGATTGGAACGGCTTCATCGTCTCCGACTGGGGCTCAATCTTCGACCTTATTGGTCACGGCGTCGCTGGTGATGAGCGGGCGGCAACTTTGCGGGCTTTCACTGCTGGGATTGACATGGAGATGATCGCTGGATTTTACGAACGCAATATCGGGGCATTGATTGATTCCGGCGAAATGCCCGCTACCTGGTTGGATGACGCCGTCTCTCGCATCTTGCTCGCCAAATTCCGGGCTGGTCTTTTCGAGCATCCCTGCACCGACCCATCCCGCGCTGCGACCACCTTGCGCCATCCCGACCACGTCGCACTTGCCGTCGAGCTTGCCACGCAGTCCATGGTTCTGCTCAAAAACAAAAACAACTCTCTCCCGCTTGCGCCTACTCTGAAAAAATTCGCTGTGCTCGGTCCTTACGCCGAAGCCCGCCGCGAACATCTTGGTTCGTGGTGTCTGGATGGCCGGCCCAATGAGGTCACTTCTATCCTCGACGGATTGCGCACCGCCGCGCCGGAAAAGGAGTTCATCACCGCCAATGCCGCGTTCAGCGACGCCTGCGTTGATGTCGCTCGCCAGGCTGAATGTGTCATCCTTTGCGTGGGAGAAAGCCATTTGCGAAACGGTGAAAATAAATCCATTGCCGAGCTTGCGCTGCCGCCGGGGCAGGAACAGCTGATCGCCGCGCTGGGCGGCCTCGGACTGTCGTTGATTGTCGTGGACTGCTCGGGGCGATACCTGCCGTCGCCCGCCGCCGAAGCCCACGCCTCCGCCATCCTTCATGCCGGCTGCCTCGGCACTGAGGCTGGCACGGCGATTGCGCGAGTTCTCCTCGGCCATGCCTACCCGTCCGGCAAGTTGCCCATGACCATCCCGCGTTCGACCGGCCAGATTCCACTTTACTACAATCGCAAAACGGTCGGCAAAACGGTCACCTTTGTGGACCGTTACCGTGGATACGAAGAGCAGCTTCTCACTCCGCTCTATCGTTTCGGCTATGGCCTTGGCTACACGACATTCACGCTGGCCAACCAGCAGCTTTCCGCCGCGACGATGTCTGCCGACGGCGCGGTGACGCTCCGCGCCACCCTCACCAACACCGGTGCGCGTGCGGGGGCGGAGGTTGTGCAATTTTACATTTGCGATCCGGTGGCTTCCACCTCCCGGCCCGGCCGCGAGTTGAAAGGTTTCCAGCGCGTCGAACTCGCGCCTGGCGCAAGCCGGGTGGTGACCTTCAAAATCACCGCCGCCGAACTGGAATTTTACGGCGCGCGTTTCCACTGGGAAGTCGAGCCGGGCGAATTCCGTCTCGGCCTTGGCTTCGACTCCGCCGCACCGCTGCCGCTCACACTCACCGTTATGGCGAGTTAACTCGTCGACGAAACTGACCAAGATGATGCTGATACCATTTTAGACCAGCCAGATCCGTTCATCGTATGCTAAATTCCTTGTCAGCCGCTGACCGTGTTTGGATCGGGTTTAAACCAGCTTGCATGGCGTTGTTGTGCGCACTCGTTCTGTCTGGTTCGGCTGTCATGGCCGACGATTTTAATAAGCCGAACCCAACCACAACCATGAACGCAAGCGGTTATAACATTCAGTCATTGGAGACCAACGACATTGACCGTTTCATGGAGGCGATCGGAAAGATCAGCGTCCGCGATATCAAGCAGGGCTGGGGGCATGTGGTTCAAGGCAAGGGACTCTTGGGCGGCTCACTCAAGATCAATGACCGCGTTTTCGGTTGGGGGCTTGCCGGGCACGCCGATAGTGAAATACAACTGAATTCGACTGTTCCATTGAAACGGATTTTAGGCTTCGTTGGAATCGAATCCAACCCGGCCACGCTCGAACATCAATCCAAGACGAAGGCCGTCTTTTCGATTGTCAGTGCCGCTGGAAAACTCTGGACCAGCGAACCGCTCGATCTCAACTCATCCGCGCAGAAATTTGATGTCGCACTGGACGGTCAAAAAGAGCTGACGCTGTGCGCCGTCGCCGACACGCCCTCGAAGCAGGGGCATATTAACTGGGGCGAACTCTGCGCCGAGACGATGGATGGCCAGATGGTGCGGATTGGCGCATCGGGTGAACTTTCCCTCTCCGGTTTTCTGCCCATGGACTTCAAGGTTGGTGATGAATCCATGCAGGATTTCATCCTGCGCTGCGGACTGGAACGGCGCGAAAGCGGCGGGGAAGTCCTCTTCACTTCCCGCGATCCTAAAACGGGATTGGCCTTGGAGTTCACCTTGAAAAAGGAGAAGGATTTTCCTGTCTGCGAATGGCGCATTCGTTTCAAGAATGAAGGCAAGACGCCGACGCCGGTCCTGCATGATGTCAAATCTCTTTCCCTCGGCCGCGAAAATCGGGGCGATTCGATTCTCCTTCGGGGACGGGGCGCATGCAACTTGGATTCCTATCCGTTTATTGGCGAAATTTTCCGTTATAGCTTTCTGCCGGTTCGGGATGATGTGGTCAGGAGCAGTGACATCGTATTCGGCTCAAGCGGCGGCCGCAGTTCCGATCCTTGGCTGCCATTTTTTAACTTGAAGCCGCCGGGTGACGGGGGATTTGTCTTTGCAATTGGCTGGTCCGGCCAATGGCGGGCGAGGGTGACGCAAACCGGCATTGAGGCCGGTCTAGAGCATTTGAACACGAAACTACTGCCGGGCGAAAGCATCACGCTTCCATCCATCTACATGCTCCGGTATGCGGGCGGCGAGCTGATGCGGGGCAACAATATTCTGCGCCGGTTTTTGCGGGAGAGAATCGCCCCGCAATACGACGGCAAGCCGATCGTCCCACCGGCGTCGGCCGGATATTGGGGCGGCATGCCCGAGCCGCAGCATCTTGAACGCATCGCACGCATCGTCGAAAAGAAAATACCCTTTGACGTCTATTGGATTGACGCCGGCTGGTTCGGCGTCGAGAAACCGGGCGAGCCGGAAGACGTGATGACCGATTGGGGTGTCAACGCGGGGAACTGGAATTTTCATCCCAAACGCTGGCCCAATGGGTTGGGCAAAGTTTCCGAGGCGGTTCACAAGACTTCGATGAAATTGTTGCTCTGGGTGGAGCCTGAACGCGCAATCTACGGCACGCGTCTGCCCGCGGAACATCCGGACTGGTATCTCGGAGAGAAAAAGCCGGGCGCGACGCTGCTCCTCAATCTCGGCAATCCCGAAGCGCGCGACTGGGCGATCCAATTCGTCTCCGGGATGATCGAAAAAGAGCGGCTCGATGTATACCGCCAGGATTTCAACTTAGAACCGCTTCCCTACTGGCGTGCCAATGACGCACCCGACCGCCAGGGGATCACCGAGATTAAGCACATCGAGGGGCTTTATCAATTTTGGGGCGAGCTCAGGAGACGTTTCCCTAAGCTGATTATTGATAACTGCGCCAGCGGCGGGCGGCGGATCGACATCGAACTGCTGCGCCTGAGCGTTCCACTCTGGGCCAGCGACATGCAATGCCAAGAATTCAATCCGGATTACAACCAGACACAGGTCTCCGGGCTCTCGCATTGGATTCCGTTCTTCGCATTTGGAACCCAGAACGAAAAAGGGGCAGACATCTACACTTTCCGCAGCGCCATGGCCGCCGGGATTACCGTGCCGTCCGGCGGACTCGCCGCCGCAACTACTCCGGGTAGTTGGCCGGTTCCCGGTGTCGATTATCCGGATGAATGGTTAAGAGAATGTCTGGAAGAATTTCACAAGGTCAAAGATTGCATGTCCGGTGATTTCTACCAACTGTCCGGGGAAGTCTCTCTTTCTCCAAAGGTCTGGAGCAGTTCGGAATATTACCGACCGGATATCGGTCGGGGTGTCGTGTTTGTCTTTCGCCGGCCGGAAGCAGATTATTTGTCTGCCTCCATCAGGCTGCAGGGTCTGGAGCCGGGGGCGAGTTACACAATCCAAGACTTCGACTCCAAGCGCAGTTGGAGCGAAACTGGGAATACTCTCATGCAGCGAGGAATCCGCGTCGAACTGCCGGAACCCCGCTCCAGCAGGCTCTTTTTTCTGCAAAAGGCCGGTGAACCAAAAGATCGCATCTTAGAAAAAAAATGAATTCAAAAACAAAAGTAAAAAAATCGCTGACGCGCTATTTGCACCTTGGTGGGCTGAATGTCAGCCTGCAATTCTTTGCGAATATTCTATGTCGGACACTTCGCTTTGGTTGGGCGTGGGCCATCTCCGCCGCCATATTGTGCGGCATACTTTTCGCCCCGCCTGTATTCGCTACCGAACAGGCAACTGGCTGGGGTGCTCTCGTTGCGCCG
>CAIPKV010000022.1 GCA_903865745.1 uncultured Verrucomicrobia subdivision 3 bacterium | reverse complement strand
CAATGGCGTCAAAACACCTCCCACGCCGGGCAAAAACCAAGGGCGGACTGGAAAAATGTCTTGCAAATCCCGGGAGCAGGCAGAAAATCACGAAAACCACCCACGCCGTTCGTGGGTTACAAACCAAATGGGAAATCCCAGATGAAACCATTCGCCACCATTCTTCTTCTGGCCGCAATTTTATCTATCACACACGCGGCACGAGCCGCCGATAGTTCATTGGAGATTGTTTTGAGTGACGACCATGTCGTATTCCCCACCGCCACCAACATTTCGATGGAGATGATTTTTCGGAATGTTGGAGAGACAAACATGAATCCATACAGTCTGCTGGTGGGTTTGTCCGTCGTCGTGGATGGCAAGGAGTATCAGCGAGACCCGAAGCGGATCATTTGCTATAACGGTGTGCTTTTCTTTCAGTCCAAGCTCGGATGGCGTAGCCGTGTTTCCTTTTCGGATTTTCTCATTCCGCCAGAGGCGTTAGTTTCTGGTCGGCACATGGTCGCTTTGAGAGACGCGGGTTCAGAATCAAACACACAGACCATATTCATTGAGCCACGAAAATGACGATGCCTAACCAGAATAGATGAGAAGGCAGACCGCTGACGCAATAACGCGTTGGTGTTGCTTGGTTCCGGAGAGGCTGCACGAGCAGCTTCAAAATTCTGCTCGCCAAGGGGCGGGGGCGAGATTAGGGTTCAAGTCATGGATTCACTTTGGACAACCGAGGAGCTTTCCAGCGCGGTTCACGTCGCGATTCGGCGGTGGCTCAGCTTTTTTCGTTAGTCGTTACCCAGCACACCGGTGGCTTGGAGGGCGGCACGGGTTTGGTTGGTTTTGATTTTTGACACGCGCCGGTGGCCGTTTATCCTCTCGTCATGCGCATCATTCAAGTTCTGCTCGGCAGCCGCAGTTACGCCATCAAGGTGGGCGGCGGTTTGCTGCCCCGCCTCGGCGCGGAATGCGCGCAACTCAAGCTCGGCCAGCGTTGCGCCGTCATCACGGATGCCAATGTCGGCAAACATTTTGCCAAGGTGGCTTTGCAATCGCTGGCGGCTTCCGGCTTTCAACCCATTCTCATCACCATTCCAGCCGGTGAAAAGTCCAAGCGCCTCGCGGTTGTGGAAAGTTGTTTCAACCAACTGGCCGCGCATCGGCTGGAGCGGAAGTCTTTCATTGTTGCGCTCGGTGGTGGCGTGGTGGGCGACCTCGCGGGGTTCGTGGCGGCGGCGTATCTGCGCGGCATCCCGTTCGTGCAAGTGCCGACGTCGCTGCTCGCCCAGGTGGACAGCTCCGTGGGTGGCAAGACCGGCGTGAATCTGAAGGCGGGCAAGAATCTCGTCGGCGCTTTTTATCAGCCGCAACTGGTGTTGTGCGATTTGGATGTGCTAAAAACCTTGCCCAAGCGCGAATATGTTTCCGGTCTCGCCGAAGTCATCAAGTACGGCGTCATCTACGACGCAGTGCTGTTCGCGCAACTGGAGCGCAATCTGGCCAAGCTCCTTCAACGCGATGTGGCGACACTGCGCAATGTCATTGCCCGCTGCTGCGAGATCAAGGCGGAGGTCGTGGGCCAGGACGAAACCGAAGGCGGCCTGCGCGCCATCCTGAATTTCGGGCATACCATTGGCCACGCGATTGAGAACAGTTCCGGTTACGGCAAATATCTGCATGGCGAAGCCATTTCGGTTGGTCAAGTGGCAGCGGCCAAGCTTTCGCAACGGATTCTTGGCCTGGCCTCGGGTGACGTGGCGCGGATTGAAAAGCTATTCGTCCAAACGGGTTTGCCGGTAAAGGTCAAATTGAATGCGACGCTGAGCAAAAAGCTATTAGCCGCGATGCTCCTGGATAAAAAAGTCAGCGGCGGCGAAGTGAAATTCGTGCTTGCGAAGAAGATTGGCCGCGTTGAGTTCGGCTGCAAGGTTGCCGCGGAAGCCATTGAGCAAGTCTTGGATGATTGCAGCCGTTGAATGACCGTTCAGAGGCGTTAACTCCGGCCAACCTTTTAAAATATCATGTCCGACCCCAAACCGCCCGTGGCGCATCCGCGCGATCCGCTGCACGGCATCACACTGGAGACGATTCTCAACACGCTGGTCCAACGCCATGGCTGGAGCGAGATGAGCCGGCGTGTGCCGATCCGCTGCTTCATGTTCAATCCCACGGTGAAGTCGAGCCTCACCTTCCTGCGCAAGACGCCGTGGGCGCGGAAGAAAGTGGAGGACTGGTTCATCGGCGAGCTTTAGCAGTGGGCAGTTGACGCGGAGCAATCCTGGCTTAGACTTTCCGGCTGGTCACCGGCTTCGGTGGCGAACTTTTATTCCATGTTAAACATCAAGAATCTCAAGATGACGTTTGGCGGGCGCGTGCTGTTTGAAGACGCGTCGTTTGCCGTGAATTACGGCGACCGCGTGGCGCTGGTCGGGCCGAATGGCGCGGGCAAGACCACCTTGTTTTCCATCATCCTCAAACAGCTCGAACCGGACGCCGGCGAAGTGGTGCGCGACGAGTGGACGATGGTCGGCCACCTGCCGCAGGAAGCCGAGGCGAACGGGGATGAGACGATTTTGGATGTGGCGACCGGGCGCGTGGATGAATTGCCGCGCTTGGAGAAACGGTTGCACGAGCTGGAAAAGGCGGGCGACGTGTCTTCGCCGGAATATCTCGAAGCTCACGCGAAGCATGATTCACTGAATGACGCGCAGGCCGAGACGAAGGCGAAGAAGATGTTGCGCGGTCTCGGTTTTCGCGAGACCGACTTGAACCGCATGGCGCGGGAGATGAGCGGTGGCTGGATTATGCGGGCGCGCTTGGCGCGGTTGCTTGTCATGGAACCGGATTTGTTGCTGCTCGATGAGCCGACCAACCACCTGGATTTGCTCGCGCTGCTGTGGTTGCAGAATTATCTGAAGAATTACTCCGGCGCGGTGCTCTTGATTTCGCATGATCGCGAATTCATGGATGAAGTGGTTACGCAGGTTCACGAAATCTCGGAGCGCAAGCTGATTCCTTACACTGGCAACTACACCGACTATCTGCGCCAGCGCGAGGAACGCTACGAACAACAGTTGGCCGCCTACAAAAACCAGCAAAAGGAAATCGCGGACTTACAGGCGTTCGCCGACCGCTTCCGTTCCATCCCGTCCAAGGCGTCGCAGGCGCAGAGCAAGCTCAAGCAGATTGAGCGCATGGAGCTGATTGAGAAGCCGCTCGCGCCGCGCAAGCCATTTCGCTTTCAAATCCCGCCGCCGCCCCGGGGTGGTCAACGCGCGGCCTCGTTGAGCGGCATCCACATGGCCTACGGCACGAACAAGGTTTATGCCGGCCTCGACCTCACCATCGAACGTGGCGAGCGCACCGTTCTGGTGGGCCCGAATGGCGCGGGTAAATCTACCTTGTTAAAAATATTGGCCGGCGTGTTAGAGTTTCAGCAGGGGAAACGTGACTTGGGGCATAACGCGAAGATTGGTTACTTCAGCCAGCATCGCGCCGCCACGCTGGATCCCGAAAAGTCCGTGCTCGATGAGGTGCTTTCCTGTGCGCCGGAGATGCGCGAGGACGAGGCGCGCGCCATCTTGGGCTCGTTCATGTTCCGCAAAGACGACATTTACAAACTCACCAAGGTCTTGAGCGGGGGCGAGAAAAGCCGGTTGAACTTGGTTAAGTTCCTCGTGGACCCACCGAACCTGTTGTTGATGGATGAGCCGACGACGCACTTGGACATTCACACCGTAGAGTCGCTCACGCTGGCGCTGGAGCGGTACGAAGGCACGCTCGTTTTCATTTCGCACGATGTGCATTTCATCCGGCATCTCGCGACGAAGGTGTTGCACGTCAATGCCGGGCAGGTCACGCCGTATGCCGGCGGATACGATTATTTCCTGGAGAAAACCGGCATGGCGGAGGACGCCCGCGCGGCGCTCACAGCGGGCTAGAATTTGATTAATACTTTCATTTTCGCCCTTTTAAGCTAAATTGCCCGACCGAAAATGATCTTGGTCTTGGACAACTACGATTCGTTCACGTACAACCTCGTGCAGTACCTGGGTGAGCTGGGTGCGGACTTGCAGGTGAGGCGGAACGACGATATTTCCCTCGACCAAATCCGCGCTTTAAAGCCGGAACGCATCCTCGTTTCGCCCGGACCGTGTTCGCCGCGCGAAGCCGGTTTGTCCAACGACGTCATCCGCACGTTTGCCACGGAGGGCGTTCCGATTTTTGGTGTTTGTCTGGGGCACCAATGCATCGGGCACACGTTTGGCGCGGAAGTCGTCGTGAATTATCGCATGATGCACGGCAAGGTTTCGCCGATTAAGCATAATGGCAAAGACCTGTTCGCCGGCATGCCCAACCCGTTTCTCGCCACGCGCTATCATTCGCTCGTCATCAAACGCGATACCATTCCGGACGTGTTGGAAATCACCGCTGAGACCGATGAGGGCGAAATCATGGGCGTAAAACATAAGACGCTGCCGATCTGGGGCGTGCAGTTTCATCCGGAAAGCATATTGACCGAGCATGGCCGGACGATTTTGAAAAACTTTTTGAATCTGAAATAACTCATGGACATCTTTTTGCTTAAATCCAAGATTCATCGCGCGACCGTCACCGGCGGCGACGTGAACTATGAAGGCAGCCTGACCATCTCGGCTGATCTCATGGAGAAATGCGGTTTGCAGGAGTACGAAAAGATTCTCTGCGGCAACATGGCCAACGGCAATCGCTGGGAAACCTATGCCATCAAGGGTAAACGCGGCACTGGCGAGATCATTCTAAATGGCGCGGTGGCGCATCTCGGCAAGAAAGGCGATGTCCTGACCATCATGAACTTCGCCGCCGTGAACCAGAAGAAGGCCAAGAAGTGGAAACCGCAGGTCGTGGTCCTCGGCAAGGGAAATAAGGTAGTTACTACGCGAGGAATCTAAAAGAAATTACGATTTACGATTGAAGATTTACGAGCCACCGGGAGCTCGTAAATCGTGTATCGTAAATCGTAAATGTACAAACTGCTCTAGTTTCGACGGTAAACTTAGTAGTTCGCGGCGACTGCGTTCCAGTTCACCACATTCCAGAACGCCTTGAGATAGTCGGCGCGCTTGTTCTGGTACTTGAGATAGTAAGCGTGTTCCCAGACATCCGCGCCGAGAATCGCCTTACCTTCCACGCCGGAGACCGCTTTGCCCATGAGTGGATTATCCTGATTGGCTGTGGAGACGATTTCCAGTTTGCCGTTATTCGACACGAGCCAAACCCAGCCGCTGCCGAAGCGACCGATACCGGCCGCTTCAAACTTGGCTTTGAAATCATCGAAGCTACCGAAGGCCGCCTTGATGTCGTCCGCCAGCTTGCCGGTGGGCGCGCCGCCGGCGTTCGGGCCGAGAATCTTCCAGAAGAAGGAGTGATTCCAGTGGCCGCCGCCGTTGTTGCGGATTGGGCCGCGCACGGCATCGGGCACCACGCTCAAATCGCGGATGAGTTGTTCGAGCGACTTGGCTTCGAGCGCGGCGTTGCCGGTGATGGCCTTGTTGAGGTTATCCACGTACGCCTTATGATGGCGGCCGTGATGGATTTCCATCGTCAAAGCGTCAAAGTGGGGTTCGAGCGCGGCCTTATCGTAAGGCAGCGGGGGGAGTTCATGAGCCATAGTTTTACTTTTATTGTTGTGGTTAAACCAATTTGTGCCGGTCAACTTGCGCCAACGCCAACAAAAAATCAAGTGCGGAGAAACCCAAATTAAAAAAGGCTCACTGGTGGGGTGAATCGTTTTTAAATCCTTTCAAAGGTAAGGTAATGCCATTGGTTCAAACTCCGCAGATACTTCCAGACAAACAAAAAGACCGGAGCTTGACGGCTCCGGCCTTTAAAATGGATATGTTAATTATTTCTTAGCGGCTTTGATCTTGGCCCAACGCGCTTTGGCGAGAGCGGAGAGTTTGGCCTTGGCGGCGGCACTGAAGACAAATTTCTTCTTAACCGGAGCGGCAACCTTTTTGGCTGGGGCAACCACCTTGGCGAACGGAGAAGGCGCTTTTCCATCTTTGATCTTAGCCCAACGCGCTTTCTGGGCGGCAACAACGGCGGCGCGGCCGGCGGCGCTCATGCCACTTTTTTTCTTGGCCGGAGCCGCAACCTTGGCGGCCGGGGCAGAGGGCTTGCCGTTACCAGCCTTGATCTTGGCCCAGCGAAGCTTTTGGGCGGCCACAATGGCGGCGCGACCAGCTGCGCTCATCCCGCCCTTTTTCTTCGGAGCAGAGTTAGTGGCAACCTTGGTGCTGGCGCCCAGCAATTGGGCGAGTTGGTTTTCAAGCGCAACAATCTTTTCTTTAAGATTGGCCGCCTGACGTAGTTGTTGAACGGACAAGTTATTGATAGAACTCATGAGTATCATTAAACTACTTATTTGTCTCCAGGGTCAATAAGTAATTTTATAAGTGAGGTTAAAGGTTAGTAAACTAGCCAACTCTAAGTCAGTTAGTTTACTCGTGCCCGTAAACCTTGAAGCCATCAATGACAGCCGCCGTGCCGTCGTTATTAAGGTTGATGATGCGCACATTATGTTGACCAGGCGCGAGGCTTAGATTGCGATATACCGGCACTTGATAAAGCCGCGGCATCGGGTCTTGATAGAGGCTAAAGTTACCCTGGGTTTCACCATCCAGAATAACTTTAATCTCTCCCAGATTAGAATACTTCTCAGTCAGGATTTCCAAGCCTTCGCCGCTAAAGGTGAAGTCGCAGTAAGCGCAGGAATTAGTGGTGCTATGGACATCGCCCTGATAGTCGCCGATACCGTGGTTGGTGGTGTAGTTCCAACCATCGGAATAAGTCGCCGCCGTGTCATTGATGGTTTCGCGCCACTTGGGTAACGGCTGAGTGTAGAAAGTAACCGGGCAAGCCATGTACTTGTAAAGGCTGCTAGGATTATTTTCCCACGTTGAGCCAGAGAATAACATGATTGCCGTCACGCTGCCATCGGCATTGGTTTGGATAAACTTGGGACTCAGCGTCGGGCCATACCAGCGCTTATTATTTTTCTTAGGGTCACCGAGGAATTCATTGCAACCCTGCTGGCCGATGCTGGTCCACGGTCCCCACGGATGGTCCGCCGAATAGAATTCAAAGATAACGTCGTCGGGAAAATACCAGCCATTCATCTTCCCGGGATTGTACCAGGTTACCGTGACATATTTATCGAGGCTGGCCAGCCAGATCGGACTGCCCATGGCGGATTTAGTTTCGCCATAAGGCAAACCAGGCACCGCCGTAGCCGCGTCGAGATTATCAGTCCATTGACCATTGCTATAATACTGCCAGTCGCGCGCGTCGAGCTTGCTAAGCTTGGAGCGTAACACTCGGCCGAGATAGAAGGCGGAGCCATCGTCCCAATAACCATCGTTGGAGATGGCGTAAACGTATTTGTTCTGATCGTCTTGATGCGTACGACCGCCGTCCTGACCGTATTTAAAAAAGAAGGCGGTGCTAAACTTCTTATTAGTCCACATGGGTTGGAGGACATTCACCTTCTCCGGACGCGACCACGTACGGCCATGGTCGGTGGACTTGATAAGGCTCATGTTGTTGACGGTTTGACGAATATGCGGGTCAACTGCCGCGCCGCCATAGGCATGTTGATTGCCGTACCAATTCTGTGCAATGAAGGCGTAGAACACGCCATCAATGGAATCCGCGCCGGTCACCTTCCAATTCGGGCCCAGCGGAAGCTTAGACCAATCACGCTTCTTCAATACGGGCGGATTACCCTCCAGATGGTCACCGTTATTACCGTAATCGCTCATGCTGTTGACGCTGCTGCCGACGAGTTCGTCCCAGTTAGTGCCGGTCAGGCAGTTGAAGTTCACATTCTTGCTGCCATAGCCATAACCCCCGCCATCGCAGCCAAAAGTATAAAGGTTATCGTCGGCCGCCCAGATATGGTCCCACGTATCGCCATTGGATTTGGGGTCATGATGAAGGTTGGCGATATCGACAAAGACACCGGTAATGTTATGGCTCGACTGATTGGAGCTGGTCGTGCGGCAGGCTGCGGTCAGGAGGAGGCCGGCTACCAAAAGCAAAGTGCTGATTCTAAGTTGCTGGTTCATATTTAAAATATACCGAGAGGGGTTTAATTATAAAATCATTAAAACCCATTGGCGAAAGCAGCAGAACCACCGCGCTAGAAGTAATCCTGTAAAACTCTAACGCACGCAGCGATTCTCTTAGCGCGATTCCTTCTCGTCCAAATGGAAATGGTGTAACACGCGATGAAATATTGGCGTTAGCAATATGCCAGTAGCGCTGATAAAGACTAACCCGGACAGCAGCGCGTAAGCCGAGGCAAAGATCTTGGCGGCATCGGTATTCAATGGATTGACCGGACCCATGCCCGAAAGAATCATCGAGGCGTTCAGCAGCGAGTCCACCCAGCCTAGCTCCGCAATCCAATGATAACCCAGTATTCCCACGCCGAGCGCCACGCCCACAATGCTGTACGACAAACCTAGCGCAAACATAAACCGCCGTGGAAAAGAGCGCACCCGCCGCGTCGTTTTCTTGGTGCCGGGTTCGAGGATGGTATTGGGCGAGGTCATGTTGGCTTAAGTCAATGGCTTGAGGTTGAATCAGGCTTTCGTCGGCGCCGGTGTTTGTAAGCGAATCATCGTGAGCATCATTTTAAATCGGCTGATAGCCTTGACCGCATGCGGTTGACCCGCAGGCAAAAGAATCATCTCTCCGCCGGATACCTTATGCGATTGGCCGGCGACCATGATATCCGCATCGCCTTCGAGCACCTGCACCAGCGCGTCAAATGGCGCAGTGTGTTCACTCAAACCTTCGTCCGCGTCAAACGCGAAGAGGGTCACGTTGCCAGTGGGCTGCTTGACGATCTCGCGACTGACCACCGCGCCCGCTTGGTATTGGATGTAATCAACCACCCCGACCACCTGCGCGCCGGGGAGGCCTTTGGTTTTCTGCGGATGGTTCATGTTTTAATAAGACTGCGTTGTCCGTCACCGTAGCCAGCCACGGCTTTCGCCGCAACCCAAATGCGGTCGGGCAGGGGAGTCATACCCATGCGTTGGCGAGTTAAATTCACTTTACTGGCCGACGTCCTCTGGTAAGCTCGTCAGCCTTGTTTGCGAGGCAAACACATCCCAACTTTATTTATGGCTAAACTGTTTATTGAAGATCTCGACCTGAAAGGTAAGCGCGCCCTCATTCGCGTGGATTTCAACGTTCCGCAGGACAAAGTCACCGGCGCAATCACCAACACCAAACGCATCGAAGCCGCGCTCCCCACGATCAAGTACGCCCTCGATAAAGGCGCGTCCGTCGTGCTCATGAGCCATCTCGGCCGCCCGGACGGCAAACGCATCGAAAAGTTTTCGTTGAAGCCGGTCGCCGACGCGTTGTCCAAGCTCCTCGGCAAGCCCGTGCAATTCCTTAACGACTGCGTCGGGGCCGAAGTCGAAGCCGCCTGCGCCAAGGCCCAGCCCGGCGACGTCATCCTGCTGGAGAACCTGCGATTCCACATCGAGGAAGAAGGTAAAGTTAAATTGGAAGACGGCACCAAGCTCAAGGCCGATGCTGAAAAGGTCAAAGCTTTCCGCGCCAGCCTCACGAAGCTTGGCGACGTCTATATCAACGACGCTTTTGGCACCGCGCATCGCGACCACAGCTCGATGACCGGTGTCCAACTCCCGCAGCGCGCCTGCGGTTATCTGATGAAGAAGGAACTCGACGCGTTTGGCGCGGTGCTTGACCACCCGAAGCGTCCCTTGCTCGCGATTCTCGGTGGCTCCAAGGTGGCGGACAAGATCCAGCTCATCAACAATCTGCTCGATAAGGCGGATGAAATCATCATTGGCGGCGGGATGGCGTACACGTTCCGCAAGGTGCAGGACAATATGGAGATTGGAAAATCCCTCTTCGACGCGGAAGGCGCGAAGATTGTGCCCGAACTGCTCGCCAAGGCGAAAGCCAAAGGCAAAATCATTCATCTCCCCGTCGATTGGATGACCGGCGACAAGTTCGGCCCGGATGCGAAGGTCGGCACCGCGACCCTCGCCAGCGGCATTCCCGCCGGCCTCGAAGGCATGGACGCCGGTCCGGAATCTTCCAGGCAATTCGCCGCGGTCATCGCCCGCGCCAAGACCATTATCTGGAATGGACCTCCCGGCGTGTTCGAATTCCCGGCGTTCGAGAAAGCCACCAAGGCCATGGCCGACGCCATCGTGGCGGCGACCGCAGCCGGCGCGACCACTGTCGTTGGCGGCGGTGACACGGCCACGGCGGCAAAGAAATTCGGGGCGGACAAGAAAGTCTCGCACACCTCGACCGGTGGCGGTGCGAGCCTGGAATTCCTCGAAGGCAAAGTGCTGCCCGGCGTGGCGGCATTGAGCGACAAATAAACTTTAACCGCCAAGACGCCAAGGTCGCCAAGCATAATCTAACAAAGCAACTGCGCGCGCATTGCGCCTTTGCGTTAAATTTTTAAAACTATGAACAAAGAACGTAAGCTGATCATTGCGGGTAACTGGAAGATGAACAAGACCGTCGCCGAGGCGTTGACCCTCGTCAGCGACTTGAAACGCGACCTCGCGGGCGTCAAAGAAGTCGACATCGTCGTTGCACCCGCGTTTACCGCGTTGAGCGACGTCTCCAAGACCATCCTCGATTCCAACCTCAAACTCGCCGCGCAAAACATGAGCGAGCACAACTTCGGCGCCTACACCGGCGAGATCTGTGCTGGCATGCTCAAGGAATTTTCCGTGCGGTATGTCATCCTCGGCCATAGCGAACGTCGCCAGTTCCAAAAGGAAACCGACGCGCTCATCGCCAAGAAAGCCGCCGCCGTCCATGCCGCCGCCCTCAAGCCCATCGTTTGCATCGGCGAAACGCTGGCCGAACGCGAAGGCAATTTAACCGAGAAAGTTCTCGAAACCCAGGTGCGCGGCAGCCTCGCCGGTCTCACTAAGGAACAGATGATCGAAACCGTCGTCGCCTACGAACCCGTCTGGGCCATCGGCACCGGCAAGACCGCCAGCACGCAGCAGGCGCAGGACGCCCACGCGTTCATCCGCAAGACCTTGGCCGCGATGTTTGATGCCGAAGTCGCGCGCAAAGTGCGCATCCAATACGGCGGCAGCGTCAAGCCCGCCAACGCCAAAGAATTGATGAGCCAGCCCGACGTAGACGGCGCGCTCGTCGGCGGGGCCTCGTTGGAAGCGAGAAGTTTTGCTGACATCATCAAGAATTCCATCTAAACTGACCGACTTATGAGTTTCATTGTTGGATTATTGACGATTGTCACGGTGTTCAATGCTCTGCTGCTCGTGCTGCTGGTCTTGGTGCAATTGCCCAAGAAAGACGCCGGCGCGGGCATGGCGTTCGGGGCGGGCACGGCGGATGCGCTGTTCGGCGCGGGTTCCGGCAACGCCCTGACCAAGATCACCAAGAACGCCACCTTGTCGTTCATCCTGCTCTGCCTGTTCATCGGCTATTTGCATGACAAACTGCACGCCGACAGCAGCGCGGCGGATTTCCTCAAGCAAGTTCAAGCCAAACAGATGGCGGCTCCCGCCATCAATCCGGCGCCGGTCACCGCTCCCGCCGCGACCCCCGCCAGCACGACCCCGACGGCGACCACGCCACCGCCGGCCGTGGGCAACCTGCTCTCGACGCTGCCCGCCCAGACGAACGCACCGGCTGCGAAGTAAACCTGTTCTTTCACCAAACGCCCGCAATCTGTTGCGGGCGTTTTTTCTTTGGCCGCAAGCCGGGACGTTTAACGCAAAGGCGCCAAGGCCCGAAGGCGCAGAGTTGTGGCAAGGGCTGAAGTCCTATTGCATCTTGGCGACTTCGTGACTTGGCGTTGATTTCCCTAAAAGGCAGCCGGATACGCCATAATGGCCACTGACATTGCGACAATGTCATCGCGCAAAGTCGCATTGCGTGATGGAAATGCCACGTTCCCTCCACGCATTGCCTCTTTCCCTCCACGCTTTGAGGCATTCCGTCCACGTAATGCAACATTTCCTGCACGCTTTGTTACAAACGCTGGACGCTTTGTCACAAATCCTCCACGCTTTACGACAAACGCTGGACGCTTGGTCACATTCCCTGCACGCCAGGGGTCGCCGCAGCACGCTTTGGGGCGTTCCCTGCACGGAAGGTCACGTTCCCTCCACGCAATGCGACGTTTCCTCCACGCTTTATGACAAACACTGGACGATTTGTGACGGCATTTGTTG
>CAIPKV010000021.1 GCA_903865745.1 uncultured Verrucomicrobia subdivision 3 bacterium | reverse complement strand
CAAGGGCGACCCGAAGCTGATGGCCGAAGGTCTTCAGCCGCTGATGATCTCCATCATGCCCCGTCATCTCATTATCCCCCAGGGCGGCGAAGCCGTCGTTGACTTCTGGATCCTCAATGAAAAGGATCTGAAAGGGGATTTTACCCTTCAGGCGACGGCCAAGACCCCTTCCGGGAAGCTGATCGGAACGGTTGAACAGAAAGTTAGCCTGGAAGGCGGAATCAAGTTCAGCCAGCTGTTGCTTGAAAACGCTCATTTTGAAATGCCGGAGGCTGGCCTGGCCACGGTTGAGGCGAAACTGGTGAGGGATGGAAAGACCGTGCTTGAACGGGTGGTGCCACTGCAGGTTGTCGATTGTCGTGTCCAAACGGATAAGAAAGTATATCTGGTGGAAGATGAGGACGAAGTGAAGAAAGGGCTGGATGCGCTGGGCATCCGGACAGTCGATACTCTCGACCAGGCGGATGTCATCATCTTCTCCACCAAGACGAGTATTGGTGCGAACATCGAGAATAAGCCCATCGCTGGCGGAGTGTTCAAAAAGTATGCTGAAGCCAATCTCATGGGCACCTATTTCAAGCTGGAGGGCTTTCCCAACGGCCCGGCCGAAATTGAATTCACTTTTCCGAAAATGGAAAAGATCAGACCGCGGATAAACATAGACGTGAACCGAAAGCGTGTGGTGGAAGATCTAACATATGATCGGCAAGCAGCGGCGCAGGCGCACGAGATAGCTCTCATCACAAATACGGTCAAAGTTGAAGTGACGGACGGCAAAATCCAGATCAAAGCTGCGGAGGTCAATCGTAGCGAGGTGATTCAGCGCAATTACGTCGACATCAATGGGCCGGGAGGAGACCTGGATCCGCAGAATTTCCTGGTGGCGGTGAAGATCACGGATGCTCAGGGCGGCGTGCACCGTTACGCCGGTGATTATCAGGACATCACGGACAAGGACGGCAATGTCTGGAAAGGGGCGTTATATAATCCGCAAAGGATACTCGACGATCTGATGAAAGCGGCGAAGCAACACCACATACCTTTGATTGCCATCTATGATCACGACCGTGCCCAAGAACGTGCCAGTTTGCCTGGCAAAGAGAATGTCAGCGACGGGTCCACGGCGCATGAGCCCTGGATGGGCGGCTGGTATTTCACTCGAAAGCACAAGCTGCTCGAGGGGTTGCCCGTCGGGGAAGTGATGGACTGGAAATACCAGGCCGCCGCGACCTATGGACAGGATCATTTCTACGCCGACATGGGGGGGGCGCCGGGACGGGGACATGTGTTTGACGCCCAGAATCTGGAGGTGGCCGTGGCGGTCGGCGCCGATCACCAGAGCAACCCCGGCCACGTGGTGGCAACCTGGACCTATGAGGGAGTTCCCCTGACCATGATCGATATGCCTCAGTTTGTGCGCGCCTGCGGCGCCGAGGGGTGGGGATTCAACCACTGGATCGCCCTCAAAATGCTGGGCAATGCGATTCAATAAAAGGGATATGGCGCAACATCCAAAATGAACAGCAAACAACCAGAACGCGTAATCAACCAAGTCATGCCAAAACTTCTGTCTGTTATGGTTACGGGCCTGGCGATTGCCGCTGTTGGCAACGCCGCGTGCTACGAGATAAAAACAGCCAAGCTCATGACCCGTTGGTCGAGCCAGGTATCGGTGACTAATCCGCTGCCCGAGTATCCGCGGCCGCAGATGGTCCGGCGGCAATGGCTTAATCTGAACGGGCTTTGGGAGTTCTCAGCCGCTCTCAAGGATGCGGCGGTGCCCACGGGCAAGACTCTGCCTGAAAAGATCCTCGTTCCATATCCCGTGGAATCGGCGCTTTCCGGCCTCATGCGGCACGAAGAAAGAATGTGGTACCGCCGTAATTTCACTGTGCCATCGGATTGGGCCGGTCAGCACGTCCTGCTGCATTTCGGCGCCGTCGATTGGCAGACGACTGTTTATGTCAATGGCCAGGAGGTGGGCGGGCATAAAGGCGGTTACTGTGGATTCAGCTTTGATATCAGCCAGTATCTGAAACCGGGGGACAATGAACTGATCGTCAATGTTTACGATTCCACCGATGAAACCGACCGTTACCAGGCCACGGGTAAACAGACGCTGCAGCCGCGCGGCTACTGGTACACGGCAAACTCCGGCATCTGGCAGACCGTTTGGCTCGAACCCGTACCCGCATCTTACATTACACTACTGGACATGACGCCGGATGTGGCGAACGGGATGCTGCGGCTCACCGTTCAGGGCTGGGATGCCGAAGGCCGGACCGTGGAGGCTCTCGTCTCCGCCAAAGTCAAGCGGGTGGCAAGCGGGACAGGTGCGGCGGGAAAGGAAATCGAGATCGCAATCCCCAATGCCCATCCCTGGTCGCCCGACGATCCGTTTCTTTACGACATAACAGTGTCTCTCAAGCAGGGGGATATGATTATGGATACTGTCACCGGGTATTTTGGCATGCGCAGCGTAAGCGTCGGCAAGGTTGCGGGCATCACGCGTCCGCTACTGAACGGAAAATTCGTTTTCCAGATGGGCACGCTCGACCAGGGCTGGTGGCCCGATGGTCTCTACACGGCGCCGACGGACGAGGCGCTTAAGTTTGACATAGAGCAGACAAAGAAATGCGGGTTCAACACCATCCGCAAGCACATTAAGGTGGAGCCCGCCCGCTGGTATTATTGGGCTGACAAGTTGGGCATCTTGGTCTGGCAGGATATGCCGGCGATGGTTAACGAAAGCATTCGAGCGGACGGCACGATTGCCCAGAGTCGTCCCGAGGCACCCCCCGAGTGGAAGCAACAGTTCGAGACTGAATTCAAAGAGATGATCAGCCAATTTCGCAGTTCGCCCTCGATCATCGGATGGATTGCGTTCAACGAGGGCTGGGGCGAATACCATGATGCGAAGGAGATCATGGCCTTGGGGGATCGAATCAAGGCTTACGATCCGACCCGATTCCTTGCGGTGGAAACCGCCGCCGGCCCGGCGACCAATGGCGACGTCATTGACTGGCATACTTATCCCGGCCCGGGTTCACCGCCGCCGCTGGAAACCCGTTTTGCGGGGCAGGGCGAGTGGGGCGGGATGGGGTACGTCATCAAAGATCACAGTTGGCTACCGGCCGACCGGGACGAGCGTACCAAAGAGGACTTCACCGCTTGGTACGTCGATAAGATCGGACGCCTCAAAACTTTCCTCTACAGTCCCGGCCTGAGCTATGCCTTATTCACCCAGATCACCGACGTGGAGGGCGAGCGCAACGGACTGTTCACCTACGACCGCGCGGTCTTCAAGGCTGACATGGCCGCCATGAAGGCCGCCCACGATGACCTGGTTGCGGCCTCAAAGCAATTGGGACAACCTTATTCCAAAGTCTTGGACGATGAGTTCGCCGCAGCCGGGGTCTGGTCTCCACGCAAGGGAAAGTGGACTGCCACACCGGATGGTTACGCCAATAGTACCCCCGGATTGGCCCTGGCGGCCTCTCACTTCAATAACCTCCTGGCCGAGGCAGACATCACCGTGCCTGCCACCGGTGAGGCTGGCCTGCTGTTCCGCTGCTCGGGCGACGCTGCTCAGGGCGAGAAAATCAGTGGCTACTGCGCCAGCATTTCAACCACCACCGGCCTAACCTTGAGCTATGCCAATCGGGGCGCCTGGACTCCGCTCCAATCGGTGCCGCTGGACTCCACGGCGGACGGGAAACACCATCTCAAGGTAGCCGCTTTCGGCGGCACCATCCGTGTGTATTGCGGGGACATGGCTAAGCCGTCGATAGAAGTGACCAACTACTGCTCGCTGGTCGGCGCCATCGGTGTCCGAGCAACTGCCGCCAATGCCCGGTTTGCCGGTCTTCAGGTCATCAATCCATTCGTCCGCTTGCGACCGGTCAACGAGAACGGTTTTGTCATACATAACAGCCAGGATAGGGAGCGAAAAGACGTCACTCAATTGGATAGAAATGTGAATCAAGATGACGATGCTTTATGGTGCCTGACCCCCGGCCTTGCTGATCCCGCCGGCATTTCTTTCGAATCGGCCCGGCTGTCGGGGTTCTACCTGCGAGATAAGGAAGGGGTGATCCTGTTCGAAAAGGACGACGGCTCGCCGGAATTCAAGCGCGACGCTACCTGGCGCCGCCAGACCGGTCTTGCCGGCAAGGACGCCAACTCCTACGAATCGCCCACTCATCCGGGCGAGTACCTAGTTTTGGGTTATCCCATGGAGCGCAAGCCGGTGACCTCCGACGACCAGCGGATCCAAGCGTCGTTTATTGAAATGAGATAAAAAAGGGTCAGCGGAGCTTACTAACACTTGATGATCATGAACAAACTTCCACCTGTTTTTGTTGCTGTGGGAACCGTCGCATCAACTGGACGCCAGTGGCGCGTTGAAGAAAGGCAAGTTTATACTCAAGATTCGGGTCACCAATCTGCTTGTGAGCCGAATCCTCGCCGACCTGCTTTTGCCTTTGGACCAGCCAAAGCGTTTTTCCTTTGTGGTTATCGACCAGTAACGCCCGGGGCTGGTCTCGGCGCAGGAGAGATTGCTGCCTTCCGGACTTTTCGGTCCCGCCGTGCAGGTAACCCGCTGCGTGCCAAAAAAGACAAAACGAGGCGCCAGTCAGTTTAAGGCGACTGAAACATAATAATTGATCATCTATAATTTATTAACAAAACTCCTGATTAAAATGCTTTTATGATTTCAAAAAACCTCCTGCTGGCGCTTCTGTTTCTGTGCGCAAGAGCATTCTGTGCCGCGGAAGAAAACACTGATCCGCCCGAACCATGGCTCCATCCCTACTCAGGCCCCACTCGCGACGATATCGATCCTGGCACCCTGGATGGGAAAGTTCTGTGCGGTTACCAGGGGTGGTTTAACACGCCGGGGGACGGTAGTGACCTTGGCTTCGTTCACTGGGGTCAGGGGCTTGAAAGCACCAACGGCGGGCGCTTTACTGTGGACATGTGGCCGGATGTCTCGGAATACGCCCCGGAAGACCTGCATCAGGTGCCGGGTTTGAAAATGCCCGATGGCTCGCCTGCGCTTCTCTACAGTGCGTTCCGGAAAGGACCCGTATTGTTGCACTTTCAATGGATGCGGCACTACGGAATTGATGGTGTTTTCCTTAGCCGTTTCATCGGCGAAACAACCAACCCCTCGCGATTACGCCATATTAACCAGGTGCTCGCAAACGTCCGGGAAGGCTGTCACCGGGAGGGACGCGTTTGGGCAATGATGCTGGATGTGACCGCCGGCCCGGACGCCACCACTGCAATTGTCATGAACGACTGGAAGTTCCTTTGCGACAAAGTCAAAGTCCGCGAGGACTCGCGCTATCTCCATCAACAGAACAAGCCGGTGGTGCTGCTCTGGGGTTTGGGGTTAAACGACCGCTCCTGGTCTCCCGAGCAAGCCGGGGAACTCATCCGCTTTTTCAAGGATGACCCTCAGTACGGTGGAGCATATCTCATTGGTGGAGTTGATCCCCGTTGGCGCACCTTGGCCGGCTCCTCACGAACGAATGATGCCTGGGCCAAAGTCTATCGTTCGTTCGATGCCATCAGTCCCTGGGACGCCGACCGCTACCATGATCCCGCCTCCATGGATCGAATTCGAAAGAACGTTTGGGAAGCGGACCTGGCCGAGCTGAAACCGCGGGGAATGGGCTATATGCCGACCGCCTTTCCGGGTTTTTCCTGGGACAACCTGCGCCAGACGAAGCCGGGCACCACGCTGATCCCCCGCCGCCAGGGCGAGTTCTACTGGCGCCAGTTCGCGATTTTTCGGGATCTGGGCATCCGCACGGTATTCGTGGGCATGTTCGATGAGGTTGACGAAGGGACGGCGATTTACAAAGTGGCCAATGTCACTCCCGTGGGTAAATACTTCGTCACCTACGATGGCCTGCCATCAGATTTTTACTTGAAACTGACCGGGGCGGCCACCCGGATGATTCGTGGCGAACTGCCGTCGTCCCCGAGCGTGCCACGGCAACTGCTCACAGATGACTCCCCTTGATTAATTACCCTATTAAATTTGAAATATTAAAACACATAAATGAAAACGCTGATCGCCATCATCACTCTTGGATTACTGCCTGGAATTATCCGGGCCGCTGAACCCACCCCCAAATATCTGGACCCCCAGGTCCCCATCGAGGAGCGAATTGATGATTTGCTCCCGCGGATGACCCTCGAAGAAAAAGTCATTGAGCTGAGCGATAGCTGGGGCTCCCAGGGCATTCCGCGGTTGAAGATCCCGGCCATGCTCAAGACTGAAGGGTTGCACGGGCAATCCTACTCGAGCGGGGCGACGATTTTCCCCCAGAGCATCGCCATGGCCGCAACGTTTGACCAGGAGCTGGTCAAGCGCGTGGGCAAGGCCACCGCCGAGGAGGCCAAGGCGGCCAACCTGCGCTGCACCTGGTCGCCGGTGCT
This sequence comes from uncultured Verrucomicrobia subdivision 3 bacterium, assembly GCA_903865745.1. Classification (GTDB taxonomy): domain Bacteria; phylum Verrucomicrobiota; class Verrucomicrobiia; order Limisphaerales; family UBA11358; genus UBA11358. Next base: position 25,782 of record CAIPKV010000021.1, on the reverse strand, counting down.
GGACGTGGCGCGCGATGCGCGCTGGGGCCGGGTCGAGGAAACCTACGGTGAGGATCCCTATCTGGTCAGCCGCATGGGCGTGGCTTGGATCAGCGGCTTCCAAGGCGAGAACATGATCGCCGTGCCGAAACACTTTGCCGGGCATGGCGAGCCGCTGGGCGGCCGCGACAGCCACGATGCCCAGCTCTCCGACCGGGCCATGCGCAGCACTCACCTGGTGAGCTTCCGCGCCGCCATCAAAGAAGCCCATGCTGGAGGCGTGATGGCCGCTTACAGCACCTGGAACGGGGTCCCGGACAATGGCTCCACTGAATTGCTGCAAAAAATCCTGCGCGAGGAGTGGGACTTTGACGGTTTCGTGGTTTCGGATTGCGGGGGTCCCGAGAATTTCCTGACCAAGCAGTCCGTGGTTCAAACCACCGAAGAAGCGGCCGCCAAGGCGGTTCTGGCCGGCGTGGATATCGAGTGCGGCTCGACTTTCAATCAAGCGCTGGCCAAGGCCGTACATGACGGCTTCGTGCAAGAGAGCCAGTTGGATCTTAACGTGCGCCGGGTGCTGCGCGCCAAGTTTCGCCTGGGCCTCTTTGAGAATCCCGGTTCCGCGCAAATGGTTTGGGACAAGCTGCCGGCCTACGACACGCCCGAGCATCGCGCCCTGGCGCGCGAGGTGTCGGTGCAAAGCTCGGTGCTGCTCAAGAACGACGACCATTTGCTGCCGCTGAGCAAGACGATCAGGCAGGTGGCGGTCATCGGACCCAACGCCGACGAAGCCCAGACCGGCGACTATTCGCCCAAGGCCCTGGACCATCAGTTAGTGACGGTGCTCCAAGGCGTCAGATCGCACGTGAGCGCAGGGACCAAGGTGCTCTATGCGCGCGGCTGTGACCAAACCTCCGACTCGACGTCGGGCATTGCCGAGGCCGTCAATATTGCCAAACAGGCGGATGTCGTCATTCTCGTGGTCGGGGATCGCAGCCGTCCGGAAGGCGGCAAGTCCACCACGGGCGAAAACACCGATGGCGCCACGCTGGAGATTCCCGGCGTCCAACGCCAGCTCATCAAGGAAGTTCAAGCCACGGGCAAGCCCGTGGTGTTGGTGCTGGTCAACGGCAAACCCTTCACGCTGCCTTGGGAGGCCGATAATATTATGGCGATTCTGGAGACCTGGTACCCGGGGGAGGAGGGCGGCAACGCCACGGCCGATTTGCTTTTCGGCGACCGCAATCCTTCGGGCCGCTTGCCCATTACATTCCCGCGGCATGTGGGCCAGCTGCCGCTGACCTACGACTACCTGCCTTCGGGCCGCAACTACCGTTACTATGACATGCCTTTTACCCCGCTCTACCGGTTTGGCTACGGGCTCAGTTACACCCGCTTTCAGTATTCCCATCTGACGATCACGCCCAAGACCGATGATCCGGGTTTTGTCCACGTCAGCGTGGACGTGGCCAATGTCGGCGAGCGCGATGGCGATGAAGCGGTTCAGCTCTATGTGACCGATATGCTGGCTCCGGTGATTACACCGGTCATTGAACTCAAGGGCGTTCAGCATGTCTCACTCAAGCGCGGCGAAACTAAAACGGTCGATTTTGAATTGACGCCCTATGAGCTGTCGTTCCTCGATGCCGATTTGGTGCGCAAGGTCGCCCCGGCCAAGTTCAGGATTCACGTTGGCGGCTCGAGCCCCAAGGCGCTTGATAGCGGCGACCAGCAAAAAAACCGGATCGGCTTCAAAGACCCCGCCGAGGGTGTGTCCGGTGAGTTTGAAGTCACACGGCCATATCAGGCCGACTTCGTCTGCGCGCTGGAAGCTCCGGACCAGGCGCGCGGCGGCGAGCCGCTGGCGGTGACCGTCACGGTCACAAACCAGGGCAACCTGCTCGACGTGGCTGATGTCAAATTATACTGCAACCGCTTGCTCGACACCCATCGCTTTGAAATCGAGCCGGGCCAGAGCCGCTCCCACACTTTCGAGACGACCCTCTATGAAAGCGGCCAGCAAACCCTTCTGGCCATGGTGGACGGCAAGGTGGTTTACCATTCCCTCCAGGTGTCCAACGTGCCCGTCAACCTGTTGCTCTCCCATGTGCGCACCGCCTTGGGCGACGACGGCGTGCTGCACTATGCGGCCGAGGCCTTCAATGCCGGGAGCCAGCCTTACAAAAAAGACTTCGCCATCACGGTGGATGACCAGGTGGCCGCCACCCAGGCGTTGGATCTCAAAGTGGGCGAACACTGTGCCGTCAAGCTGGACTGCCCCTTCCCGTTCGCGGGCACTTTCCAGGTCAAAATCGGCGACGGGGCCGGGCAACCGATGACGGTGCCGGGCGGCATCGGGCTCGCCCTCCGCGACCCGTTGGTCTATCTCGATTTCGACTCTCCGGACAATGCCGGTGTGCGCAACGAGGTGACCGGGACCGTGTTGCCGGTTCAAGGCGCCCCTCGCTTTGTCACCGGCAAACACGGCCGGGCGTTTAGAACCGACGACAAGCAAACCTTCATCAAGGCCGGAAGCCTGGATCTTTACCGCAAGTCCTTCACGCTCGCGGCTTGGGTTAATATCGAGTCATTGGAAAACAAGCAGGCTACTTTCTTCGGCGGCGCCGCTCCGATGGGTGCCGATATCGACGTGATCGGCACCAGCCTCGCCGCCTCGGTCTTCGACAACCGGCTCCTGCTCACCTTCCGCAATCGGGATACCCAGGGCCGCAACTCGGTACCCCTGGGCCACTGGATCCATGTGGCCTACACGTACAACGCCGAGCGCGAGCAGGGCGCCGTTTATCTCGATGGCGAGCTCGACCACACGGAAACGCAACCGCCTTACGCCGGCCCGCTCGAAATGATCGGCAGCGCGCCGGAACTTTACCACGGCAAATTCGCCATGGACGAGGTGCTGGTGACCCGCAGCACCATGGACAGCCGGGCGATTCATGAACTGGCCGCCCGGGGCGTGGAGAGCCTGCGTACTGGCAGCCTGACCACTGAATGGCGCTCCGCCGCTTCTGCCCTCGCCAGCCTCCAAACCTGGGCGGAAATTCCTTCCAGGGCCGCCATCAAAGTGACGGTGGAAACGGCCGACAAAAGCTTTAAAGTGACTGACTCCAAGTCCTTCACCCTGCAATCCGGCGAGCGGGAAGTGGCGCTGACGGGAATCAAGCCCGGCGCGCAGGTGCGCTTGCGCGCTGAACTGACCTCCTCCAAGTGGGGCGGGTTGCCCTTGCTCCGCGGGGCCCTCCTCACTGGACCGAGCGACAGCTTGCGCTGGTCCACGGTTGGCGAATGGTCGAAAGGTTCAGCCACCGGCGGCCTGAAAGTCGGCCCGTAGCCGTCCGGCATTCGGTTGCGAGACAAGCTGCACGTTTTTGCATTGAAAGAACATAGAATGAATTTTATGCCGTCCCAGAAGGCCGTGCACATTGCGTGCGTGGTTTTATTCCCGAAGGAATCGAAACCGTGGCGGCAATATAAATTTAAGAATCTGGCAGTTACATCAATAATATGAAATCAACATTCCAAAATATAAATACCATCCGCTACGAAGGGCCGAAATCCAGGAACCCGCTAGCATTTAAGCATTACAACGCCGACGAAATCGTCGAAGGCAGGAAGATGCGCGACCATCTGCGTTTCGCGGTGGTTTACTGGCACACCTTCCGCGGAACCGGCAGCGATCCGTTCGGCGCGGGGACGATGCAACGCCCGTGGGATGATGGCAGCCCTTCCATCAGCAACGCCCAGAACCGCGCCCGCGTGGCCTTTGAATTCATCAGCAAGTTGGGCGCGCCGTATTACTGCTGGCACGACCGCGACGTGGCGCCGGAAGGCAAAACGCTGGCCGAGTCAAACCAGAATCTCGACGCCGTTGCCAAGGTCCTCAAGGAAGAACAGAAGCGCACCGGCGTGAAGCTCCTTTGGGGCACGACCAACGCCTTTTCGCATCCGCGTTTTGTCCACGGCGCGAGCACGAGCTGTAACGCGGATGTGTTCGCCTTTGCCGCTTGCCAGGTGAAGAAGGCGATGGAAGTGACGCACGAACTCGGCGGCGAAGGCTACACCTTCTGGGGTGGTCGCGAAGGTTACATGACGCTGCTCAACACCGACATGAAGCGCGAGCAGGAGCATCTGGCGAAATTCCTGCACCTGGCCGTGGCGCACAAGAAAGCCATCGGATTCAAAGGGCAATTTTACATCGAGCCCAAGCCCAAGGAGCCAACCAAGCACCAATATGATTCCGATGCGGCGGCGTGCCTTAACTTTTTGCGGGAATATGATCTGCTGCCGCACTTCAAGCTGAATATCGAGACGAATCACGCGACGCTGGCGGGCCACACCATGCAGCATGAACTGGAAACGGCCGGCGCCGCTGGCGCGCTCGGTTCAATTGATGCGAACACGGGCGACGAACTGCTGGGCTGGGACACCGATCAGTTTCCAACGAGCATTTATCTGACGACCTACACGATGTTGAGCGTCCTGAAATACGGCGGGTTCAAGACCGGCGGCGTGAACTTCGACGCGAAGGTTCGTCGCGAGAGCTTTGAGCTGATTGATTTATTCTACGCACACATCGGGGGTATGGATGCCTTCGCGCGTGGCCTGAAGATTGCAGCGGCGATTCGCAAGGACGGACGGTTAGCCGAGTTCGTGAAGCATCGCTACGCCTCCTGGGACAGCGGCATCGGCGCGAAGATTGAAGCGGGCAAAGCCGACTTCAAGGCATTGGAGGCTTATATGCTCAAGAAGGGCGAAGCCGACGCCAGCGCCAGTGGTCGGCAGGAATATCTCGAAAACCTCATCAATGAGTTCATCTGATTAACCACCAAATTTAATTACAAACTCAAAGTATATGCCACGCATCAATCCTTACATCGTTCTGTTCACCCTGATTGCCACGTTGGGTGGGCTGTTATTCGGTTACGACACCGCCGTCATCTCTGGCGCGGTGGGCAGCCTGAAGGCTTATTTCATTGATCCGCGGCATTTGAGCGACCCGAACGACGCCAATTCGCTGTGGGGCATCGTCAATTCCAGCGCTCTCATTGGTTGTATTGTTGGCGGCTGCATCGGAGGCTGGGTCAGCACCCGCATCGGGCGTAAACGCGGACTGGTCATCGCCGCCGTGCTGTTTCTGGTTTCCGCCATCGGTGCCGCCGCTCCGGAATTTCCGTTTGCGCCGGTCGGGCAGGGCGGGCCGGGCTATATGTGGAATTTTGTTTTCTACCGTATCCTGAGCGGCATCGGCGTGGGGTTGGCCTCCATGCTCTCGCCCATGTATATCGCGGAAATTGCCCCTGCTCGCATTCGGGGCAATCTCGTGGCGTGGAACCAGTTTGCCATCATCTTCGGGATGCTGGTGATTTACTTCGTCAATTTCGGTATCTCCAAAGCCGGCAGCGGCGATGCATGGCTAAACACCATCGGCTGGCGCTATATGTTCTTATCGGGTGCCATTCCGGCGGCGTCGTTTCTGTTGCTACTTTTCTTTGTGCCTGAGACCCCGCGCTATCTGATGCTGAAAGGCGACGAGGCGGGTGCGCGGGCCGTCCTGGCCAAGATAGGAACCGTTGAGGAAGGTGAACGGGAAATCACCGAGATTCGCGCCTCACTGTCGGAGCACCACTCGGGCCGGCTGTTTTCCTTCGGTGCGATGCTGATCTTCATCGGCATCATGCTGTCCGTGTTCCAGCAGTTCATCGGCATCAACGTGGTGCTGTATTACGCCCCGGAAATATTCAAGAACGTGGGTTTCGACACCAACGCCTCGTTGTTTCAGACCATCATTGTTGGCGCGGTGAACTTGATCTTCACCGTGGTGGCGATTCTGACGGTGGACAAGCTGGGCCGTAAACCGCTGCAAATCATCGGTGCGTTGGTGATGGCGGTGGCCATGTTTGCGCTAGGCGGTGCATTTGCCCTGCAAATCAAAGGTGTGCTGGCATTATTATGCATGCTGTTCTACATCGCCGGTTTCGCAGTCTCCTGGGGGCCCGTGGTGTGGGTGCTGTTGAGTGAGATATTTCCAAATCAGGTGCGTGGTAAGGCGATGGCGGTGGCCGTGGCGGCGCAATGGATTGCCAATTTCATCGTCAGTTGGACGTTCCCCATCCTGAACGACAATCCGTATCTGTTGAACGCCTTCCATCACGGGTTTGCTTATTGGATTTACGGCGTGATGAGTGTGCTGGCGGCGCTGTTCATGTGGAAGTTCGTGCCGGAAACCAAGGGCCGCACCCTCGAACAAATGGAAAAACTCTGGCTCAAGCCCGGTGGTAAATGAACATTGCCTCCGGCGTATATGATGGTCACCCCGCAAAAATAGCGGCGGGTTCCGGGGTGTTAATCGATAATGCTCCGCACCCCATTGTTCAGGACCGCAATAGCTCAATGGCCTTTGTTTGTTTGCTATGGGATGGCTTTGGAATGAATTGGTAATTTATGACGCATTTCTTAAAAATCAAAAATGTTGGCGGGCATCAGGCGTTATGGTTTGGCTTTTTGGCCTTCCAGATCAATTTGATGGTCGCGTCTGCTGAACGGGTTGAGTTTAGCCGCCCTTTTGCGCCGCAAGAAGGCTTGGTAAGCCGCTATGAAGCGCCTTGCCGTCAAGAAATCTGTCTGAATGGTTTCTGGCGATTTCAGGGTGATCAGGACAATGGCGTTCCTGGCAATCGTGTGCCGTCCATGGGAGCCTGGGATGCCACGGCCATCAAAATCCCGTCGCCGTGGAATGTCAATTCCTTTGCCATGAACCTTGAGGAGCAAGGCGGGGATTTTCTAACCTATCCTTCTTATCCTGCCAGTTGGGAAAAAATGTCGGCAGCTTGGATGGAAAAATCTTTCAGCGTGCCAATGGCTTGGGCGGATGAACGAATACTTCTGCACTTCGGCGCAGTTGCGGGCAAGCTGGTGGTTTATGTGAACGGAGAGCGCGCCGGTGAAGGATTTGATATTTTCTTCAATCAGGAATTCGATGTGACAAAATGGATTCGTTTTGGCGACACCAATCAAGTCTTGGTCAAGGTCATTGCCCCGAAGGTGTTTGACCAGCCGGGTCAATTCGGTCGCCGCGAATACCTTTCCGGTTCGTTTTGGGGTACCGGGATTGCCGGCATTTGGCAGGATGTGTTTTTGCTTGCCCAACCCAAGGTCGCAGTCAGTGATGTTTTTGTTCAGCCTTGGGTAGACCGGGATGAATTGAGTATTGTGGCCACGCTGGCTAATCATGCCCTTACTCCGGAAAAGGTAAATATATCTGGCGATGTGCGGGAGTGGATCAATGAAGCCGGCAATTCTGTTTTGGATGCTCCCGAAGTGAAATGGAAACTTGCCGATAACCCCAGTTTGCAACTTTCCGGGCACTCCATTGAGCTTGCGCCCGGCGAATCTAAAACCGTTACGCTGACCATTAACCCCAAGGGCCGGTTAAAAATGTGGCGTCCTGATGCGCCCAATCTTTACGGCCTTATATTGCATTTGGAGGTCGCGGGAAAGATCGTTGACACCAAATATCAGCGCTTTGGCTGGCGGCAATTTACTCTGGTCGGGAACCAGCAGTGCTTGAACGGGCAGCCCATCACGTTGCGGGGTGATTCGTGGCATTTCATGGGCGTTCCGCAAATGACCCGCCGTTACGCCTATGCCTGGTATCGTCTGCTCAAAGACGCCGGCGCCAATGCCGTCCGCCTGCACGCCTCGGTGTTTCCTTCGTTTTATCACGACCTGGCAGATGAAATGGGCATCATGATTTTGGACGAGAGCGCGATCTGGTTGAGCGACGGAGGACCAAAAGTCGATAGTGATTTATTCTGGATCAATTGCCGGACAAATGTTGCGGAGTTGGTTCAGCGTGATCGCAATCATCCTTCTGTTTTCGGCTGGAGTGTGTGCAATGAAATCCTGCCGGTGTTGCGCAATGTCTGGCATGCGCCAACCAACATGATTGATCACTGTCTCAATGAAGTCTCGGCGTGGGTGGACCTCTGTCGCTCAAACGATCCGACGCGCGCCTGGATTTCCGGCGATGGCGAATGGGATGCCGCCGGTCGGCTGCCGGTGGTTAACATCCACTACGGCGGAGACGCTGATTTGCAACGCGCAGCTGAATCCGGCAAGCCCTTTGCTGTCGGCGAAACCAGTATGGCCTACTACGGCACGCCAAAACAGGTCTCTAAATTCAACGGCCCCCGTGCCTATGCGTCTGACCTTGGACGCATGGAGGGGGTGGCTGGTGAATGTTACGGCCTGTTGGCCAGCCAGCAAAAACACGGGGCGAACTATCAAAGCGTTTTCAACATCGTCTGGTATGCCGTTCAACCCTTGCCGTTGGGCCAGGCCGATGTGACCAAAGCTCCTTCTTTGGATGACGGCATATTTTTTGGCAGCTACCATGAAGGCGTGCCTGGAATGCAGCCGGAGCGGTTGGGGCCTTATGTCACCACCCTGAATCCCGGTTATGATCCATCGCTGCCTCTGTATCGTCCGTGGCCCATGTTCAATGCGATCCGTGATGCGAATTTGAAAGTTCACAACTCGCCGTGGAAAAATCGTCCTGGCATCGCGACCCCGGCCGGGTCGGCTGCGCCCGCCAATCAAGGCAATGCGACGGTCGGTTATCTGCCGGAAAACGGAAATCTTCTCGCGCAAGAATTGAGCCTGGCAGGGGTTAAAGCTTCCGTGTATTCCGCTGTGACGAATTTTGATTTTCTCCTGGTGGACGGTTCCCGCGAACCCGCCCAAGGGCTGGCGGACGCTTTGAAAAACGCCGTGGATAAAACGCTCGCGCACGGCGGCACGGTCTGGGTGTGGAACCTCAGGCCCGAAGGCGCGGCCGCGTTAAGCAAATTGCTTGGCAAAACGATCTCGGTGGAACCGCGCGTCAGTTCTTCTTTCGTCATCAAGCAAGGCGACCGGTTGCTCGCCGGACTGGATGACGCCAGCCTGTATTTTTCCGAAGCTGACGATTGGCAGCAGATGAACTTTGGCTTGGCAGGTGAATTTGTCCAAGGTGCGCAAGTCGTGTTGGAAGCGTGTCCCGCGGATTGGCGGCGCTGGAATTATAAAGGCGAGCCGGTCAAAACGGCGGCGCTTTACCGTTCGGAAGTTGAAAACCCGGCCTCGCGGGCGGTCATCGTTATTCGTCCCATGAATCAGGGCCGCGTGATTCTTTGTAATCTTGATCCTGAAATGGGTTCGCCCCAAAAGGCGGGGTTGATCGCACACCTCTTCCGCAATGAAGGTGTTGAAATTGGTCAAGTTGCTTCGCCCGACGGATATATTGATTTGAGAGGGCGGCTCATACGCGCCCTCGTTTGCGGCAGTTTTGGTTTTTCTGATCCCAGCGAAGCCTACAGCGGCAAATTGCCCCCGGGCGAAATCAAGCAGGACGCTGCGCTGGCCGGTAAAAAATGGCGGGTCGGTGACGCGGGTAAAAATGGCGTGTTTGATTTCAAAAGCGGGTTGACCGATGGCCCGCAGGATAACGCCTTTGCTTATGTGGCCCTTTGGATCAAATCGCCCAAGCCGTTGGACGATCTGCTTTCTGAACCGAACCTGCCCAAGCTTTCCTTCACCTACGGCAGTGATGATGGCTGTGAATTATGGCTCAACGGGGAACTGCTCGCCACGCACGAACGGCAAGGCCCGCTGGATCCGGATATGTTTTCACAAAACCCGCTGCTGCTCAAGTTGGGCTGGAATCAGCTTGTGATCAAAGTCATTCAGGGAAACGGTGCCTGGGCGTTTGCCGGCAAGTTTGGCTGTTCCGATTTGAGTTTCCTCCCCAAACTTCAATTTGCCACTGAAAAACCGTCGGAACCTTGAATCACGTCCGGCCTAAACTTAGATGCGGGCAAACCGTTGGCTTTAACCCGAACTCCGAAATGGCTAGGGACGGTGCGCTGCGCCGTCCCCGTCGCCGGGCGCAGCGTCAGGCGACGGCACGAACGTTGCCGCGCGTAAAATCGTGCACGGTTTGTTCCGACCCCTCTGGATGGGTGCGGACAGCGCAGTGCGCCGCCTTAACCACGTTGGCCTTTACCTCTACTTCGGAGATCGGGTTTAATCCGGAAATGATGAACCCACCCTGCTCATCCGGTTGTCAAACTTCAGTCAACCATGAACCAAACCACCTCGCTCACGCTTAGCCTCCTGCTCTTCGCGCCGCTGGCCGTGTTGCTCGCCGCCGATGCGCCGAAGCCGACCGATAAACCCAACCTCATCTATATCCTTTGCGACGATCTGGGTTACGGTGACGTGCATTGCCTTGGTGGCGCACGCAGCAAAATCGCCACGCCGAACATTGACCGGCTTGCGTCACAGGGCATGACGTTCACCGAGGCGCATTCCAGTTCGGCGGTTTGCACGCCGAGCCGCTACAGCATACTGACGGGACGCTACAACTGGCGCTCGCATTTGCAGAAAGGGGTGCTAAATGGTTTCAGCGAGCCTTTAATCGCTGCCAATCGATTGACCGTTCCGGCGTTGTTGAAACAGAATGGTTATACCACCGCCTGCATCGGAAAATGGCATCTGGGAATGGGATTGGAAATGAACCAGCCGTCGCCGGTGATCAAGAACGGCCCGACCACGCGCGGGTTTGACAGTTTTTTTGGCATCAGTGCCTCGCTGGATATGCCGCCGTTTGTCTTCATCGAGAATGATCATTTAACCGAGCCGCTGACCACGGCCAGAAAATGGACGCGTAGCGGACCAGCGGCAGCCGGTTTTGAAGCGTTGGATGTCTTGCCGACGCTGACGCGGAAGGCGGTCGAGTTTGTCGGCAAGCAGGCGAAGACGGGTCAGCCCTTCTTTCTCTACCTGCCGTTGAACTCACCGCACACACCGCTGGTTCCCACCAAGGAATGGCAGGGCCGGAGCAGTCTCGGAGTCTATGGCGACTTTGTGATGGAGACGGACTGGGCTGTGGGCGAAGTGCTCGCCGCTCTCGATAAGTCGGGCGTGGGCGCGAATACGATTGTCATCGTGACCAGCGATAACGGCTGCGCACCCTACATTGGCGTCGCTGAATTGGAGAAACAAGGCCATTACCCCAGTGAATTTCGCCGTGGTTACAAGTCCGATATCTGGGACGGTGGGCACCGGATTCCGTTCATCGTGCGCTGGCCGGAAAAGATCAAAGCGGGTTCCCGCAGCAGTCAATTGGTTTGCCTCGTGGATTTGATGGCCACCTGCGCCGACCTTCTGAACCTGAAACTTCCCGACCACGCCGCCGAAGACAGCGTGAGCATCCTGCCGGCGTTGCTCGGCACGGACAAACCGCCTCTGCGTGATGCGGTCGTGCATCATTCTATCAATGGCTCCTTCGCCATCCGGCAGGGACCATGGAAGCTTGAACTCTGCGCTGGCTCTGGCGGCTGGAGCGTACCCGGGCCCGGCTGTAGGGAGGCGAAGCAACTCCCGCCGGTCCAGCTCTACGACCTGACCCAGGATGTCGGTGAACGCACCAATGAATACAGGGACCATCCGGAAATTGTCGCCCAGTTGACCACGCTGCTGGAGAAATACATTGCCGACGGTCGCAGCACGCCCGGAGCACCCCAGAAAAACGACGCGGCCATCAAACTCTGGAAGGAAGGCCAACCCGATGACGAAATCCTTCGAAAAAACGGAGACTAATAAAAATCCATGATGATATTCGGTACAACTTATCCCATATTTATAAACTTATGATCTCATGCCTGTCCCAATCACGTTGCCAACTTGCCCTCTTAATTGCCCTTGCCTGGGTCCTGCCGGGTTTGGCAGGTGAACCCGCTGACGAGCGTTCGCCGCGCCGCGAGGAATATAAAGCGGAAGAAGTCATCAACTTCAGCCTGCTTGATTACAAGGGAAAATATTTTGAGCTGCGCCGCAGCGATGCGCGCGTGGTGGTGCTTTTCTTCACGAGCTTCAACTGTCCCATTGCGCGCCAAAGTTTGCCTAAGTTGAAATCATTGATCAAAGACTTTGGCGGCAAAGGGGTTGATCTCTGGCTGGTCAACTCCTGCACCGCCGATGACCCTGATGATATGATGATCCAGATGCTCATGATGTCTCGGCGGAACCCCCTCGCGCCTGCCACAGCGTTTACAGACACCGAAGTCATGAGGTTGGAAATGCTCAAGGCCGCCGTGGGTAATCTTCCGGTTCTGCGCGATGAAAACCAGCTGGTCGCCCAATCTCTTGGGGTCAACCGCACCTGCGAAGTGATCGCGATTGATCCAAAAACCTCCACGATTATTTATCGTGGCGCGCTCGATGACCAAAACACGGAGGGCACCCAGAAGCCGGAGGCGACGACCAATTATCTGGCCACCGCCCTGGGCGAATTTCTCGCCGGCAAGCCCGTTTCGAATCCCAGGACCCAGGTGCATGGTTGCCGCATCACGTTTGAAAACGAAATGCCAAAAGACCCGATCTCCTACAGCCGCGTGGTCGCGCCGCTGTTGCAGAAAAACTGCGTGGGCTGCCACAGCCCGGGACAGATCGGGCCGTTCGCGATGTCCAGTTACCATAAAGTCAAAAGTTGGTCGGCGATGATCGAGGAGGTGGTGCTGGATCGCCGCATGCCGCCGTGGCATGCCGATCCGCATTTCGGAAAGTTCACCAACGACCGCGCGCTGACCTCGGCGGAATCGCACTCGTTGCTGGGTTGGATTGAACAAGGCTGTCCGCGCGGCGATGGGGAGGATCCGCTCACCAATGCCGCGCCGCCGGCGGTTGAGTGGACCCTCGGCAAACCTGACTACATCGTGCCGGTTCCGAAAAAACAGAATATTCCCGCCACCGGCACGATGAAATACATCTACCTCGATTCCGATTTTACCATGCCGGAAGACAGCTGGCTGCGCGCGGCGGTTTGTCGCGCGGACAATCCGAAAGTGGTTCATCACATAATCGTGCGCGTTCGCTATCCCGAAGGCTACACGAACGCATCGCCCGAAGCTTACCTGTTTACAACCTGGGTGCCGGGTCTGACCGCAAGCGAATTCCCGGCCGGCACCGGCGTGTTTCTCCCGAAAGGTTCACGGTTCAACTTCGAGTTGCACTACACGACCATGGGCGAGGCCGCGACTGATCAGAGTGAAATCGGACTCTATCTTGCGAAAGAACCGGCGCAACGTCGCCTCGAAGTGCGGGCGAGCGAAGTGCGCGATTTTGAAATCCAACCGGGTGACCAGAACGCCGAGCACTACTGCTTGTACTGTTTCAAGCAAGCTGCGGTGATCTACGCCCTCAGTCCGCACCTGCACTTTCGCGGGTCGTGGTTCAAGTTCCAGCTGCTCTACCCGGACGGAAAACGCGAGACGCTGCTCTCCGTGCCGCATTACGACTTCAACTGGCAAACCAGCTATCGACTCGCCGAACCCAAGCATGTTCCCGCCGGTACCTGGATGCTCTGCACCGGCGCGCATGACAACTCGCCGACCAATCCCAACAACCCCGACGCGACCAAAACCGTCGGCTGGGGCCTGCAAAGCTGGAACGAAATGTTCATGGGTTTCATGACCGTGGCGGATGATCTGCCCGCGACGACGACTGCAGAGAAATCTGCCGCAAACTAACTTTAGGATGTCTTTAACCCGAACTCCGAAGGGGGTAGGGACGGTGCGCTGCGCCGTCCCCGTCGCCGGGCGCAGCGTCAGGCGACGGCACGAACGTGGCCGCGTGTAAAATCGTGCACGGTTTGTTCCGCCCCCTCTGGATAGGTGGGGACAGCGCAGCGCGCGGCCTTAACCACGTTGACCTCTACCTCTACTTCGGTTTTCGGGCTTATATCAAAACCAAATTGCCAGAAATTTGGAAGAAACTCGTGGGCAAAGAATTTTACGGCAAACGCCAACCTCAACAACCATCCTTTTGCGAGCTGAAAAATATCGTATTGCAACGATGCAAAAAATAATCCCTGCTTCTTGCCCCATCCCGCCAAGCCGCGGCTAACGGCTCCGGTTTTCAACCGCCGTTACAGTCCGGCGTCTTTGCCGCGCACCAGCGAGCTGAACCTGCCGATCGCGGCGGCGCGCGACCGCACATGCAACTTGCCATAAATACGGCGGATGTAGGTGGCCACGGTTGGCGCGCTAAGGCTGAGGCGGTCCGCGATCTCCTTGTTGACCAGACCCTCCGCCAGCAAGCGCAAGACATCCAGCTCGCGCGCCGATAGGCTCTCCAATTCCGTCGCGGGGGTTGAATCCGCCGAACGGAAGAACCGTAGCATTTTCCGGGCGATGTGGCTCGACATCGGCGCCCCTCCTTGATGGACATCGTCAATGGCCTTAAGCAACACATCGGTCGCACTCGACTTGACCAGGTAACCCTCGGCACCGGCCTGCAGGGCCTGAAAAATCAGATCACTGTCCTCGTAAATCGTCAGCATGATGATGTGCGCGTCTGGCAGGAGTTTCTGAAGCCGCGCCACGCACTCGATGCCGGATATTCCCGGCAGGTTGATATCCATCAGGATGACCTTGGGCTTCGCGGCGACCATCCCCTCCAAAGCCTGCTCCGCCGACTTGTAGGCGCCCACACAGCAAAACCCGGGCGCGGATGCCAGGATCCTCTGCAGCTGGCCTCGTAACCCGCTGTCGTCTTCTACGACGGCCACCGGCAATGATTCTGAATTACTTTTCTGCTGGGTCATATTGAATGTTTTGATGGGCATTAATGCTTTGATGGGCAATAAATAAGTTACGAGACCGGCAATGGGAACTCAAGGGTTACCCGGGTTCCAGCCCCCGGCCGGCTTTCCAGCGAACTGCTCCCGCCGAGCGAATGCAACCGGCGCTCGACATTGTCGAGGCCGTTCCCCCGGGCATTGACTGCGGGGTCAAACCCGCAACCGTTGTCGCTCATCTGAATGGTCAAAGCTCTCTCGGCCCACCGGAGACAGACCTGAATTTCAGTTGCGCGCGCGTGCTTGATCGTATTGTGAATGATTTCCTTCACCGCCATGACGATGTGATGCCGCATCTGGCTGGTCACCGGAACCTCGGCCGAAATATCCGGGATATCCAGCCGGCATCCCAACTTTGCCTGGGCGCACATCTGGTTGACCATTTGGCCGATATAGCTGGTCAGCGCATCGAGATGATCGTTTTTTGGACTCACCGCCCAGACGGTCTCATGCAACGCCTGCACCAGTTCCTGCGTCAGGCGGAAAACCGCCAGAAAATCGGCGCGCACCTCGCTCGGCAGGTTGGGCTTTAGTTGTGCCGATGAGCTGAGCAGCGCAATCTCGGTGACCCGTGCTCCCAGATCATCATGGATGTCCTGCGCAATCCGCGTGCGGTCCTGCTCCAGGACCCGCTCCCGCTCCAGCTTCCGAACCTGCCGGGTAATCCTTTTCCACTCGACCATCCGCCAGGTGCCCACGACAAAACCGAATAACAGCAAAACCGGTGCGATCCAAAACCACCCATTCTGCCAAAAGGCGACCGGCACCGTCACCCGCACCGAAATCTGGCGCCCCGTCGGGACTCCCATGACGGTCAAATCTTCCATGCGGAACGAGTATAATCCCACCGGAAGATCCGGGTAAGTCTCCTCCCCGTTAACTGCCGTGCCAATGCTGTAAACCTCGTCCCATTCCAGCGTCAACTTCGTTCCGGACATGACTTCGGGCGCTTGACTCTTGATCGTATTCCAGTCGGCGTGACCCTGTGGATTATCATCCAGGATGGCCAGGGCGACTCCCGAACCCGGACCCGAACCGTATCGCAACACCCGTGCATTGGCTGGCCGGGTGCCCGCCCGTACCCACCCCGCCAACGTATCCTTGACGTCCTCCAGTACCACTTCGCTGCCCGCCGGCTTCACCGGCGGCATCAGCCATAAACCATTCGTGGCGCCTTGGGACGGGAACACCACCAGGTTGCGAATCGCAAAAAAACCCACGGCGTCGGGCGGCCCCGCCGATGATATCACCACGTAGAAATGTGCCGCGCCGCGGGGGACAGTGACGGTCTCTTTCCGGTGGATCCACGGAGAATCAGCGTAGCTGCCGGTCCAGCCAGGGCTTACTCCACTTACTGTAAACTCCTGCTCCGCTAAGTCCTCATCATTCGCATCAATGAACCGGATCACCATCCGCATCAGAACGGTGCGCTCATGCCATCGCTGCTCATATCCATCAAGCCGGTATCGAAACCGGATTGGGCCATTCGATACCCCCTGATCGAGACCAAACTTGAAAGTGGTCGCGCCGGGGTGCGATGACAAGGTCACTGCCTCGTTCACAATGGGCAATGTCCGGTCGCGGTAGGTGACCCACTGGAGACTCAACGCCGAATCGCTGTTCTCGGAACCCCGCACTTGTCCGGTTGGGAGTGCCCCGTTCCCTTTGGCAGCCAAATCCGCCTTCACCGGACTTGCGGCCGCGGCGAGACTCCCCAAGCCTATGATCAGTGAAAAAAAACTCCTTCCGCCGCTGTGCTTTAAAATGAACGAAAAGGGTTGCATTGCAAATTGGGATGGTCAAATCGGCGCCGACCGGATGCCACACTGGGTTTTCTCGCAGCGCATTGATCTATAATTTTTACGCCTTATTGGCCTTGGGTCGGGCGCACAAATGTTGCGGTGGACACTATTGCGTGTAGCCACATTTTGTGGCGGGCGAAATTAAAAATAACCCTGATCCACCCCCCGACGCAACTGCGGACTTGTCGTCTGAACAGATGACATGAAAATTATCCGCGTTGTGTTAATTTATCACCGTCCCCAGAAAAACAACTAACCGATTCAACCATCGCCATGAACAAAATTGCGAAATCCCCCCAAGCCTCCGCCGACCTGCGCAAGCAGCCCGAGCAAAACCAAAACCGTCTCACTCAAAACCGTCACATTCTTATGAAAACCCTGATGTCATTTATCATGGCGGCTTTCGTCGCCCTGCCGTTTGGCGCTTCTGCGGCGCATATCGTGTCCGCCGTGGCAGCTAACAGCTACACGAACGTTGGCTTCGGTCCCATCTCCCTCAACCCCAGCCTTACCGGCACCTTCAGCACGTTTAGTGGCCTTAACTACTCATTGGTGTTGCAGAATGGATCGTTGACCCCTGTCAACAATATCGCCGCTACGAATTATCCGCTTCCAACGCTGGGTAACTCGGGGACAGGAATAGGCAACACAAACTACTCTGTTAGCGACGCCGTAAACGTTTACTATGGCTTTGGTATTTTTAATAATACTCCCGGCATTGCCGCCAATTTCCCGAGTTACCTGCAGGGCCTCGACTATGTCATCACGGAAAATAACAACAAAAACATTCAATTCCCCGCAAGCACCAACTTCAATATCACCGTCACCACCGACGGCCCGGGCATCGCCTACCTTTTCGTGGACACCCGTGTGGGGATTACCAACAACCTCGGTGGAGGCGCCAGCGGCCTCGGCACACGCAACAACTTCCAATACCCCCCGAATCCCAATTACGCTGCTGTGGTCCCAACAAACACGTTGGCTACGCTAGATCCCGTGGGGTATACCAACGGGAATTATGGGAATCCTCCGGTTCCCCTGACGCTTTATCCGGCCCAGTGGGTCATCAACGATGGCTGGCAACTGGTAAATACCGGCCAGAGGCCCAACGATTATTTCGGCTCGAACGACGTCGTGGGCGTTACCGGCCAAACCGGTAGCATTCCCAACATTCAGCCCACCAGCTTGGCTCAATATTATTATGCTGTTTACGCGAAGCCAGTCACCGGCACTTCTTTTACGACAAAGACCATGCTTTCTCTGGGTGCGAATAATACGTCCCTTAACAGTAGTGCTTGGAGAATTTACGGCGTCGCATTTGGCCCGGCCAACCCCGCTCCCAGTGTTTCCGTCGGTCCGGATCAGACTTTGGGCTTGGCACCCAATACCGTACTGACCGCGCACCTCTATGGCAAGGTAGGCAGCGTGCTTACGGCTAGCAACGCTACCGCCCGATGGTCTGTGGTCTCGTCGAACGGTACGGTGGTGTTCGGAAATGCTAACAGTGCGGTGACCACCGTCACCATAACCAACACCGGAACATACCAACTCAAGCTGACGGGCACCATTGGCGCCACTTCCGTGTCCATGACGAACACCTTGACGGTCAACGCCATCAACCTCGGAACGGTCATCCCTCTGACCGGTCCTAGCGACTTGGATTTTCCCGGTACCAACGTTTATGCCATTAGTGTCGGTGGGAATGGCGGCGTAACCTTGGGGGGAGTAACCTTTTCTGGGGATTATCAAAATGGCAGTGGCGCTAACAGTATCGGCCAAAATACCGACGGCGGAAACGGTGCCAACACGAGCTGCTCCCCCGGCACTTGGGCAGACCCAACTGCCCCTGGTTATTATCCGGGCTTGAACCAACTCAATTACGCCCAGTCCCAGAACGATTACTTTAAAACTCCCACTGCCAATGGTGGCTTTGGCTATGTCGCCCCTAGCGGTAGCGGTCAAAACGGGCAGATTTTGTTCCCTATTTGTGCCGATACGAACCTTGCCACCATCATGGGTACCGCGCGCGGCGATAGCGGGTCTGCGAGAGTTACGCAGTTGGACGTCCATACCGGTCGCACTTACCTGCTCGAAATCCTGGCATACGCGGGTGGGCAGAACGCGAACTCCGCTGTTAGTTTCAACCTCTCGGTCGGGGCAGGCACGGGAGTAACTGGTCAGGGCAATCTTCAGACTTGGCAGAGTGCCAACCCGGCGGCTTTGCTCAATGAAAGCACCCCGGTTGTCTACAAATACAAATTCACGGCCACCGCCGACGCGCTTTGGATCGGGACTCCGGGGGGCGGAAACCAGGCCTCCAACCCGCTCATCAGCGGGATTATCCTGCAGGATATAACCACCGGACCCACAGTGACTGCCGGACCGGACCAAAGTCTGTTCCTCTCTCAAGGCGGCAGCGTCAACGCCAGCCTGAGTGGCAGCGTGACCTCCGCGCGTCCGTACACCAGCGTTTGGTCCGTTGTCTCGGGCCCTGGCACGGTGACCTTCGGAAATGCCACCAACTTGGCGACCACTGCCACGTTCACCAACGCCGGTACCTACACTCTCAAGCTGACGGCCACCGACAATCTCAATCAAACCACGTTCGACACACTCAAAGTCACGGTCACCTTCCTAAACTTTGGCACCTTGGGCGCTCTGACCGGTCCTGGCAGCTTGGATTTAACCGGCTACTTCCCCTATGCCATCGACCTCAATGGGCCTGGCGGCGAGATCGTGGGAGGATCGGTTCCGTTCTCGGCGGATTATGTCAATACTTCCGCTTCGGGTAATCAGACTCAAAACGACGGTGCTCCCGGTACGTGGGCGTCGCCGCTGACTCCCGGGTGGTATCCGGGCTTGAACAACTCCGAAGTTGCCGGGACTCCTCTTTCAACCGGCGACAGTGCTCTTGACACCATCATGAAAAATGGCCGGTCAGACAGCAACCCCAACCGGATCTCACAGTTGGATATCATCAGCGGCCATACTTACAAGCTCCAAGTCCTGGCGTATGGCGGAGATCCCTCTCATGACCGTCGTTTCAGCCTCTCGATCGGCATGGCCACGGCCGACTCGACTGCGGTCTGGGATACTAATAACTTGGCGGTGCCCGAGTTGAATGAAACAGCCGGAACGGTTTATACTTATTCCTTCACCGCCACCACCAATAAGCTATGGATTAATGCTTACCCGGCGGTGACTTGGACGAACGGAGCGAGCTGGGACCCGAACCCGGTTGTCAATGGGATCATGCTGCAGGATTCCTCCGCCGCCACGCCTCCGCCCATGGTGAATGCTGGTGCGCCCCAGAGTGCGTCCCTCTCCAGCGGCACCGTTACCATCAGCTTGGCCGGCACCGCTATTGGTGGCTACGGTCCGGTCACCACCACCTGGTCGGTTGACCCGGGTGCGCCTGGCTCGGTCGTGTTTGGTACTCCGTCCAGTCTGACGTCGTCCGCCACGTTCACCAACAGCGGGAACTACACGCTCCGGTTGACGGCCAATGATGGCGTCAATCCGCCGGTGTCGAGTACTGTGAATATCTTCATAGACTACGGCACTTTGAATCCCCTAAGCGGTCCGGGTGACTTGGATCTCACCGGGACCTTTGCCTATGCCATCGACCTCGGTGGGCCGGGCGGCGAGACCGTGGGAAGTGTTCTGTTCTCTGCCGATAACACCAATTCCTCGGCCTTGGGCAACGTGCACCAAAACACCGACCAGCTGCCTGGGCAGCCCGGCACTTGGATGTCGCAACTGACTTCGGGATGGTATCCGGGCTTGAACAACATCGGTGGTGCCCCGAGCTTACTCTCTGGCGACCCTGGCCTTGACGCGGTCATGAGCACCGATCGAAATGATAGCTCAACGCCGAGAATCTCGCAGTTGAACATCGTCAGCGGCCATACCTATAAGCTGCAAGTGCTGATGTTCTCGGGCGATACTCGGAACTTCAACCTCTCCGTCGGCAATGCCGCAAGTATCTCGGGCAATACCGCCCTCAATGCTTGGCAGTCTTCAAACCTGGTGGCCAAGGTCTATCTGACCCAGTCATCCGGCCAGGGCCAGATATTCACCTACCCATTCAAAGCCACCGGCAATAGTTTGTGGATTGGGGCTTATCCAGGGGAATTCCAAACGGTCGGCTCCCTGAACCCGGTCATCAATGCAATTATGCTGACGGACTTGGGTGGTCCTCCCACCGTGAGCATAACCAATAATGGCGACGGCACCTACACCGTCTCCGCGTCGGTGGGCAGCACGCTCTATTCATCCGCCAACGTAGCCGGGCCGTACACGAGCCTGTCCGTCCAGAGCATTATTGTGAATCCCAAAACGGCCGGACCTAATCAACAATTCTACCGCGCGGGCCAATAGTCACGGCCGCCGGAAAGAAAACTGTGCGATACTGTAATCGATAAAAGAAACAGGCGCTGGCGGACGTGGCAACGAGGTTGCGCGTCTGCCAGTTCTCTGTATATTGTCTTATGAAACTGGCACACCGCAATCCGGACACCTTGAACCCGAACTCCGAAGTGGGTAGGGACGGTGCGCTGCGCCGTCCCCGTCGCCGGGCGCAGCGTCAGGCGACGGAACGAACGTTGCCGGGCGTAAAATCGTGCGCGGTTTGTCCCGGCCCCTCTGGATGGATGGAGACAGCGCAGCGCGCGGCCTTAACCCCGTTGACCTCTACCTCTACTTCGGTTTTCGGGTTGAAAAAAAGAGCACAGAACGGTTCAGTGGACCTTCCCCTCAGCAAGGCGAAAACGGATACTAACAATTATGAAATCGTCGCCCCTGCATGATGAGTCTTGGCTTTGCCAAATGACGCCGTCCGCTTACTCTGGCGAACTGTATAACCGGTTACCTGCCCTGCGCATGTCTGAACCACCCTGTATCCCCTGTCCAGCCCCGCGCGGCCGCAAACCTGCCGGATTCACCCTGATTGAGTTGCTCGTGGTCATTGCGATTATCGCCATCCTGGCGGCGATGCTTCTGCCCGCTTTGGCAGCGGCGAAGTCTAAGGCCCAGGGGGTGAAGTGTATGAGTCAAACCAAGCAGCTGACTTTGGCCTGGATCATGTATGCGGGCGATCACGACGATCTGGTCGCCGATTGCAAAAGCTGGGCGTCCACCAATGACGTCCGGGATCCCGGCAGTCAAGAATTCATCGATTATAACCGCACGCTTCAGTCCGCCCCGCTCGCTCCCTATCTCAGTTATAAATCAAACCCGGGGGTCGCGACCATCTTTCATTGCCCGGGGGACCAACGAAAATCCACGTTGATAGGAAAATACGCTGGCTCGCCATGTTGCCGAAGCTATTCCATGAATAGCCACATCGGCATCGACCCCACAACCGGGCTGGCATATGTGGATAACTCCTTCTATGGATATGGGAAACTGTCGAATATGCTTCGGCCTGGACCGTCCAACACCTTTGTTTTCCTTGACGAAGGCCTGACCATTAATGATGGTTTTTTTTGGATGTTTATGGGCGGGTATGACCCGCTGGACTGGTCTGCGAAGCAAGGGATCGACGCCCCGGCCACCTACCATGGCAAATGTGGGAGTCTTTCCTTTGCCGACGGACATTCCGAAATTCACAGATGGCTTGATTCCCGAACCGCCAATATCACGCCTGCCCAGATTGCTGCCTTTCAATGGTTTTCTCCCGACAATGTGGACATAGATTGGCTCCAGTCCAAGACTTCCGCCAAGATCAGTAATCCCACTCGCTAAGCCCCCGGATTGATTGGATGAGTGACGGGAACATGCGTCCAGCAGGAGCTGCCTTCATGATTTCAGTTTCGAAGCTGATACTAAACAGCTGGGACGAATAGTCAGGTGAACCCGGCATCTATGAATAGTCGCATTTAAACCCGAACTCCGAAGTGGGTAGGGACGGTGCGCTGCGCCGTCCCCGTCGCCGAGCGCAGCGTCAGGCGACGGAACGAACGTTGCCGCGCGTAAAATCGTGCACGGTTTGTTCCGCCCCCTGTAAACCATTTAAATGCTAGCTTTCTAATCCAATGAAACTGCGTCAGACCATTTTCGCCGTGGCGGTGTTTGGATGTTTTTTTGTCGGCTTGTTCGCCGTCACCGCCCAATCCAACAGGGCCGCCGTGACCAGTGCCCCGGTCAATGTGCCGGACACTTCCCAAGCGAATCAACCCTTGCCGGACGGTATCATCGCTTGGGACGCGCTGCTAAAAACCCTCGACGCCACCAACGGACAGGATTTCGCGCGGTTTGTTTTCAACTTCACCAACATCGCCCAAAAAATTGACCTTGGACTGGCCACCAACATCACCTTCATTACCAACTTCACGGTAATCACCAACACCGGTTTTTGGGCCGGACTTTGGGGCAAAAAAACGACCCGCGTGGCCAACATTACTAGCACCACCAACACTGTCACGGTCACCAATGCCATCACGCCGCTGCCCGTCACGGTTATGAACGTACACCCGTCCTGCGGATGCACCACGGCTGAACTGCCGCCGGTGCCGTGGACATTGCCCGGTGGTGCCACCGGGCAGATTAAATTGAGCGTCAATTTGGCCGGCAAAGATGGAACGTTGTTCAAGCAGGTTGCCGTCACGACCGATCATGGCACCAAAAACCTGATGTTGCGCATCAACGTCCTGCCGCCGCCGACTATGCCTGAAATGACCCAGGCGCAACGTGACGCTGGCATTGCCGCCGCGAAAGTGGACCGGCAGGCCGTTTTCCGGGGGGACTGCGTCAGTTGCCACGTCCCAAAAATCGAGGGTAAATATGGCCAGCCTCTTTATGACGCGGTTTGCTCCGTCTGTCATGAGGCCAAAAACCGCGCCACCATGGTGCCGGACTTGCATAATCTGCCCGTGCCGACCAACGAAGATTTCTGGCGCACCTGGATCACGGCGGGCAAGGACGGTTCGCTCATGCCGGCGTTCGCTATGTCGCAGGGCGGTCCGCTGAGCGACTCGCAGATCGCCTCGCTCGCGGTCTACCTTAATGCCGTGATTCCATCCCGCGTCCCGCCGCCGGCGGCGAAGTGACCCGTTCGAGCTTCAGGCTCGACCATCCATCCATCGAAGTCCGCTTGCGGATATTTTCACGCCCGTTATTCTGTCAACCATCATAGCGAGACCGGAATGACAACCAGAACCAGAATATTTGCAGTCCTATTCCTGCCTTGGTTGTTCCTGCACACAGCTTATGCGTACGATCGGGAGCTTATCGAGCAACGAAAATCCTCTTATCGTGATAATGCCGTAGCCTACGTACAGGCACACACGCCCGAGCAGGTCGATAAATGGGGGTTCATACCCATTCTGGCCTACGAAGATCGTCCGATTCCCCAACACCTGTTTGATAGCACCATTAAGGACGCGCGCGAGGGTGCGGGTGCATGCTTTCGGATTCCCGTCGTGCTGCGGGCGGCTTTTTTATCCCGCACCCACAAAGAAGAAATATTGGCGGCAATCAAGCAACAAATCTATTGGCAGGAGCCCGGGGAATTCCGTAACGGCTATGGATCCGAAAACCTGATGTTGATGTGGATGTCATCGGCCTATCTTGCCCGGCAGCTCATGCCGGGGGAAAATCTCCGGGTAGGCGACGACCTGGACCGCAGGTTGATGCATTATCTGGACCTGAAAATAAAATATGGCTACTACGAGTTCTTCTCCACGACCTACTGGCCCGTCACGCTTAGCGGACTGTTGAATCTAGCCGACTTCGCGGAGAACCCCGAGGTGCGCGAAAAGGCCACTTTGGCAGCGAAGCGGCTGGTGAAGGACTGGCTGCTCCAAGTCAACGATCAGGGCGCATTCTATCCCGCGGCCGGTCGTAACCACATGCGCCAATACAAGCCGCCGGGCCAACAATCCATCGGATGGATCACCCGGGGACTGGGCTCTCTGGATGAACAGCCGGACTACGTTGGCTCATTCCTGGCTACCAGCAAAATTGATCTCAGCGATGTCGCCGACACCTGGCAGCCCGTCTTGAACATCACCTATCAATGCGGACACAGTGTCGCCGCTATGGATAAGGTCCATGCCGGCCTGACACGTGTGGATCAGACCTTCTTTCAGTTCAGTGCCGGTGACTACTTCAACCCGCAAATGGCGGACGACACGATCTATGTCATCAAGAAATTTAGAATGGATAATAATCCCTTTATTAAGTATTTGAAACCCTTTATCAGAATCTTGCCGGAAAGGTTTTTCAGTTTTATTGCCTGGCTTGGTTCAACTTTTTCCGAAAGTTCAAACCTCTCACAGGCGACGGTGAAGATCTATAAAAACCATGGTGTGGTGCTCAGCTCCCTGGATGACTATTATCCGGGCTATGTTGGTTATCAACAGTGGCCCTGGGCGGCCACGGTGAATGATTTTGCAGTGTGGACCCAATCGGGCGATCTGCAGGGCAATATAAAAACAAAGTCCGGATTGAGCGGAATGCGCGAAAATACCCACCTGCCCAAAATACAGCAGGACGGTAACGTCGCTCTGATCACCTACTTCCCTAACCTCGAAATTCAGGCGCTTTCGATGTTGGGCAGGAAGACCTTTGCGACGGATGTCTTCTTATACTGGCCCACCTTCCGATTCGATGAGACGCGGGAGCTCGGGCAGTGGGTGGTCGGGAGAAAAGCGGATAGCTATATCGCTGTCCTCTGCGATCAGACTCTCACTAACCGTTTAGATCCCAATACAAAAGACAAGGAATCGTATTACTTTTCCGACGCGAACCACGGCCGGCAACTGTGGGCTGTGGTTGTGGGCAATCGTGAAACGCACGGCAGTTTTGACCATTTCTTGTCAGTGATCGAGGCGGCAAAAGTAACTCAGAGCTATGGGTACCAACTTGGTAAGTGGCGGGAAAAGAGTACCGGCAAGAATCTCTCGGTATGGCAGGTCTTGTGCAAAGTGTACCAGACGGAGGTCGAGGTGGACGGAAAAAAAATCAGCAGCGAGTGGCGGGAAAGGCCTTTGAAGAATATCCTGATTGGTCTAGCTCTTTTGGCGATGGCGTGTCTGGTGATGTTCTGCCGAACAAGAAAGCTCTGGTTCGCGTTTATTCGCCAGCGTATTAAAGGGACCACTGTGAAGATGAAAGCTTGATGGTTAACCAAACAAAGAAATCTGAAATCTATGAAGACATTCTATCCCATATTTCCCAGATTAACTTTGCAAGCTGAAGTTATTGACCTACAATAAAGCCGCATAAACAAAGGCTTTCCTCTATGTTGAAACAACAAAAAACGGAAAAACCAGCGGGTGCAGGCAAAAAAGAGGCTCTGCGGGT
>CAIPKV010000020.1 GCA_903865745.1 uncultured Verrucomicrobia subdivision 3 bacterium | reverse complement strand
CTGCGATAGCCCCTCTTTTTGTGCTATAAATGTTGAATAGGGACGTATGTCTCCTTTCAGTCCCCGGCGCTTTTCAGTGCCGGGGATTTTTCGTTTCCATCAACAACTCCACTGAAAGGAATCAATATGTCCCCACAAGCAGGTTGGATATTGCAGGAAGAAGTCATCCCCCGTCTCCGGTCCTCCATCCCGCGCGCCGTCCGCTGCGTCGGCGCCGAGGATGCCGAGGAACTCATCCAGGACGCCACCGTCATTGCCGCCCGCATGATCATCCGGGCTGAAAGCCTGGGCAAGCTGGGCAAGATCACGCCCGGCAACTTCGCGTATTACACGCTGCAGCATTGCAAGGCCGGCCGCCGCGCCATGGGCACCAACAGCGTTGACGTCATGGGCAGCGCCGCCCAGCTCAGGGGAAAAACCGCCGTGCTTTCGCTCAATGAAGTGGCGGGCGAAGACGAAGGCGGTGCCGACATCTTCGAGCTGCAGGACGTGATTGCCGACGGGCACGAGGATCCGGCGACGATCGCCGCGCGCAACCTGGACTGGGACAGCTTCCTGGCTCAGCTGTCACGCATTGAAAAGCTGGTCGTGGAGTTCCTGTGCGCCGGCAAGACGCTCCGGGATGTGTCACGCAAGGTGGGCGTCAGTGACTCCACGATGCAGACGTATCGGCGGAAGATCGCCCAGAAGATCCTGGAGTTCATGGGGGCGGACGTGCTGGCCGACATCGGTCGGCTGCCCGGCTGGCGGATCACCCTGGACTGCGAACGCGAGGCGCAGGCATGTCGGAATGATCGGCGCGCGTGCGCGGCGTAAAACAAAATCAATGGCCGGGGCTCGCGTGAGCCCCGGCCTCACCACCTCAACGAAAGCCCTGGCTTCGCCGGGGTTTTTGCTTTCCACGAAAGGAGCCTCTTATCGAAACCCATCATCTCACTCCCATCCTCATCACCGGCGGAGCCACCCTGACGGCGCTACTGCTACTACGGCCGAACAAACCCAAGACCGAGTCATCACCTGTCCCTTGCTGCGCTCAATGGGCCAGCGCCACGAACCGACCGCATTGACCCATCGCTACGCCGCGGCGATGAGCGCGCCGATTGATTTGGCGGATGAGGGCGCCGCGGAACGGCACGGTAAACTGATGCTGGCGGTGAACGACCTGATGACGATTTTGCAGCGGGACTTTCTACGCTGACTTGCCGACATCCTTCGAAATCTTTTCCGCGGCCACATTGTCCACCCATTTCACCAGGGCGATGAAGTTGACCAGCGCGGGGCTGTCCGCCTTGACTTTGAATAGATTCCGCAGGGCGTGAATCGTTTTGGCGTAAATCGCGGCGTATTTTTCGTGGGTCAGCCGCGTGACGAAGGTTTCCAGGATGGGGCGGGCGAGGGGATCCGTCTGGCCGTTGGGCAGATAGGGGAACAGGCAGAAGACGCGGACAAAAATCATCGGGTCGGCCTCGGTGAGGACGAGCCAGCAGGCTTTCACCTCGTCGGCGTCGTAGCGGCCATGCATCCGTTTGCGGATGGCGGCGAGGATTTCACCGGGCGCGGCGCGCGTGCCGATGAGGTCCTTGATGTGATCCCAGGCGAGCTGGCGTTCGCGTTCCGGCGAGTGCGTGGATTGCTCGGTCATCCGCTCAAGGACCTCCTTCAAGCCCAGCTGCTGCGCGACGGCCTGGCCCAGCTTTTCCGCGTCCTCCTTGCGCAGCCGGTCCGTGGCGGCGATGGCGCGGATGCACGACTGCTGCATGTGCGGGTTGAACAGCCGCAGCACGGCGGCCAGCGCGGCGGCCGTTGGCGACTGGCCCAGCGGGATCAAATGCTTGACGCATTCGATCGTCAGCGGGTCGTGGTCGGGAAGCTTTTCCACGCGGAACGCGAGCGTGTAGCGTAGCGTGCGGGCGAGGCCGCCGGCCTTGCCGATGTTGTTGATCACCGCCTTGCGATGGTCGGGGTTGATGATCAACGCCAGCAACGCCTCCGCCGCCAGCAGCTTGGCTTCATCCAGGGCGCCATCTTCGCCGGTGACGACGAGTTGCTCGATGACCGGCGGCAGGCGCTGGGCGAACACCACGTCCGGCGATTCCGTGCTCTGGTTCTCGTAGTAATGCAGCAGTTCGAGAAAAAAGGAAAGCCGCAGGAACGAGGTCTTCTGGGCGCGGGCCGCCTCGGTGTTTTCGCGGCTGAGGCGGATTTTCTGGTGCAACGCCTGGATTTCCGCGCGCCGCTCGGCGGCCACCGCTGGGTTTTGCTGAAGCAATTCGGCGAAATCCGTTTTGAACGCCAGCATGATCTCCTGCGGCTTGGGGCGCGGATTGAATTTCACGTCCGTCGTTACGTCCTTGAAAAAAACCAGCGCCTCCGCGCCGAACTCCTTGACGATGCGCTCGCGCGGCACCTGGCCCTTGACGAATCCGCGGTTGGCGCGGGCCACGGCCGGGGAGAAAAAAATTGTCCGGATGCGCGAGCAGCGCCTGCAGCATTTCCTTCTCGAACGGCGTGTCCAGCTTGAGCAGATTCTCCAGCTCCGCCGTGGCCGCCGCCGCGAGGTCGCGCTTGGTGCGGTCGAGATTCTTGAGGAGCGCCGGTTGGAGCACGCAATCCTCCAGCCGCCCTTTCAGCAGGCTGGCGCTGACCTCGTTCACATGCTGGTTGTGTTCCACCAGGCGGGCGACGAGGACCGCCACGTCGTTGAGCGGCAGCTTGCTGACCAGCGTGGTGATGAGGTTGACAAGTTCGCCGTGGGATTTCTGGCGGTGCTCGATGACGCGCTCCAGCAGCGCCCGCAGCGCCTTGTTTTCCTGTTCCAGCGCCGCGCGCTCGGTCTCGGCCTGCGCCACCCGCAGCGTCAGGTCAAACCATTCGCGCTGGACTTTTTCCACCGAAGCCAAAGCGATCGTGTTGTCTTGCGCCAATGACATGCGGCCATATTCATCCATCCGCCCGATTCTTGCCATCCCTTTTTTGCCGATTTTGACCCCCAAAAAGGCCGCCGGAACCGTCGCGCTCCCCGGCAAAGTCCCATTTGGTGCCCGTGCGGCTGGGTGGCCGTTTGGCGTGAACGCTTTTGGACTGCGCCGGCAGAGCGAAGCGGCGACGGCGCTTTTGGATCGCGGAGGGGCTGGTAAATTCCGATGGCGGCTTGCACTTGCGAAAGCGGGGTCGCGCGGCGCTTGCCTCCGCATCCAAGACACGCTGGCGCGCGCCGGGCCGAATGTGGGAGACGACGTGAGGAGTCTCTAAATAAAAAGACTATTAAAAAGAGCCTGGTTTTGTAAAGATTTCTGTGTTCGATGTTCTGTGTTCGATGTTGAATGTTGAACGTTGAACGTTGAACGTTGAATGTTGAATGTTGAACGTTGAATGTTCCCAACATGTCCCAATCCTCATTCCTCATTCTGCCCATTCCCCTGCCCTCAATCATCCATCGTCAATCTTCGTTTTTCTCCACGCCTCACCCATCCAACGGACTCCGCACCCCCAGCCCCGGTGACCATTTGCACGTTTATCAAGGCAGCACGGTTCTTTTGCAGTGTCACGATTTTATGGACTTGCCGCTGTTGTTGTCGGAGACTTTTTCCGGGCAGCAGGTTTCGGATTTTTGCCAGAAGATCGGAGCGAGGTATGAGAAGAGAGATATTAACGCCACCTAACCCCTATCAAGCCCGATAGGTCAATAGATAAAAAAGCATTCCTGTCGGAAAAGTATTCTTTCCCGATTAACGTCCCCCCAAACGAACCTCTCCGGCTTAATTTCAATTCGCAGCGCGGACGATGGGACGTCCGGCTAAACACCTTGCGAACTCAGTCAAGTGAGTCATTAGGCCAGCGCAAAATCATGAATCAGGGGGCGTCGATGCATTGTTTCAGGCAACTTGCGTTGTGGTAACCGGCAAACTCTTGTCGGAGTGCCCCCCGGCATCTACCGGACGAATCTGACTTTTTCGTTCATCCAAAACCTGACGGGTCTTTTCAGCGCGATCACGGGTGATGGGAAAGAACCAGAGGACGACCGCTGCACCAGTCACGGTGATGAATTGCACGCCAATAAGCATCCATTTCATCCGCTCCAGCAATTCGGGTGTCAACGGGGCGCTGGTATTCACATAACCGGCGAGGCGGGGCAGAAAACCGCCGACGAGCACCAGGCCAATTTGCATCATTCGGTTGGCCACGCTGTTGACGGCGCTGTAAGCGCCTTCGCGACGCATCCCGGTCGCCAGTTCGTCCTCGTCGCACACATCGGCGATCATCGAACTGAACATGAGCGAAGTGCAGGGCATGCCCAGTGCCGTAATGAGCCAGGCCAACACGGTCAATGCCGGGTGTTGGGGCGTGAGCAAAACGGGCAGCAGACAAATGCTGGATAGCACGATGCCGATGGCGGCCAGGCAGGCGTCGCGTTTGCCCAGTCGGCGCGAGAGCCAGGTGCCGAAGAAGATCGCCGCCATGCTGGTGAAGATGGTCAATGAACCGCCCCAACCGCTGAGCCAGGAAGCGGTCGTTTTGCTCCCTGAACAAACATAGTAAATGTGAATGTAAACGCCCAGCGTCCCGGTGATGCCCATTCCCAGGGCCAGCATCTGCTGCGCGCCTTGCAGCAGCATGAACGGACGATTCTTGATGGTGAGTTTGAGGGCTTCCCCGATGGGAATCGAGGGCTGGCGTTTTTCCAGGCGTCGTTCGCGACATAGGAAAAAAGTCAATAGGGTTGCCCCGATCATGATGATGCCCACCAGCAGGCTCAACCAGCGCGCCCCCACGACTTCGTTGGCGAACATGGGCCGCAGGCAAAACCAGTAGAACCAGGCGGCGCTCAAGGTGCCAAAGAGCTGAAAATAATTTTTCCAGGCAAATACGCTCGTGCGTTCGTCGTAATCGGTGGACAATTCATAACCCAAGGCGTTGTAGGGGATGGTGAACACCGAGTAGAAAATGGAAAACACGGATAGCATGGCCACCACCCAGGCAAACATGCCCCATTGCGTTTGAACGGGCGGACACCACATCAACGGAAGCAGCACGCCGCCCACCAGTCCGCCGAGAAGGAGGTATGGGCGCCGCCGGCCCAAAGCTGAATGGGAATTATCGGAGCGGGTTCCGACGATGGCGTCGGCAATGGCCCCGATGATGCGCGGCAGGGCCAGCGCAATACCCAGCAGGGCGGGATCCATTTTCAAGCCGACGGTGTAAATTGGAATGGCCAGCCCGAGAATCACGTTAAGAAAGAAGAAATCAGTCAGACCGCCGCAGCCGTAGGCCGCTTTGCTCCAAGCAGAAACCCGGCTGGTTGCCGGCGTTTCATGTCGGTCTTGCAGATGAAAATGACTTTCGATCACCGGCTCGGATGATGAACGCGGCGGTTTCATTTTGAAAATGATGACTTGAAGCCGGTCAATTGTGTGGTCATGAATTCTAGGATATGCGAATGGTCCCTAGCAATCGTTCAATTCATGACATTGACATAAATTGAACGCCGCCGCGACCGGCATGGTTTAAGGTTTGCAACATAAAATGCTAATGCAATCGCTCATGCGGGAGCTTTCATCTCCCTGGCTCGCTATTTTGTTTTTCGTTCTGATGGCACCCATGGCGGGGTTTGCGGAGTCGGGTCTTCCCGTCGAACCAGTCGGGGTCGACCAGATCACGGCCAAGCTGCCTCCCCTTTCGCTTCACCATCTGCAAACGCTCACCGATACGAACGGCATCCACGAATTCGCACGGGGAACCAATCCCTGGCACGAAAACGGGTATTGCGCCGAGGATGTGGCGCGGGCGCTCGCCGCGGTCACACAATTTGAAAACGTCACCGGCAACACGAATGCGCGCCCGCTGGCCAAAATCTATTTGCGTTACCTGCAAAACAGTCTGCGCGCGGATGATCAGCTTTGGAACCGACCGGGGCGGATGCTGACCAGTGGCGATTCCTATGGCCGGGTTTTATGGGGGCTGGGTTATGCGGCGGCCGGGCATCCAGATCCAGAAATCGCCGGCCCGGCGGCCACGTTGTTCTTGCAGATTTTGTCAGGCTATAATGGAAAACTAAAAGGCTATGTAATTGCCAAGGCCTGTGCCATCCAAGGATTGACCGCTTATGTCCGCAAATATCCCGGCGGTGCTCCGCAAGCCGCCTTGGAAGAACTGGTGAAACAAAATCTCGCGGCTTACCGCCGCCGTCAAAGCTTGGATTGGAAATGGTTTGAAGCCAAAATGACTTATGACACCGGTCGATTGCCTTTGGCGCTATTGCTCGCCTATGAAGCGACAGGGGAAGCTGAATGCCGCCAGGCGGGTCTTGAAAGTTTGGATTTCTTGTTAAAGGCTTGTTTTACATCAGACGGCAAACAGCTTCGCCCGGTTGGTAACCAGGGTTGGTATCCCCGAGGCGGAACGCCCGCGTTATTCGACCAGCAGCCGATTGATGCCGCTTCGATTGTGGAAGCCTGCGTCGCCGCCTACAGGATTACCGGCGAGAAAAAATATACCGCCTGCGCCGGGAAGGCTTTCGCCTGGTTTCTGGGAAACAATGTCAAAGGGGCGGCGATTTACGATTCCGTTTCCGGCGGTTGCCGCGACGGCCTGACGATCGCCGGAGCCAATCCGAATGAAGGCGGCGAATCCACCATCATGTATTTCATTGCCCGTTGCAGTCTTGAATCTCTAAAAAACCATGAATAATCCACCCCAACCCCGTTGTCTGATTACGTCCCAATTAACCCCCAAAAAGTTGCTCAAGGGCCGGATGTGGCGGAAAACATTTTTGGTTTGGCTGCTCGTAACGCAACCGATGTTTAGGTTCGCGGCCGCAATAGCCGAAAATGCAATTGATTATGGCGCGGCCAAGGTCAATTCCATGGCCGCCACGCCCGGCACGAAGCTGGGCGGCGCGGACAGCTTTGACTATCTCGCGTTGAAAAACCACCACGGTCCCAGCGGCGTGCCGCTCGGCGGCATTGGCGTGGGCTGTTTTGATTACGCACCGGATGGCCGGTTCACCCGGATTTGCATCAACAACTGGCACGCCGCCGACCAGTCGCCGGTCATTGAGCAGGCGCCCGGCACATTTCTGGCCGTCTGGCGCGATGGCCAGGCCGGATTGCTTCAGCGCGGCGCGGATTTTGCCGGTATGACAGCGGCCAAAGAGACGATTTATCAGGGATTGTTTCCCACGGCAAATTGCCAGGTGGATGCTGATACCGTGGTCCGCGCTTGGTCCGGTTTGGTGCCGCACGACGTGAAAGATTCCAGCCTGCCGCTGGCGTGGATCGAAGTGGAATTGAAAAATCCCACAAACACGAAACAGCCGGTCGCGGTGGCCTTTTCCTGGCAGGACGTGATCGGGCGGGACATCGTGGAGGTGACCAATCTGGATTTGCTGCGGGCCAGTCCGACGGTCTGGGGCAAGGAAGAGGCGTTCAACAAGGCTTGGAAGCAAGGAATCACCGGATGGGGAGTGCTGAACCGGGTGCCGACCCAGGCCGAGCCATTCAAAGTGGGGAACTTGGCCGGCATCCGGCAGTTCAGCGCGCCGTTGCAGCCAGTCCTGAAAACTTACCAAAACTACAACAACGAAATTGTTCTGCTCGCCGAAAAATCCAGCGGCGCGGAAATCTCCGTGCTGCCGGCCTACCGCGTGGACGACGCGACTGCGGCATGGGCGGACTTCCGCAAGGCCGGGGAATTTTCCAGCGCCGCCGGCGCTATTGCACTTTACGATCCGTTCGCAAAACACGAAATGGCCAGCGCGGTGGCGGTGCGGGTGACGCTCAAGCCGGGGGAAAAACGGGTGGTGCGGTTTGCCGTGGCGTGGTTCCAGCCGGAATTGAAAATTGATCCGGCCCAGGACGATCCCGGAACTTATTTTGGCAATGCCGACCATGGCCGGTTTTATCAAAATTACTTTGCCACGGTCTCGGATCTGGTGAGTTATGCCGCCCGCGAGCGCGAACACATTCATGACGGCACGCTGGCCTGGCAAAAACCGATTTTGGACAGCACTTATCCCGACTGGCTCAAGTTCAAGGTCATCAACAGCGCCTACCCGATTTACGCCAGCTCAATTCTTAACCGGGCCGGCGAATACACCATGATGGAGGGGGGGATGGGTGGGCTGGCCGGCACGATGGACCAGCAGATCAGCGCGCATCCGTTTTACTTCAAATTTTTCCCCCAGCTCGAACGCGCCAACCTTGAATTGTTCGGGCTTAACCCAGGACGTGACGGGCAGATTTTACATTTTGACGGTCATTACTTTTTCGGGCTGGACACGCGCGATGGGCGGACGCCGGTGCCTGAAAATTGCATGTTGGACAATACCGGCGGCTGGCTCCTGCAAATGGCCGAATGTGCCGAACAATCCGGTGACGTGGCGTGGATCAAGCCGTTTGACGCCCAGATTCACCGCAGCCTCGCCTTTCTGCGCGCCCGCGTCGAAAGCAAACAATTCCAGATCATCACCGGCGCCACGACTTATGACGATTTCTGGCATCCGGAAATTTATGCCTACAACGCCAGCACTTATCCGGCCTTTCTGCGGGCTGGCGCAGTTTTGCTGGAAGCCTTGGGCCAGACGAACGAGGCGGCAACATGCCGAATTCAGGCGGTGGCTTCCGCCGCCGATGCCAAGCGCGCGTTATGGAACGGACGCTTCTTCGCCTACGGCGCGGATCTGGACGGCGCGCATCGCCGCGACGACATCATGTTCAGCGGTCAGCTCGCCGGCCAGTTTTTGAGCCGGTATCTGGGTTGGGGCGACGTGTATCCGATGCCGGATGTTCAGTCTTCCGTGCTGGCGCAGTTGCAATCCAACATCGCCCGTTCGCCGGATTTCTACGCGCCGAAAGTCTGGTCGCTCAAGGAAAACAAGGCGATGATGGATCCGCGCCGTCCCGATGATCCCAATGCCGATTCAACCTGCTGGCCATTTTACGAGGAAAGCTACACCGCGATGGCGGCCATTCAGGCTGGCCATATCGCCGATGGCCTAAACATTCTGCGGCATATTCAACTGGTCAATTTGCGCAACGGCTGGACGTGGACGCAAAACCTCTGGCGGCCGGGCGAACTGACTTACATGACCGCGCCCGTGACGTGGTTTATTACCGATGTTCTGGCTGGCAGCAGCCTCAATTTGCCCGCCGATACGATGGCGCTCGCCCCGGTGTTGGCGCCGGATGAAATTCGGGCAGTTTTGCCGGTTTACTTCCCGCGCTTCTGGGGTGTTGTCACCGCCGACCGCGCAACCCGCAAATTGACTTTCACGGTCACGAAAGAGTTCGACGGTCCGCCGATCACCTTGCGTCATGTCGTCAGCCAGTCGGCTGGCATGGCTTCATCTCAAGGTCATTCGTTTGCGATTCCGCCGTTCAAGGTTCATCCGGGCCGGGTGCTGGACTTGTCCAGTCATTGGGATGAAATAATGGCCGGTGAATATCAGCCACCCGTGCTGCCGTCAATTGCCGATACACTTGCACACTAGAACCGGCTTAGGATTGTGATGTAATGACGTGAGCAATCTTGAAACAATGTCATGAACAAAACGAGTGATCTATCCCACCGTTTTCCGCAAAATCCTTTGCTCCGAGCGGCTGACATTCAACCCAGCCGGCCCGACTGGCAAGTCGAGTGTTTGTTAAATCCGGGCGTGTTCCGGTTCAACGGGAAAATTTGCCTGCTCGTGCGCGTGGCGGAACGCCCCGTGCCGCGTGCAGGCTTTGTTTCCTTTCCCATCCTCTCCGAATCAGGCGAGGCACAGGTTTTGGAATTCAATCGGAATGATCCACGACTGGACATTTCCGACCCACGCGTTTTGCGTTACGCTGGGGTGCACTATCTTACCACGCTCTCGCATCTGCGAATCCTCACAAGTGATGACGGGATTCATTTCAGCGAAGACAAATCCTTTCCGCCGCTTCATGGCCATGGAATTTATGAAACTTTCGGCATCGAGGACTGCCGGGTTTCACAATGGGACGGCGAATATCATCTGACCTACACGGCGGTTTCCCCGAACGGGGTCACGGTGGGTATGCGCTCCACGCGGGATTGGAAACATTTTCAGGAACATGGCCTCATCTTTCCGCCGCACAACAAGGATTGCGCGTTGTTCGATGAGAAGATCAGTGGGCACTATTTTGCCCTGCACCGTCCTTCCAGCCCGGAGATTGGCGGCAATTACATCTGGCTTGCCGAGTCATCTGATCTGCAACACTGGGGCAGACACCATTGCATCGCACAAACCCGACCCGGTGCGTGGGACAGTGTGCGCGTCGGTGCCGGGGCCGCGCCGATTAAAACTCCCGCCGGCTGGCTGGAAATCTATCACGGGGCCAACGAAAAAAACCGCTACTGCCTCGGCGCTCTGCTGCTGGACTTGGAGCAACCTTGGAAGGTGATCGCCCGTTCAAAAGAACCCATCATGGAGCCAACTGCGCCTTATGAAAAAACCGGCTTCTTTGGCAATGTCGTTTTCACCAACGGTCATGTGGTGGATGGTGATGCCGTCACGATTTATTACGGAGCCGCCGATAGTGTCATTTGCGGGGCGCGCTTTTCCATCATTGAAATACTTTCGACCCTAAGGGACTCTAAGTGGGGGTTATGAGCATTCGGATTCAACCGCGTTCCAGCAAGCTGTCTGGCCTTTTTATCGCCATTGCCGCGCTCGTTACACCCTTTTTGGCGTTGCCGGCTGAGGATCTCAAGCGTCCCAACATCTTGTTTATTCTCACCGACGATTGCGGCTGGAGTGACACCACACTTTATGGAACCACCCGGTTTTACGAGACGCCTAACATTGAACGGTTGGCCCAACGCGGATTGCGGTTTTCGCAAGCTTATGCCTATCCCATGTGTACGCCATCCCGCACGCGCACCGACGCCATCTTTAGTTGTGAGGATTTCTATCCGACTCTGCTCGCGGCGCTGGGGGTGAAGCCATTTCCGGACCAGAAATTTGACGGTCTAAACCAGTTTCCAACCCTGCTGGGGAATACGCCGGCGAGTGTCAGGGATCGAGATCTCTGCTTCTTCCCTCATTATGACCCAGAATATGCAACGATTGAAACTGAATGCCGATGGGCCTGAGCTTTCACGCCTGCCGGGAAAGAAAATCGCAAAAACACCCCCTCATGAACAATAACCCAAATCGAAAATCCGCGTTAAAAGTCAGCATCTTGGTTCTGCTCGGTTGGATGATGGGCATTTCCGCCCTTTTTTCCGCCCCGCTCGACGCGGGCTGGCGCTTGTGGCTGGATCCGAAAGCAGCATGGCAAGATGATAGGCTCTATCTTCCCGGCGAAGTGCAGATTGATAAACTTCCAACCAACCCGCCGACCGGTGGCTGGGGCGTCCTTGACGATCATGCGGGCATCCCGGTGACGCTGCCCGCCACCGTAGAACAGTATTACTGGGGACGGCAGCCATGCGAGGTCAGCCCCTCGGACAAGCCCTCGGACGTGGTCGAAGTTCGGAGCCCCTACAAGGGCGTCTCCTGGTGGTACCGCAAATTCAGCGCGCCAAAACTCAAGGAGGGGGAAAAGTTGGAATTGTCATTCAGGGGCGCGCGCCTGCGGGCGGAGGTGTATGTGAATGGCCGCCTGGCCGGCTATAATCTCATCACCGAACTTCCTTTCACCGCTGACGCCACTCCAGCTCTTCGAGAAGGTTCGGAAAATCTGCTGGCGGTTCGCATCACCAACCCCGGTGGTAACTTCGAATGGGGAGACGGCGGGGCATTTCCGTGGGGTAAGTACAACATACCGGATTCTCACGGGTTCGGCGGCCTCGATGGCGGAATTACCATGACCGTTCGCGGGCCGGTGTGCGTAAGCGACTTGGCGACTCTTAATAACCCCGATCCCAGGACGGTCACTCTCATTGCAGAAATCCACTCAACTGGTCCGGCGTACGATGGCCCGGTCGCCCTAGCGATCACACGAGAAGGCAATCGGGTTTGGTCGGGTTCTGTTCATGCCACGGTTCCGGCAAATGGAACGGTCTCGGTGAGTCAAAACGCCACGGCGGATGGGGCGGAACTTTGGGATGTCGGCCATCCGGTTCTCTACCAGGCCTCGGCTCAGTTGGCTGGGATTGATCACTCTGACCGTGCGCAAACGTTCGGTTTTCGCTGGTTTACCCCGGAGGGGATCGGGCAGGATGCCAAGCTCCGCCTCAACGGACGCCGAATCGTGGTGCGTTCCGCGATCTCCTGGGGTTACTGGGCGCCCGACGGCCTCTTCCCGGACCAAAATGCGGTGAACCGTGAGATTGCCGCAGTCCGCGCCATTGAGCTGGATGGCCTTAACAGCCACCGCCACATGCCCAAGCCACTTGTTCTGGAGGGTTTCGACCAAGCCGGGCTGCTGCGGTACTGCGAACCTGGGGCCGGAGACAACGCTATTGACGACAGCAAACCCATGTACTTTGGAGGATCACCAAAAACTCCGGTGACAGACACCACTGGAAACGGCGGTGCGCCCGACAGTTTTAAAAATCGATACGAACTGGCAAAGATTCTGGGCATGATCAAGGCCGACCGCTCGCACCCATGTGTGACGGTCTGGACGTTGCACAACGAAACTTACCGGGATCTGCATAATCCTAAAATCTATTATGTCTTGCGAAAAATGCGCGAAGCCGACCCTTCGCGCACGGTGCTGCTCAAGTCGGGCTATCCTTCAGTTGGTGAAGCGTGGTTGAAGCCCTATTCCACAGACTTCCAATACGATGATATGACCGGTTACTCCGGCTGGCGGGATACGCACACGTGCGATGGCTACCCCGGCGTTTGGACCGACACGATGTACAAATCCCCGGCCGACTTCATGTACCGGACCGATATTACCAAAGAAATTGTGGGTTGGGGTGAAATGGCCACGGGCGCTTCGTCTGATAATGACACCAAGGCAGCCGAGTGGTACCGGACGCACAACGTGCCCGGATACGATCGGGCCGCGCATGAGGCCATTCTCCAGACTTACGAGAAATTTCTGAAAGACGAAGGCTTCCTTTCCTCGTATCCAACGCCGGCCGTTCTTGAGCGCGAGATCGGCCAAAAACACTATTTTGGCGCCGCCCGCATCATGGAAAATGGCCGCATTTGCGACGCAAACGACTTTCTGACCCTTTCAGGCTGGGAAAGCACGACGGTCGATAACCATTCGGGCCTCGTTGATGAACTTCGGGATCTCAAAGCGGATCCTTCCGAGTTAAAGCGCGCGTGCGGGAAGGAATTGCTGGTGATCCGGCCCCGGCGCTATGTCGTCGCCAAGGGTGGAACCGTGGTCTTCGATGTTTACGCGGTCAACGAAGCGGATCGCAAAGGGGCGTATATTTTGAATCTCGAAGCGACCGGATCTGATGGCGTTTCTCTTTTCAAAGCCTCCGTTCCAGTCGAATTAAAAGGAAGCGAGATTTTCGCGCAGTTGCTCAAGGACAACAACACTTTCACGGCAAACAAAGAAGGGCTCGTGGCCATCACTGCCTCGATCTCAAATTCGAGACTGTCTCCCGTCCTGACGCGCAGCGAGCCGGTGTGGATCGTGGACGTAAATCCAGCGCCGATTCACGAAACCATTGCCGTCGCAGGGGCCACCAAGCGCCTTCAAAATGCTCTGCATGATCGACTCGGGATTGACCCGCTACCGCTAGCCGATGCCCGCGGGCCGGTTGACGTGATTGTGGCCGATTCCACCGATGGCCCCGCATTTTCATGGGGTCATGTCGAGGCGGGAGACGATGCCAAATCGCTGCCGGGCCTTTACAAAAGCGAAGCTTGGGGAGAGCCGGGAGTCATCACTTCCTACTGCGGGATCGCCAACGGAGTCGCACATGTTGAGCTTCACTTTGCCGAGACATTCTTCAAGGAGCAGGGCCAGCGTGTTTTTAACGTCGGATTGAATGGCAGGACCGTCCTCGAGAACTTCGATCCTTGCAAAGAGGCCGGAGGCCCGAATCTGCCGGTCGTCAAGACGATGGATGTGGATGTCAAAGATGGCTCCCTGCGGCTCTCCAATGAGCCTCCCAACAAGGATCATTTCATGATTGCGGCCATAAAAATCACCGACGCTAAAGGCAAAATCATCCGCGAGGTGTTTCGAAAAGATCCGTATACAGATCCTGATGGGAAGACATGGAATCCGGTTAAATACGCCGGCATTGATTGGGAAGGAATCCTTCCGGATGTTTTGCGCCGCGTTCAGAACGACGGAACCCGATTGGTGCTGCTCACCGGCGGCAACGGCGATACCGAGGAGGCCCTCGCGAGCCTGGCCAATCGGCAGGTTTTTAACTACTCGGGGATGGTTGGCTCCAACCAAGGGGCATCCTGGAAAGGAACCTGGTATTTTTCTAAGAAACATTGGCTGCTGGATGGGCTTCCGTCGGGCAGCGTCTTGGATTGGCCCTTCCAGAATAACGGAAATACTGCCAACGGTTTCATGATCTCAGGCCCGGGAGTTGAAGCGGCGATTGGCTATGGCAGAGACCACACGCTTCATATTGGATCGGGCGCCGCGATCGTCAAATACGGCAAGGGCGAGATCGTCCTTTTTTGCATCCCCGGGTTAGTGCAGTCCTTCGCGACAGGCGAGTGGCATGATTTTCACCCCTTGACCGCAGAACGCATGATCTACAACGCATTGAATACAAAAACCCATTCACCCGGTTCCCATTGGTGATTTCCATGCCTCCGTATTACGATTCATTGGGGGAAGCTCGATTTTTTTATCCCAACGGGATTTGATCCTTTTAAATGTCAGCCGTAACTTTACCTCGTTGAAGCTAAAGGAAACCCTCGAAGATCTGGTCAAGAGGGCAGTAAAAATACGCCGAGATCATTCTC
Source organism: uncultured Verrucomicrobia subdivision 3 bacterium (assembly GCA_903865745.1). Lineage (GTDB taxonomy): Bacteria > Verrucomicrobiota > Verrucomicrobiia > Limisphaerales > UBA11358 > UBA11358. The sequence goes on along the minus strand of CAIPKV010000020.1, from coordinate 19,359 downwards.
GAACGCGAAGATTGGTATGCTCTTTGGGAAGCTGCCCTAGGCCGCCGGATTCCCTGACGCCCAACTGCGGGTCGTTTGCTTTTTTGCCCGGCCGGCTGCCGCGGCTGATGCGAGTCGCGGTATTCGCCGGGAGTGACGCCGGTTGACCGGCGGAAAACGGTGGCAAAATACTGGCTGGACGAGAACCCCAGATCGTGGGCGATGTCGGTGATGTCATCCTTCGTGTCGGACAGGCGCCGCCGGGCCTCCTCGATGCGGCGATGAATGATGTATTCGTGCAGGGTGTAACCGGTTTCTGCCTGGAACCGGGTGCGGAGTCCGGCGGGGCTTAAACCCACATTTTCAGCCACCGATTCCAAATTGGCTTCGGGCTGGAATAATTTTCCCTCCAGCCATTCGAGCGTGCGCCGGACATGCCAGGTGACCAGCGGTTGCGGCTTTGCGGCCTGGCAATAGTGTTTGTGGTCGCGCAAGATCGTGATCAACAAGGCGTGCAACATCGAGCGCGCCATCAGCAGCGAATCTTCTGACTGACCGTGGCGATGTTCTTCCAGCAGGCGTTCAAAAAATTCCTTTACTTCCGGCGAGGCGGCAAAGGTCCGGTAAGTCAGTTGCCGGTAAGCCTCCCGCAATGCCTTGGTCTCCGGCTTGGTCAAGGTTGGCAGCGATCCAGCATCCGGAAAGCGGATGCGGAACCAGTAATGTTCGCAGGGTTGGATCGAACCTTCATCGCCCCCGTGCAGTTCATTGGGTTGGATCACAAATACTTTTCCGGTGCTGAAATCGTGTTGCTCCGTTTCTTTGCCCACCCACCAGCGCAGGTGGCCGCGAACCATGTAATGTATTTCAAAGGCATCGGGGTGACGATCTGGTTTCAGTGCGCCGGGCAGTGTGGTGTGGAAACGCAGCCAGCCAAAAATATCCAACTCCGACAACAACTGGGTGGGACCCTCGTAAGTTTCGCGCAAATAACCGCGCCTTCCGGTGGACATGGCCCACGGGCCGGGATCAATCGGCAATTTCATTTTTCGGGTGATGTTGGTTCCAGTGTAATGACCTGATCCCGTAACGCAAGCCCCTCTCATGTTTAAAAAAAACAAGTGGCTAAAATCGAACGCTCCAGGCGTTGCAATGGGCTACGATGCTTGCGAACACTATGAAAGCCGCTTTGCGAGCACAAACGCCCGAATCCTGTCTCAATTTGCTTGCCCGTTTGCAGCGGGGGGGTAAACAAATCAGCGCCAACAAGCTGACGTTTCAAGGGATTGGCCAACGGGACGTTTATAATATTACTGCGCCCTTTAACATCAACGGGCAAACGGTGATCGGCGGCCGGGTGGAGAGCCGCGAGGTTGAACTTTCCGAAACTGTTTTTTTCTCCGAAGCCGGTGGCATGTGGCAGCCAATTCCCGGAGCCAGGACTTTTCCCGGCCTGCAAGACCCCTGCATCACTTTTATCGGGGGCGAACTGATCATGGGCGGGGTTCGGTTTCCAGTCCAGTTGGCGGACGGTAGCGTGATCTGGCGGATGGAGTTTTACCGGGGCGCTTCTCTGAATGACTTGGATTTGTTTTTTGTCGGTCCGGACAAAATGAAGGACATCCGGCTCGTGGAATTGTCGGATGAGCGGGTGGGCGTGTTCACCCGCCCGCAAGGCGAAAAGGGTGGCCGGGGTAAAATCGGCTTTTTTGTGGCGGACAATCTGGAAGCCATCACCGTCTCAAACCTGGAGACAGCTCCGTTGTTCCATGGCCAATGCCGGGATGAGGAATGGGTTGGGGCCAATGAAGCCCATTTGCTCGGCAACGGCCTAGTCGGGGTGCTTGGGCACATTGCTTATTTTGACCGGAACGAGCATCGCCATTATTACCCGATGGTATTTTGTGTAGATCCGCGCTCCGGTAAGGCCACTGCTCCTGAAATCATTTCCCGTCGAAGCGATTTTCCCGTCGGCCCCGCCAAGCGGTCTGACTTGGCGGATGTGATGTTCAGCGGCGGATTGGTACGTCATGGCGACGGCACGGCCTGTCTTTATGCGGGGTTGAGTGACGCGGAAGCGGGTTATGTCCGGCTGCCGGACCCCTTGTATCCATTTGAAAATAGCTCGGGTGGCGATGATATTTTAAAGTGCCTCCCGGAACTTGAGAAACATGCTCAAAAATAACTCTTTATTGAATCGAAACCGGCTTTTCCTGTCCGCACGCATGCGATGGACCGGCTTCACCTTGATCGAATTGTTGGTGGTGATCGCCATCATCGCCATTTTGGCGGCCATGCTGTTGCCGGCGTTGGCCAAAGCCAAGGATAAAGCCAAAGCCATAAAATGCGTGAATAATCTTAAGCAAATGGGGATTGCCTTGATGATATATGCCGACGACAACGGATATTATCCGGTCGCTATAAACAATGACCCAGCCCACGGCGGGATGTGGATGGCATGGCTTTGGCCCGCATTGTTACGCTCAACAATGAGCAAATCTCAATCCACGGAAGTTTTTCGCTGCCCGTCCGCGCCGGACTCGGCCCAATGGGTGCCAAAATTCGGGAGCGGAAATGCTCCGGCTTACGGGTACTTTCAGGACGAGGTGCCTTTGCAGGCTGGGGTCAACAACTTCATGAGTTATGGTTATAATCCCTGGGGCTCCGCCAATAACGAATCTGGTGCTATTCAAGGACTGGGCGGTTGGACGATAGGAAGTTACCCGACGAAATCCACGGCGGTCGTCAAACCGACCGATTGCATTGCGATTGGTGACAGCAACTGGGATCTCACCAAAAATGGCGACCCTGCGTGGAGCGGTTACATCGGCATGTATACCGAAAGGCAATGGCCTTTAGACCTGCACAATATGCGGGCGAACATCTTGTTCTGTGACGGTCATGTTCAAGCCATAAAACGCAAGGACTTTGTATCCCAATTAAATCCTGGCGGGACGGCCATTTCGCCGCCGGACCCAAACCAACTCTGGAATATTGATAATCAAGTACATTAAACGGTGCAAAGGATTTACCAAATTACATTTTAAGCAGAGCAGAAGTAGCAAAAAACTATCATCACAGGCCAAATGCAATAACATAAAGCAACCCACTACTGTCCGGTTTAGAAACCCAGTAAACATTGATGATTATCGGTGTCTGGTGATGGGGAAGTGAGTGAAAGTTGAGTCAGAGCCTGTAAAATGGGCATTTTCTCAAAAAGCGTGAGGCTCAAAATCTGTAAAATAGTGTAGAGGCTGGCCTCCAGATGCAGACGTTTTTTCAAAATGGCGACGAGCAGATAGACGGCGATGGCCGTCCAAATTTGGACGCGCACCGCGTTGGGCGAGGTGCCGTAAAAGGCTTTGATGCGCAAATGTTGCTTGATCCATTTGAAGAACAGTTCGATCTGCCAGCGGCCGCGATAGAGTTGGGCGATGGTCAGCGCCGGGACGGTAAAGTTGTTAGTCAGGAAGACCAGCACCTTGCCGGTTTCGGGATCGCGATAACCGATGCGCCGCAGCGGGGCGGGATAATCGTGTTGGGCTTTCAGGCCGGTCATCACGACGGTCTGATCGAAGCGCAAACCGGTGGTTTTATCCACGGGCTGGGAGTAACGGCGGGCGCAACGGAAGTTTTGTTTGGCGCGGGTGACAAAGAAAGCGCCGCATTGGTGGAGGCGATGCCAGCGAGCGAAGTCGAGATAGCCGCGATCCATGATGTAGAACGAGCCGGCTTCCCAGACGAGCTGGTCGAGGATGTTGACGTCATGGACACTGCCAGTGGAGACAATGATGACGGTGGGAAAGTCACCTTGGAGCGTCAGCAGGGTGTGGAGTTTGATGGCGGCTTTGTGCTGTCGAAACGTGGCCCACGGAAACAGCGAGAGACAGAGGTCAATGGTGGTGGAGTCCAGCGCATAGGCGGCGGCTTGGAGTTCAAAACGGAACGGCTCATCGGCGTAAAGCGCGGTGGCTTGCCGGATGAGGACTTGGGCGAAATCGGCAAAGATGCGCCAGTCACGATTTTCATTAGCATCGGCCAGCGTGCTGCGGGCGGTGGGTTGGCGGATGCCGGCGTGGTAGAGTTTCGGGCCGAAGGACGCCAGGCAGGTTTCGATGTCGCGCAGACTTTCGCGCCAAGTCAGTTGGGCAAACGCCAGCACGAGGAACTGTTCATAAGCGGGGAGTTTGCGGACGCGGCGGTTGCCGTGGTAACGGGCGACACACTTGTCGAACTCGTATTTGGGGAGGAAGTCGAGGAGTTGGGCGAAGACGGTGCGACCTTCGTTCATAAGGTGGAAAACCGCAGGAATGCGGGGAGCCACCCTCAAGGAATCGTCGCAGAATTGAAATCGAAAAATGACCGGACTGCGGTTTTATCCAGTTTTTACAATGGTAAAATCGCAGTCAGCAAAAACTAAACCGGACAGCAGTGAAAGCAACCATCTAAAACAAATAGTTATGAAAAATACCATAATAACAACCAAACTGCCAGTCGGCAAGCAACCGAAAAGACTGCCCCTGGGTGGCAGGGGCTGGCTCAGATTGACAATATTCCCGCTCGTATTGGTCCTACTGGCCACAAGCTGGAACGGACGAGCAGCCAGTATAAGTTGGGGAACGCCCACCGATGTTTCCGGGCCTTCCGATGTCGTGACCAGCGGCACACTGGTCGGTTCGGCCGCATATCAGGGCGATATCACCACCGCTGGGATGACCTTTACCGGTTACAAAGGGAGTTACGGGACACCCGGAAAAGTGGGGCAAAGCTATTATCTCATATTCAACAACATCACTTTTGATGTTTCCGGGGGCATTGGCAACACTCCTAGTTCATACTATACGGACCTTTACGCCGGCAGCAGCATGGGGACCATGTTTTTCTCGGGGTCTGCCGGCACAAGCCCGGCTGGAATTTACCTGTTGGGTCTTACCATCGGCCACCAATACGAGGTGCAAATCTGGTCCCAGGCTTGGGGCGCCAATTGGACAACAATCTACGGCGACACTAACGGTAACAACGTCACCTTAAACCAACAAGGTGCCTCGACGGGCCAGTTTGTTGCCGGCAAGTTTACGGCGGACGGCACGAACCAGGTCATTTACATGATTTGCCAGGCCAACGGCTACGCCTTCCCGCCCGGGGCCGTCCAAGTCCGAGATATATCTCCCCTTGCTGTATCTGTTCAGCCAGCGAGCCCCGCCGCGGTCGCCGGCTCAACAGTAACAATTAATGCCGTGGCCAATTACGGTAGTGAACCCTATACCTACCAATGGTATCAAAACGGGACCAACCTGGTGGGCCAGACCGGCAGTTCACTGATCTTGAGCAGCGTGACGCTGAATATGAATGGCTATACCTACGCCGTCGAAGTCAGCGACGGCTCGACCAACGTCACCAGTGGTTCGGTCGAATTGACAGTAGGCACAGCCAAGTTGTTCAACGTCAATGTGGATGACACTGGTTCACACACGATGACCGGGGCGGCGGTGTTGGGAGCCAGCGGCGATCAGTGGGCGACCATCAATGTTTTGGGAAGCGTAATTGCGGTGCCCGATGCGTCGGGAAACAGCGTGGCTGGGGTGACCTTCGAGGTGACCGGAACGACTTTGTGTTATGGGGACGCCAATAACAATCCCAACCCGTTGAGTTTGATGTATGACTTTGCTTATCTTCAAGGCGGATCCATTGCGGGCACCTACGCCAATCTATCGGCTTATAATGGGTGCGGCTACAACCTGATTGTGTATGCGTCGGGCGAGAACCTCGCGCAAGGGTCAATCGTCACTGTGAACGGTCAGACGTTGACGGTGGCGGGTGACAGCCGCGACATCTCCGCCGGGATGGGCCATGCGTATCAAACCTTCTCCGGGACCATTACGAACGGCCAGTTGGCAATCAGCGTGGCTCCGGGACCCGGGGGCTTTGCGATATTAGATGGGGCGCAATTGCAGGTTGTAATCCCTCCGTCGCCGCTAACCGCGACCGTCTCCCCGAACAATGCGGCGGTCGTGGCGGGATCAACGGTGACCCTTGGAGCGATCGCCACCGGTGGCAGTGGAACCTATGCCTACCAATGGTATCAGGTGGGGGTAGGCAGCCTGACTGGCCAGACGAACGCCACACTGATGCTGAGCGGCGTGACCACCAATCAAACGGCTACCAGCTATTACGCGGCGGTCAATGATGGTTATGTCACCGTGGACACGGCGAATGTCACGCTGATGGTGACGCCGTCGCTGGCGCAGGTGTTGAACGCGCCTTACGCGCCGGGCCTGCCGGTGGACGCCAATCCGGCGCACTGGGCCGGCTTGGGAGCCTCGTCGGTTTATATGGACACTCGAGGGTTCACCAATGGGACGCCCCGGCCGCCGGGCGACTTGGGTGTGACCATGCAGTATGCGTGGGATTACACGAACCTGTATATTTTGGTGCGGGAAGACACCAACTTTGTGACGGCGGGCAGCCAGCAGGAATCGCTTACTGAGACAAACTACCAGGCGACTCCCTATTCCTTTGACAGCATCGCCTTCTGGATGGATCTGAACAACACGGCCGGCACCACCATCAATGGCACGCTGGTCGTCAAAGGGGCCGGTGATTTTCAACCGTGGTTTGGATTCAGTTCACTGGGTTTGACGAACTTGTTTTACGCGCGAGCCAATAACAACGCCAATATGGATTTGGCAGGGCTGGCCAATGCGCGGATTGCCACATCCGGAAACTTTAACAACCATAATCGCGTGATTGAGGTCGCCATTGCTTGGGCGGACGTCGCCGCTGATGTTGCCACCAACCAGCAGCCCGGTGGCAAGCTGTTGGCGGCGGTGGGGCCGGGGTATAAGTTTGGGAGCGAGCCGCTGCTGGTTTACAATAACTACAACTCACAGTGTTTCATGGGTGGAACCAACAATCCGGGCAATCCTTGGAATCCGCCGTCGGGCGTGGACACCAACTCGGTGGATGTGCAACTGGTGCTGGTACCCACATTGCAGGCGACCTTGGCGGGCGGGCAAATGGTGATTCGCTGGCCGGTGGCGGCAACGGGGAGCCTCTACACTTCACCTTTGCTGGGAGCGGGCGCCACTTGGACGAAAGTGACCAGTCCGGCGCCGGTGGTGGATCCGAATGATTCCAGCAAAATGAAATGGACCGGACCCGTGACGGGAACGAAAGCCTTCTACCGGTTGCAATAGACGCGGTAGATGAACAAGAGCAGAGCGGGCGGCTGCCCTCGGGTTGGTGTCAGCCGTCCGCGTCTGTTTTCAACAGAATGAGAAAGAGATCTGAAATCTTAAACGTGAATGGAAAGCCAAAACTGGGTAAGTCGCCATGCCTTCGAACGCGCTAAAACGTCGTACGACCATCATCCCTTGGACCTCCAAACCCGGTTTACTGGACTACATTGTGTTGGTTACCCTGATGGGTTGCTCGGTTCTGTTTCTGGCTGCATCCTGCCTCCATGCTGAGTCCTGGGTGGGGGCGGATGCCGCCAATGCCTGTTTACGCGCGCGCGACACAGTTGGAGGCGACAAATATAATTTCATGACCGCGAAGGACCAACCTGGCCCGCTTGGTATGCCGCTGGGCGGCATCGGCGCGGGCTGCGTGCCGTTCGCGCCGGATGGTCATTTCACGCGCATCGGCGGCATCTATAACTTATTGTGACTATGAAAAAAGGCTTCCAATGCGGGGTTCTGGTGGCAGGATTAATCGGGCTCGCTGCCGGGCTGGTTTTCGCGGCCGAACCGCCGGTGGCGGTGCCGGTGGCGGAGCCGATGCATCCGCTGCCGAATCCGCTGGACATGGTCAATTGGAAACAGAACTCGGCGGATTACTACCGGATGCTGTTCGACCCGCACGCCGTGGGCCGCAATCTGCCGGCGGTGGCTGTATCCAGCAACGGCACGGCGTTTGGCATCAATGGCTATCTGGTAACCAACGCGCCAGAGATCAACGGCGAAGCGGAGAACAACCTGGGGGCGCTGGTCGGGGCGGAACTGTTGGGGCTAAACATGAAGAGCCTTTACGGGTTCAATTGGGATCTAATGGGTGCGAACTGGTTCAGTAGCAGCGCGGGGATGTATGTGTTGCGGCCGAGCCAGTCGGCCGGGCAGTTGAACGGCGGCATTTATGGAATCTGGCCGATGGCGCTCGGCTATATGTACGGGAGTCTGCACAGCGCCGACCCGGTGATCCGCAGCCAGATGCTTTCGCAGTCCGCGGTGGTGTTGAACATCGCCGAACTCTATGGGGCGCCGAACCATTTGAATTTTAACCCGGATATCAGTTACGACATCGGGCTGCGCCAGCTGGTGCCGGCAACCACGGAGCAGACGGCGGCGATGGGCGCGGCGGCCAATTTCGGCTGGCAGTTGCTGATGGGGTATCAATGGACCGGGAACACCCAATATCTGGCGTGCGCGCAGGCGATGCTGCAATGGCAGTTGGACCACCCCGCGCGGTATGAAAGCGTGGTGCAGCACGGGCCGCTCGCGGTGGCGCGGCTGGATGCCCAGTATGGCTACAATTTGGATCTGGCGAGGATGATGGACAGCTTCTACGGGGATGGCAATCGCGCGCCGGCGTGGTCCAAACCATGGTGGGGATTGACGGTGAATGCCAGTCCCGGCGGCCTGGACGCCGACGGGCTGGATTGCGACAGGTCAGCCGACCGGCAGGCGGCTGTGGGGTGGAACGCCTTTTCGATGGGCACGTTTCAGAACGCGGCGTGGCTGGCGCCGGTGGCGCGCTATGATCAGCGGTTTGCGCACAGCATTGGTCGCACCCTGTTGAACTTGGCCAACAGCGCGCGATTTTTGCGTGGAATAGATTTGGACTGGTATCATCAGGACCATAAAGACTGGCGGGATGCCCTGCCCAATCCCGCTTGGTACACGAACGCGCTGCCGTACCAGGGCGCCGGCTACCTGTGGCCCTCGGAGAAATTGTCTTCAACGTCCGCCAACGCCGATGGGGGGGGCGTTTATTACAGTCCCTACGATACGGGGGATGATTACGGGACCTTTGGCACGGGAACAAATTATTATTACCAAAAGGCAAATCCGCCGATCCATTTCAGTGCGGATTCGCAGAACATCGCGCCATACTCCGGCAACCATGTCGGGTTCCTGGGGCTGGTTTGGAACTCCACCGATGTGGCGGCGATTCCCGCATGGGATTTGTTGGGCAGCGATTACTATCATCCGGCGGCTTATCCAAGCTACCTGGTTTGCAATCCCTTCACGACGGCGACTAACGTGAATTTCAATTTCGGCAGCACCAACTTCGATTTGTATGACGCAGTGAGCGGCGTGTTTCTCATGCGGAGCGTGAGCGGGACCCAAAGCATCACGATGGGGCCGGATCAGGCGATGGTGCTGGTTTGCGCGCCGCCGGGCGGGACGGTGAGTTACAGCGGGAGCCAGATGTTGGTCAACGGAGTGGTGGTGGATTATCGGAGCGGTGGCCCCAACGGGTTCATGGCGGAGTATTGTAGCAATCCGAACGTGGACAATCCGGCGTTGACGCGGACGGATGGACAAGTGAATTTTAATTGGGGTCCAGGCACGCCCGACTCCAGCATCACGACAAACAATTTCAGCGCACGGTGGACGGGGAGCATCGTGCCGCAGTATTCGCAAACTTACACGTTGACCGTGGTCAGCAGCAACTCGGTGCGGCTGTGGGTCAACGGGCAGTTGGCGGTCAACAACTGGCCGGCGGCGGGCGGCCCGACGAACACCGCGAGTCTGGCGCTGACGGCCAATGACCCGGCGGCGATCCGGCTGGAGATGGCAAAGACTTCGCCGCAGACGCAGGCGCAAGTGGCGCTGTATTGGAGCAGCGCCAGCCAGCCGCCGCAGTTGATCCCGGCGGGCAGCGTCTCGCCGGCGCGGGGTTACGGATTGCAGGGCGAGTATTACCGCGACAACAATTTCACGAACCTGGCCTTGGTGCGCCCGGATGCGGCGGTGAATTTCAACTGGGGCGCTGGTAGTCCGGACCCGTTGATGACCAGCAATGCGCCGTGGAGCGCGCGGTGGACGGGTTGGGTGGTGCCGGGTTTGTCGGATACTTATACGCTGACGGTGGTCAGCGGCGGGGGCGTGAGGTTGTGGCTGGATAATCAGTTGGTGATCAGCAACTGGAACGCGGGCGGGCCGATGACGAACACCTGCACGGCGGCGCTGTGGGCGGGACAGCCGGCGCGCGTGCGGCTGGAGTGCGGCGGAAGCGCGGGGAACGGTTTGGCGCAGTTGAGCTGGGTGTGTCCGAGCCAGCCGGAGACGGAAATCGTTCCGGCCAACCGCTGGCTGCTCAATGCTACGGCACCGGGTGCGCCGGCCACCCCATCAGGCCTCAGTTTCCGGGTGGATCGAACCCGGGTTCTTCTGGCTTGGGTCGCGGTCCCGGGGGCCACCAGCTATGGCATCTATCGGGCGTTGAGTGCGGGCGGCGCGACGAATCTAATCGCCATCGTCGGCACCACCAACTACGTGGATAACACAGTGAGCGAGGGAACAAGTTATGTGTATTGCGTCGTGGCCAACAATGCCGGCGGACAGAGCGGGGCGTCGGCCACGGTTACGGCGGTGCCGGCCGTGTCCTCGGCCCCCACCACGCTGGACAAGCTGCTGCAGGGACAGGCGGTGGCGGCGTATTCTTTGAAGCTGCTCACGACAAATTATCCCGGGTATGCCGTGCAGGTTCGGCGGAGTTCCGACAATGCAACCCTGAACATCGGTTTCACTGCCGCCGGGCTGCTGGACACCAATACGCTGCTGAATTTTGTCGGGGCGGCGAACGGCTATGTGACAGTGTGGTATGACCAGAGCGGAAATGGCATCAATGTTTCGCAGGGCGTTGCGACCAACCAGCCGCAGTTGGTGACTGCCGGCGCGGTCAACCTGCTCAACGGTTATCCCGCCCTCGCTTTCAACGGGTCGCAATACTTGAGCGCCGGCTCACAATCCTGGGAGAATAATATTCCCTACACCTACTCGGTGGTGTGCCAGCAACCGACCTTCAGCGATGCCCTGCACGCTTTGGTCAGCTTTGATACCGCGGGCTGGCTGATGTTCAGCGGAGGTTCCACGACGGTGGATCTGGGCAACTGGGGCGATGACAGTTATTACACCGTGCCCTCGGACCAGGCCCTGCATGTGTTGACCGCACTAAAATGGCCGACGCCCGGCTCGACCCTGTATGTGGACGATTCCCTGGTGGCGAGCAACAGCACACCCAACAACCTGATGTCCTCCGCGTCAACCTTGTATGTCGGCACCGCCGCCGGGGGGGCTTGGTCCTATGTCGGAAACATTCCCGAAATGATTCTATTTGACTCCAATTTGAGCGGGCCGGATCTGGACACGCTGGCGACGAGCCAGTGGCGGGATTATTACTGGCCCGCGGTGGCACCGCTGGCGAGCCGGACGGTTCTGACCAACAGCACCGTGGTGTTGACCGCCACCGCCTACGGACCGGGACCGCTGGCGTATCAGTGGCAGTTCAACGGCACGAATCTGGCCGGCCAGACCAATTCGACCCTGACCCTGAATAACGTCACCACCAACCAGTCGGGCGCTTATGCCGTGGCCGTCACCAATGCCTATGGCGGCGTGGTCAGTAGCCCGGCGCAAATCAACGTGTTGCTGGGCTTTCCGCCGGTGGTGAGCGTTTTGCCCTCCAGCGCACAGGTGCTGGCGGGCTACGCCGCCACCTTCACGGTTGTGACCAATGGCACGCCGCCATTCAGCTATGTGTGGTTCCTCAATGGCGCGCCGGTTAACGGCCAGACCAGCCAGACTCTCACGGTGGCCAACTGCACATCAAATTCGGCGGGAATCTATACGGTCAGGGTGTCGAATAACTTCGGCATGGCCAGCAACAATGCGACGCTCACCGTGCTGCCGGCACCGCTCAACACCCTGAGCGCGGCGGCGCAGGCGGTCTACTCTTTAAGGTTATTGCGGACCAACTACACCGGCAAAGTTCTGCAAGTGCGGCGGAGTTCGGACAACACGACCACGAACATCGGGTTCACGGCCGGCGGGTATCTGGACACGCCCTCGCTGTTGAACTTCGTCGGCGCCGGCAACGGGTATGTGACGATCTGGTACGACCAGTCGGGCAACGGCCGGAATGTGACGCAGGGCACGGCGACCAACCAGCCCTTGCTGGTGAGCGGCGGGTCGGTCAACACCGTCAATGGCCAGCCGGCCTTGAATTTCAACGGTTCGCAGTTTTTGAGCCTCGCCAACCAGTCATGGGAGCAGAACACGCCTTATACCTATTCGATTTTGGGCCAGGTGACGCCGTTCAACACCGGCGGAACATACGATGCCATGGTCAGTTTTAACACCGCAGGCTGGCTGATGTTCAACGGAAGCTCCTCCACGCTGGATTTAGGTAACTGGGGCGACGACAGCTATTACACGGTGGCGTCGGACGGGGCCTTGCACATATGGACGGCGATAAAGTTTCCGTCCGCCGGCTCCAGTTTGTATCGGGACGGTTCATTAGTCGCCACCAACAGTGCGCCGGCCAACCTGATCAGCGGGTCGCAGACGATGTTTGTCGGTTCAGCCTATAACGGGAGTTGGTCTTTAACGGGGAACATTTCCGAACTCCTGATGTTCGCTTCAGATCTTGCGGCCAGCGATCAGCAGTGGTTGGAAAACAACCAGGGAACGGCCTATGCCATCACGGTCAACCGGACGGTGCCGGCGACGAATGACGTTGCCACGATCACGCTCTGGCCCACGGCGCCGGTGAGAAAGGTGGGGCCGTTCATCAACGGGGCGGCGATGGAAGACCTGAATCACGAGTTATACGGCGGGCTATACGCGCAGATGATTTACGGCGAGAGCTTCGAGGAAGGGCCCGAGAAATCTCTCCTGCCCAACTGGCAATACGCTCTGGGGATTGACCCCCAACCCGTTTGGCAGGGGCAATGGTGGACGGAAAACAACGTGCTGTCGTTGGTGGGCTTTCGTGCGCAGCGGATTGTCTGCACCAATCAGGTGGCAACCAACGGAACCATTGATTGCGACCTCATGGACTTGGGCAGTGGGAACGACGGGCAACCGGGGCTGGTGTTCAACTACGACAGTGTCGCCGGCACCTGTTATGTGCTGGCCGCCGGCGACAGCCAGATTTCCCTGTGGAAATACGCCCAGACCAGCGGCACGCAACTGGTCGGCGGCAGCGCGACCGTGGGCGCGGACGGCTGGCAGCATTTGCGCGTCGCCCTGACCAACGGGACCATCCAGGTGTATGCCGGCAGCAACAACGCGGCGCTGGTGCCGGTGATCAATTACACCGATGGTTCGCCCCTGACGGGTAGTTGGGTGGGCTTTGACGCCCAGGGCGCACGCGGCAGCATCAAAAACCTCGCCCTCACCAACTCCCTCGGCGTGGGAACCGTGTTGGGCCTGATCATGCCGCGGGCGACCAATTATCCCGGCCCGGTGAGCCAATGGTGGAGTCCGCTGTTCACCGGCACTGCGGCAGGTTACTTTCTGTGGGACACGAATAATCCTTACAATACTTTTCGTTCCCAGTGCCTGGCCCTGACCAACGGCACCGGTGCGGTGGGATTGTTCAATCAGGGGTTGCATTATTTCGGACTTAACGTGCAGGCCGGCGCCACTTACCAAGGTCGGATCTATTTGCGCACGACCAACTATGCCGGCGCGGTCACGGTGGCCTTGCAAAGCTCGAATGGGGCGGCGACTTATGCCTCGGCCAGCCTGACCGGCCTGGGCGCGAACTGGGCGGAGTTTCCGTTCACGCTCACTTCCAGCGCCAGCAGCACGAACGCCCGATTTGCGGTATGGATCAACCAACCCGGCGCGGTCTGGGTGGATCAGGCGGTGCTGATGCCCACCGGCACCAACCTGTTCCAGGGCCTGCCCGTCCGGGCGGACATTGCCAACGCGCTGATAAAAATGGGCGTGCATTCGCTGCGGCTGGGCGGCGACATGTCGGAAATTCCCAACTACCGTTGGAAAACCTGCATCGGCAACCCGGATCAACGCAGTATTTACGATTTTCCTTGGTATGCCTTTGAAAGCAAGGGTTGGAGCATCGAGGAATTCATGCAGTTCTGCTCGGCGGCGGGCTTCACCGCCATCCCGACCTTAAGCCCTTATGAGACGCCGCAGGACATCGCTGATTTCGTGCAGTATTGCAACGGCGCGACCAATACGACCTGGGGTTGGACGCGCGCCACCAACGGCCATCCCGCCCCCTACAACTTGAAGTATATCCAGCTCGGTAACGGCAAGCCCAGCGACAGCTATTGCCAGCAGGCGGGAGCTGCCGTCCATGCCGTGGATCCGTCGGTCACTTTATTCACCGGCACCGTGGGCTGGGCGCTTGCCGACCTCGCCCCGGCCAGTTCGTTAAACGCCTCGCAGGCGGCGCTGCCGGGTTATGTTGATTCGCTGTCGGTGTTTCCGTATGACTCCTCGTGGGGCGACCCCGCGGATTTTACGGCGCTGATCACCTATCTTCGCCCCAACATTTCGCCGCTGGGACTGTATGTGCAGGAGATCAATTCCGGCCGGCACGATTTCTTCCGCGCCCTGACAGACTCCGCCATCATGAACGTGGCTGAGGCCAATTCGGATTTCGTTCGGACGGTGGATATTTGCAGTGCGCTGGAAGCCGATGGCGCGGTGGACAATGGCTGGGACCAGGGGTTGATCTTTTTCAATAATTCCTCGGTCTGGTTGCAGCCGCCGGCGCAGGCGTTTGCCACGCGGTTGCGTTATCTGGAAACCAACCTGGTTTACTCCAGCATCGTTTGCAGCAACCAAATCAACGTGCCGGCCAGTTCCGGCGCGAACTACTCCGCCAACTCGTTGTCCATGAGCGCAACGGTGGATGACTCCGGCAGCGTCATGGCGCTCAAGCTGGTGAATCTGGACTCGCTGCCTTGCCGGACGACCCTCAACATCGGCGGCGTGGCCAGTGTTCTGCCGATGGCGTTTGCGACGACGATGACCTCTGGCGCGCTGACGGATGTGAATACGGCTGCGCAGCCAAACCATGTCTTGCCGGTGGACTGGGTGATTACCAATGCTTCGACCAACTTCGTGTTGACTGTGCCGGCGTATTCGTTCACGGCGGTGGCGTTTCAGATCGGAACGAACAATCAGGCACCCAGTTTGCTCAACCCCACCAACCAGAACTGGGTTTTGAACGGCGGTACGATCACGGTTAATTCCGGCATTACTTCGCAGCCAGCCAGTCAGACGGTCGTGGCGGGTTCCCCGGTGACCTTCAATGTGGCGACCGCCAGTCCCGTGCCGGTGACGTATCAATGGCTGTTCAATGGCGCAAACCTGGGCGGGGCGACCAATGGCTCGTTGACGCTAAACAATGTTCAGACCGGCAACGCCGGCGGCTATAGCGTCGTGATCAGCAACGCCTATGGCACGGTCACCAGCGCCACCGCCATCCTGACGGTGAGCGTGCCGCTGGCCAGCCAACAATTGTTTAACGTCAACGTGGATAACACGGGTTCACACCCGATGGGCGGAGCGGCGGTTTTGGGGAGTAGCGGCGATCAATGGGCGACCGTCAACAATTTGGGGACGGCCAATGCGGTGCCCAATTCGGCGGGAAGCAGCGCGGCGGGCATGACGTTCACCGTGGCGGGCACCAGCACGTTCTATGGCGACGCAAATGCCGGTCCCAACCCGTTGAATTTGATGTATGACTATGCTTATCTCAACGGCGGAACCATTACGGGCACCTACAACAATTTGTCGGCGTTTAACGGGGACGGCTACACCTTGGTGGTGTATGCCGCGGGCAATAACCCGCCCCAAGGTTCGGTGGTCACGGTGAACGGGCAGACGCTGACCGTGGCGGGCGACAGCCGGAATATCACCACCGGGGTGGGCCATGCCTATCAAATATTCACCGGCACCATCACAAACGGCCAGTTGCTGGCCAGCGTGGCACCGGGAACGGGCGGGTTCGCAATTCTGGACGGAGCTCAGTTGCAAATTGACTTGCCGGGCTTGGCTCCCGTGTTAAGCCTCCAACCGACCACCGGCCAGCTGGTCCTGCAATGGCCGTTGGCCGCGACGGGATTCAGCCTCTGCACAACGCCGGTTTTAGGGCCGGGAGCCAATTGGACACTCGTGACCAATCCGGTCCCGGTGGTGGATCCGAATGATGCCACCAAGATGCGCTGGACCGGATCGGTGACTGGAACGAAGGCCTTCTACCGGTTGCAGCAGAATTAGGTTTGCATGGGGGTGGAAGGTGCTCCCCGCGCGCCTTTGGGCGCGCGGAGGGCATACGTGGCCTAATGGCTGTTCAAATAAACGACAGCATCAAAAATCAAACGCCAAGCCAGCGGTAATTTGATAATGTTGCTCCCATGATCCCTGTATTACTGGCTGGGAAAAGTCGGCAGGACGCTCAAGGTGCCGCGTCCCGCGCATTCCGAACAAGACCCGGCGGCCCAAGCCGAGTTTAAAGCGCACCTTTTGGAGAAAATGAAGTTCTGCCCATGCCTGCCGGCAAGCCGATTAAGGTCTGGGTGGCCGATGAATGCCGGGTGGGCTTGCACACGATCACTCGCCGCTGCTGGTCGCTGCGCGGTCAGTGGGTGGTGATGCCCCGGCAACAGTGTTACTAATGGGAATTTGTCTATGGCGCGGTGGAAGTAGTGGAGGGCGGAACCCAATTTCAGTTCATGCCCACGGTGGGGCTGGATTTGAGCGGCGGTTTTCTGGAGCAAATCGCCAATAGCGATCCGGCGGCCGAGCATGTGGTTATTTGGGACGGGGCGGGATTCCATCCCACCGGGGCCACCACCCCATTACCCGCACGCATTCATGTCCTGACCCTGCCGGCCTAAAGTCCCGAGCTAAATCCCGTGGAGGGTTTATGGGATCAAGTGAAGGATTGCCTGTGCAACCGGGTGTTTCCCACGCTGGAGGATCTGGAGCACGCCCTGACCGAGGCTTTGCGACCTTTCTATGAGGACAACCAGCGTGCGCTCTTCCTCGTGTTCGGCTGGATGCACACTCAAGCAAACGCTTCGTAAATCCAGTTAATACAGAATTTCATTGTTAAATGGTATTATATGCCACGAGTTGACAATCACCAAATTGAGTTTTCAAGATGTTCACAATGATGTTTAGTTTCACATTTGTCGTGAGACAAAATGACTAGAAGTAAGATTGGTTGGGCTTCTTGAAGCCCGGCCGGAGTCTTGGTCGTTTATTTACCGTTCCGCAATGCGCTCGCTTTGCGGAACAAGAATGGCGGTTGGAAACTTATTTCACCAGCGTGCGGACGAAGCGGTCCATGCGGTCCAGCCCCTTCTCGATGTTCGCGAGGCTCGTGGCGTAGCTCAGGCGGCTGGACGTAATCAGGAGGTCGGCGGCGGATTGGCGGCAAGGTGCTTTTCCAAATGGGAAACCAACGGCGGCAGGTCGCGCGCTATGGTATCCCAAACCACATTCAAATCCACGTCGTCGTAATCGTGGATGAGGATGTTCCGCATCGCCGTGAGCAGACGCCACGGGATTTCGGGAAACAGATTGCGCGCTTCAGGAGACAGGCGGCGGGCGGCCTCGCCGATGATTTCAAACTTGCGGTTCACGGCCTCGTATTTCTCCTCGTTCGTCTTGAAAGCTTCCAACGAAACTCCGCCGGTGAAACGCTGGATCGACTTGGCAGCTTCCAGAATGTCCTCCAGATAGGCGTTATCCTTCCGCATAAATTTGGGTCGCGGTGGTGAGGATGGAATGTTTGCGATAGCGATTGCGGCTGTTTTCAATGGCGCGTCGGCTCACCAAGTCCACCGGACGGCCAAACAATTCCGCCAGCTTCTCCTGCATTTCCACCCAATCGAGCAAGGTGGGATGTGCGTCAATCCGCAGTGTCGCCAGCAAGTCCACGTCGCTTTCATCCTGAAAGTCGTCACGCAAAGCCGAGCCAAACAATTCCAGCCGGGCGATGCCGCGCTCGCGGCAGAACCGGCCTAATCGTTCAGGATTGAAATTCAGCTTCACGGTTATGTATTAGCATTTTCAACCATCGCTGTCAAAGCAGGCAATGCCGGTAGATTGGGAACTCGCGAAGCGCACCCCGCCGATTTCGCCGGTAATCTATTTTACCAGCGTGCGGACGAAGCGGTCCATGCGGTCCAGCCCCTTCTCGATGTTCGCGAGGCTCGTGGCGTAGCTCAGGCGGATGTAATCATCCGCACCAAAGGCGATGCCGGGGACGGCGGCGACTTTTTCCTGCTCCAGCAGCTTGGCGCAGAACTCGGCGGATTTGAGGCCGGTCTTGGATATGTTCGGGAACAGGTAAAACGCGCCCTTGGCATTGACGCAGGTGATGCCGGGCATGGCGTTCAGCTTGGCGTGGGCGTAGCGGCGGCGCTTGTCGTATTCCGCCAGCCAGACGGGCAGGTGATCCTGCGGCCCGTTCAACGCGGCCACGCCGCCTTTCTGGGCGAACGAGGTGGGGTTGCTGGTGCTGTGGCTCTGTACGGCGTCAATGGCCTTGGCAATCGGCTCCGGCGCGGCGAGGAAACCCAAGCGCCAGCCGGTCATGGAGTACGCTTTCGCGAGGCCGTGGACGATGATGGTGTGGTCGTAGTGCGCGGGCGAGAAGCTGGCCACGCTCTTCACTTTCGCGCCGTCGTAAAGCAGGTGCTCGTAAATCTCGTCGCTCATGATGAGGACGTTTTTCTCCACGCAGATGTCGCCGAGCGCCTTGGTTTCTTCCGGCGTGTAAACGCTGCCGGTGGGGTTGCTCGGCGAATTGAGGACGAACAGCCGCGTGTTCGGCGTGATGGCGGCGCGGAGTTGCGCGGGCGTGACCTTGAACTCTGTCTTGTCGGTCGTCTGGATGATGACCGGCTTGGCGCCGGCGAGCTTGACCATTTCCGGATAGCTTAGCCAATACGGCGCGGGGATGATGACCTCGTCGCCCGCCTCGCACGTGGCGAGGATGACGTTGTAGCAGGAGTGTTTGCCGCCGCAGGAGACGATGATCTGGGACGGCTTGTAGGTGAGGCCGTTTTCGCGCTGGAACTTGGCGGCGATGGCCTCGCGCAATTCCGGGATGCCGCTGCTGGGCGTGTATTTGGTGAACCCGGCGGCGAGGGCCTTGGCGCAGGCGTCCTTGATGTGCTGGGGCGTGTCGAAATCCGGTTCGCCGGCGCCGAAGCCGACCACGTCTTCGCCGGCCGCTTTCATTGATTGGGCCCCTCTGAACTAGGCCATTGAGGATGGGATGGTTTTCGGGTAACGAAAAGAAAACCATCATGAAGAAGACACATCATACGACGGAGCAAATCATCCGCATCCTGCGGGAGGCGGAGACCAGCGGGCAGAG
>CAIPKV010000019.1 GCA_903865745.1 uncultured Verrucomicrobia subdivision 3 bacterium | reverse complement strand
GCCAAGGGCATGGTCTGTCTCAACAACCTGAAGCAGATCACCCTCGCCAATGTCATGTATGCCGGGGACAACAATGATTTTCATGTCATGACCTGCATCGCTACTCCGCCGCCGGCCAATGCTTTCTTTCCGAACATGCCGCCTCCAGGCTGGGGCCCGACGACTTGGTGGCCGGACATGCTAAAACAATATCTGACCACCACCAATAGCATTGCTTGCCCGAACGCGAAAACGGTTTTCGGTATTGGCATCAATCATCCGATCATTGGGGCTTTTATGGATCCGAAGGGCTGCATCAAACTTTCCAAATTCCAACGACCCAGCCATACCGCGCCCTTTACGGATTGCGGATTGGTCAACAACTCAGCCGCCGGGTTCAACAACAATAACCCGGATGCCTGGGTGGAAAGCGCCAACACCAATATTTCATTTGTCTATCGGACGCCAGCCAATGCGCCCTTTTACGACCAAGATCCGGAGCGCCCGTTAAACCGCCACAGCAGCGGCAAGCGCTGCACTGCCGCTTTTGTGGACGGTCACGCCGAGGCCATCCCCGTCAGCACGATGGGATTGCAATTTTACCCTGGCAAGGACGGTTCCGGCGCCCTGGCAACTGGCAGCCAAGGCAATGGCAAATACGATGACCGCTGGATGTGGGACATCTACTGATCACCCATCATTTTCCCCAGAAATCAAAAATATCCAAACAACAAAAAACTAAAGTCAACCCCCTCAACCAAAACTATTGCTGAATATGAAAACTAAAAACCCCGTCCACCATCGAGTTCTCTTGGGCCTCCGCCGGCTTCCGGCGTTGGCTATCATCGCGCTGGCCGCCTTTGCGGCGGTCGGCTCTCTCAACGCTTCCGTCATTGTCGGCTGGAATTTGAGTTCCGATACCGGCAATACCTCCGCCAATGCCACCACGGTGGATCCCAATCTTTCGGGAACGCCAGTCTTGTCGAGAGGATCTGGATTATCCGGAGGTCTTGGGGGTGGGAATAGTGCTGGATTAATGGGAGGAGACGGTGCAACCGACACTTCTTCCGGATTGTCATCCGCAAACACGGCGCAGACCTATTTCGAGTTTACGCTGACCCCGGCGGCAGGAAAGCAATTGGAGATTGACAGCGTAACCGCGCCCTTGACTTATTATTGGTATAATCAAAATGATCGCTCTCATACGCTTTACCTCGCATCCAGCTTGGACAATTATGCAACCAGCCTCGGTTCTGTCACCCCCTCCACTTCATTTGGCCGCGGAGGCTGGACCATCAATTTAAGCTCACCCGTTATCAGTTCGACCCCGGTGACATTTCGGATTGAAGTCGCCAGAGCTTTTTCATGGGAGACCATCGGCTTTATCGGTTATACGGGTGAGTATATTCCTAATTCCGGTCCCTGGCCGGGCACTCCCACTGGCGACTCCTTGCAAATTATGGGTTCGGTATCCGCAGCCGGCGGCAGCCAACCCGTGGCGACCACGACGGTGCTTGGTTCCACGCCCAATCCGTCCGGCTCCGGCCAATCAGTCACGTTCACGGCCACCGTCAAAACCAATGGCGTGACGGCTACTGGTGTCACTGGCGATATGGTTTTCAAGGATGGCGGCACGCCAGTTTATACCAACAGTTCCCCTTCGGGTGGCGTTTACACCTATTCCACCTCCGCGCTGACGGCGGGTGTCCACACCTTCACCGCTGCCTACTCAGGGGACGCGAACTACTTGTCCAGCGTCTCCGGGGCGACGAACCAGACCGTGTCGCCTCCGCCCGCCCCGGCGGGCGTGATTGCCTATTGGGATTTCACGCCGAGCAATTACATCACTGCTGTGCCTGCCGGCACTGCGGCTTTCGCCTCTCCGCAGGACGCTTCCGTCGCGAACAGCAACGTGATCGTCTCCGCTCTCGGTGCCGGTGCCAGCGTCCATCTGGACAATAACGGCAACTCCATCTGGAACTCCGAGTGCGGCTATGGCACAACCATCTCGGGCGATCCCGGCGTCCTGGCCAATGTCCTTAACGCCGGCTTTTATTATGATTTCACCTTGCAAGTGGCCCCGGGTTACACGCTGAATCTGACGAATATCACCCTCTCCACTGGCGAAGGAAACGCAAGTAGTTACAGCTACAGCTCCTATGTGTTCAGTTCCCTGACCGGCTTCAATGACACCAACGTGCTCGGTTCCGGCGCCAATGGCTATTTGTGGACTCAGTATGCCGCTACCCACTTGGATCTTTCGCCCTACTCCGTGGATTTGTCCTCCGCCAATCCGAAGGCTGGAATCACCTTGCAAAATCTTACCTCGGCCAGCGGCACGATCGAATTCCGCGTCTATGTGGGAATGCCTACTTACGTTCAAAGTGGCATTCAACAATTGAGCCTGAACGGGACCGTGGTTGCCGGCTACCCAAAACCGGCCACCTTGACCACGCTCGCCTCGTCGCGCAACCCTTCCACCAATAACCAATCCTTCATCCTCACGGCCAGCGTCAAGACCAACGGCGTCAGCCCGGTGACCGCCGGCAACGCGGGCGGCACGATGGTGTTCAGCGACAATACCGGCCCGCTCGCCACCAATAATGTCGTCAACGGCATCGCCAAATTCACCAACAGCTACGCGCTGGGCGGCAGTTATCCTATC
>CAIPKV010000018.1 GCA_903865745.1 uncultured Verrucomicrobia subdivision 3 bacterium | reverse complement strand
TCGTCTTCGACACGTGGATAATCGTCTTCGACACGTAGATAATCGTCTTCGACACGTAGATAATCGTCTTCGACACGTAGATAATCGTGTTCGACCGGCAGCGAAACGGCTGTTCCGACGGTTAAATGTTGGCCAGCGGGCGGCGGGAAACCGGCTTTACGCGGCGAAGAACTTCTGAATCTCTTTGATGACTTCGATGAAGGTGTCCACTTCGGCCTTCGTGTTGTAGAAGTAAAAACTCGCGCGGGCGGTGGATTCCACCCCGAGCTTGTGCATCAACGGCTGCGTGCAATGGTGTCCGCCCCGCAAGGCCACGCCGCCTTGATCGGCGAGCGTCACCACGTCGTGCGCGTGCACATCTTTTAAGAGAAAAGAGACCAGCCCGGCGCGGTTGTTCTTGGGGCCAAAGATGCGGATATTCTTGAGCGACCCGAGTTGTTCCGCCGCGTAATTGGCGAGTTCCTGGTCGTGCCGCCAGATGTTCGCGCGGCCGATGGCGTCCAAGTAATCCATCGCGGCGTGCAAACCGATGGGGCCGGAGATGTCCGGCGTGCCGGCCTCGAACCGGTGCGGCGCGGGCTTGAAATCGGATTTCTGGTAGCCGACGGACAAAATCATTTCGCCACCGCCCTGGTACGGCGGCATGGTGGCCAGCACTTCGGTGCGACCGTAGAGCACGCCGATGCCGGTGGGCCCGCAAATCTTGTGACCGGAGAAGGCGAAGAAGTCGCACCCGATGGTCTGCACGTCAACGGGCAGATGGCCCGCGCTTTGGGCGCCGTCCACCAGCGTGACGATGCCAAGCTTTTTGGCGCGCGCACACATTTCGGCAACGGGATTGACGGTGCCCATGGAATTCGAGATGTGCACCATCGAGAATATTTTTACCGCCGGCGTGAGCAAGGCGTCGAGCTGGCTTAAATCCAGCACGCCGTCGTCGCCGGTGACGGGGACGTAGGCAAGTTTCGCGCCGGTCTTCGCCGCGAGCATCTGCCACGGCACGAGATTGCTGTGATGCTCGAGTTCGGTGAGCAGGATGACATCGCCGGCCTTGAGATGCTTCGCGCCCCAGGTGGCGGCGACGAGGTTGATGCTCTCGGTGGTGCCGCGCGTGAAGATGATTTCGTCGGCGGACTTGGCGTTGATGAATTTGGCCGTGCGGGTGCGCGCAGCTTCGAAGGCGTTCGTGGCGCGATTGCTTAATTCATGGATGCCGCGGTGGACATTGGCGTTGTCGTGCTCGTAATAGTGGACGAGGGCGTCGATGACGGCGCGGGGCTTCTGCGAGGTCGCGGCGTTATCGAAGTAAACCAGCGGTTTGCCGTGGACTTGCTGATGTAGAATCGGAAAGTCCGCGCGTAGCTTTGACCAATCAATTGTTTTTGTGTCGCTCATGAAAAATGATTAACCACAGATAAACACGGATGGACACAGATATCAGAAGCGGAAGCCATCCGTGTTAATCCGTGTCCATCCGTGGTTGAAAAATCAAAGCAGGCCGAGCTGCAACTTCGCCGCCTCGGTCATCATGCTCTGGTTCCACGGCGGGTCCCAGACGAGCTCGACGTTCGCCTCGTCAATCGGCTCCAGCGAAATCAATTTGTTTTGCACATCCTGCGCGAGGACCGGCCCCATGCCGCAGCCGGGCGCGGTCAAAGTCATTTTAACATCGGCCTTGTAGTTGGCTTCGCCGATGAGCGTGAGGTGGCAATCGTAAATCAAGCCGAGGTCAACCACGTTGACGGGGATTTCCGGGTCGTAACAGGTCTTGAGCTGTTCCCAAACCTTCTTTTCCAACTGCTCCTGCGTGAGCGGGCCGGTCGCAGCGGCGTCGGCGGTCAAGGTCGGCGTGGCGGGCAGATCAAAACCCAGCGCGTCGGCGTCTTTTGAGCCGATGCGGAACATGTTGCCATTGACGATGACGGTGTAAGTGCCGCCGAGCGACTGCGTGATGTGCGCGGTCTCGCCCTTTTGCAAGGTAACCTTCGTGCCGATGGGGACGACGGACGCCTCGACGTCGCGGGTCAGAATCTTTTGTTCGCTCATAATTAAATCATCTTCGCTGTTGTGCCGGTCAAAATCAAATCAGGTCTGCTCGTTTTCGGTGCTGACAGGGGCGGCCTCGCCCTTGAGTGCGCCGATGAGCGCATGCCACGCGAGAATGGCGCACTTGACGCGCGCGGGATATTTATAGACGCCCGCGAACACGGCAAGCTTGGCGACATCGCCGGTAACCTGGCCGGTGGTGACCATCTCGCGCACGAGCTCGAACATCTTTTCCGCTTCGGCCTTGGTCTTGCCCTTCACGTTCTCGGTGAGCAGGGATGCGGACGCCTTGGAGATGCAACAGCCGGAGCCGACGAAGCTCGCGTCCTTGATGACGTCGCCGTCGAGCGTGAGAAAGAGTTTTAAATTGTCGCCACAGAGCGGATTGAACCCTTGCGCGGAGCAGGAGCACGCCGGCATCTCATGGAAATTGCGCGGCTTCTTGCAATGATCAAGAATGACCTGCTGGTAAAGGTCGTTGATGTCGTCGAACATGATTTATTTTCCGAGCAAATGCGGATTCGCCTCGAGGCGATCCCACACGAGCTTGTCAATCACCTCGCGCGCCGGCTCGCATTTGATGCGCTCAATGATTTCGCCGGCGAAAGCGTGAATCAACATCTGCCGCGCCATGTCGGAACCGATGCCGCGCGCGCGTAAATAAAAGATGCTCTCGGGATTCAACTGGCCAATGGTCGCGCCGTGCGTGCATTTCACGTCGTCGGCGTAGATCTCCAATTGCGGCTTGGTGTCCGCGGTCGCGTCATCGGAGAGCAGCAGGTTTTTGTTCGTCTGCTTCGCATCGGTTTTCTGCGCAACGGGATGAACGTAAATGCGCCCGTGAAAAACGCCTTTGGATTTGTCATCCAAGATGCCGTTGAAATACTCGTGACTGGCGCAATGCGGCTGCGCGTGCTCGACAATCATGTGATGATCGGCCAATTGCTCGTCTTTGGTCAGGTAGAGGCCGTTGAGAATGCATTCGAGACCTTCGCCCGCGAGCTTGGTGCGAATGCTCGTGCGCGACAGCTTGGCGCCGAGCGCGAAGGAGTGAACGGTCACGTTGCTGGTGCGGCCAAACTCGCCCGCGATCGTGGCGATGTGATAGGCGGCCACGGCTTCGTCCTGCAACTTGACGTGCTCCACGCGGGCATTGTCCGCAGCAAAGATTTCCGTCACGGCGTTCGTGAAGTAGGCGACGTTGCCGGTGCTGAGGTAGCTTTCCACGACGGTCAATTTGCTGTTCGCCTCGGCGATGACGAGGTTGCGCGGCAGAATGACTTCGCCATTTTCCTTGGCGGACGAGATGTAGATCAGTTGAACCGGTTCGGCGACCTCGACGCCTTGTGGCACGAAGATAAACGCGCCGTCGGTGAAGAAGGCCTGATTCAGCGCGGCAAAGGTATTGTTCGTTGTGTGCGCGTATTTGCCGAGATGTTTTTCGATGAGCGTGGAATCCTTTGCCAGCGCGGCCGCGAGACTCTCGATGCGCACGCCGCTGGTGAGGGGTTGCTTGATGTGGGAAAGCTTCGCGCAGAAGAATCCATTCACAAACACGAGCCGATGCCCGGCTAGCTGGGCGAAGACCGAGGCATCAATCAGCTTGGACTCGGCGCCATTCACTGCGGCCTCGCGGGCGAGCGTGAAAGGGAGGTTGGCGATGGGCGCGACGTTGGTGAAGCGCCAGTCTTCGTCGCTTAATTGGGGGAACCCCGCTTCGGCAAAGCTGGCAAGCCCGGCTTTGCGCACCGGGGCCAGCCATTTCGGCTGGTGGGTGGCGGCTTCAAACTGCGAAAACTGTTGCACCAGCAGGTCTGTTCCGTGATTGGCTTTTTGCGTCATGTTTAGAATGATTCTAATTATAAAGTCGGTGGATAATCTCCCATTTCGCGGGGCGTTGCGCAATTGAAAAGCGAGCCGAAGAATAAGTCGGGCAACCGGCTTGACGAAACCGGCGGGAAAGTTCATTTTGTCGACGTAAGGAGCCAGTTGTATAATCATCAAAAAGGAATCCGTAGGCATGACTATTATGAAGAAGAACAGCGCGTCCACAATTGTTTCCCCCATCCAGGATTTTCTCGAAGAGCTTTACCGCAAATGCGTTGCAGAAGACAGCGGACAGGTGGCTACTTACATCCCGGAACTCGCAAAAGCAAACCCCGATTGGTTCGGCATCTGCGTGGTCACCGCGAACGGGGCGGTTTATGAGGTCGGCGAGACGCAGCAGGAGTTTACCATCCAGTCCATCTCGAAGCCGTTCGTCTACGGGCTTGCCCTCGAAGACAATGGCCGCGCCGCGACCTTGGAACGCGTGGGCGTCGAGCCGACCGGCGACGCTTTCAACTCCATCAGTCTGGATCCTGGCACCGGCCGGCCGCGCAACCCGATGATCAATGCCGGCGCGATCGCTACTGCTGGATTGATTGCGGGCAAGACCCCGGCCTCGCGGTTCAAACGCGTTTTGGAAACCTTTTCACTCTATGCCGGCCGCGAATTAGGCTTGGATGAAACCGTTTATCGTTCGGAGAGTGAGACGGGTCATCGCAACCGCGCCATTGGCTACATGCTCCGCAATTTTGATAAGCTCACCGGCGACCCGATGCCCACGACGGAGATTTATTTCAAGCAATGCTCCATCTCGGTGAACTGCCGCGACCTCGGTGTCATGGCGGCCACATTGGCGAATGGCGGTATAAATCCCATTACCGGCAAGCAGGCGTTGCGCGGTGAATACGTCGAGAGCGTCTTAAGCGTGATGGGCACCTGCGGCATGTATGATTACTCTGGCGAATGGCTTTACAACGTGGGCATCCCGGCGAAGAGCGGCGTGGCGGGCGGAGTGCTGGCCGTGTTGCCGGGGCAGGTTGGTATCGGTGTTTTTTCGCCAAAGCTGGACGCTCACGGCAACAGCGTCCGCGGCATCCGCGTTTGCCAGGAATTATCGCGCCACCTCGACTTGCACCTTTACAACCGCCCGGTGGCCGGTCGGTCTACCATACTCAACAAGTTCACCGCTGCGGAATTTAACTCCAACCACGTTCGCACCAAGGAGGAGGGCGACGATCTTCGTGAACTGGGCAAGGCCGTGCAGGTTTACCAGGTTCAGGGCCATCTGGCTTTCGCCACCACCGAGCCGCTGGTGCGCGATGTTTTGGGCGGTAACGAGGAGGTCCAATTTGTGCTCCTCGATTTGAAACGCGTTTTGAGCCTCAACGAAAGCGCGGGGCATTTGATGCATGCGCTGCTCGTGAAGCTGCGCGCCCAGCACAAGGCCGTGCTCTTCACGCACTGCGACCATCTGCCGCTCCTGCGCCGCCTCATGAAGAAGAAGCTCGGCGACACCTTTGCTGAAGCATACGTCACTTATCCGAACAACGATCTCGCCCTCGAATGGTGCGAAAGCTGCCTGCTCGAACACACGCGGCACGCGCGTTCCGCCAATTACAAGGCCAAGCCGTCCGAATATCATCTGTTCGTCGGTTTCTCCGCCGAGGAACTCAAGGTCGTCCAGCCACTGCTGCAAACGCGCGCCTTCAAGGTCGGCCAGACCATCATCAAGGCCGGTGACGCGGCGCGCGAAGTGTTTTTCCTCGCGCGCGGCCATGTCAGCGTGTTCCTGCCTGGGGAGGACGGCCATCGGCTCGCCCGCTTCTCGCCGGGGATGTCTTTCGGTGAAATGGCGTTCCTCGACGGCGCCCCGCGTTCCGCCAATATCGTGGCCGACACCGACGTTGAATGCGACCAGCTCGCCCTCAAGGATTTCGAGTGGCTGGGCGAAAACCATCCGGCCATCAAGATCAAGATGCTGGAGAAACTCTGCCTTGACCTCACGACCAAGCTCCGCAAGGCCAACCGCGAATTGAGCGTCTTCGAGTAAACCAGCGACGCGAATTAATTTTGCGTTCCGGCGTTGGAATGGCATTTTACCGCCATGCTTTCGCAAGACGACATCAAGAACGCTTTAGGCGCCGTAAAATATCCCGGCTTCTCCCGCGACATCATTTCCTTTGGCCTCGTGAAGGAAATCTCCGTGGCCAACGGCGCGGTCAGCGTGGTCATGCAATTGACCTCGCCCAATCCCGATGCCGCCCGGCAGATCAAGATCGATGCCGAGCAAGTGTTGAAAAAACTTTCCGGCGTCAAGCACGTCATTGTCGAGGTACGCCAGCCGACCACCGGCCAGGCTGAGACCGGCAAGACCTTTGGCCAAAACAAGGTGGCCGGCGTGAAGCGCGTCATCGCCATCGCCAGCGGCAAGGGCGGCGTCGGCAAATCCACCTGCTCCGTCAACCTCGCCTGCGCGCTCAAACATCTCGGCGCAAAAGTCGGCCTGCTGGATTGCGACATCTATGGTCCGAGCATTCCCCTCATGATGGGCGTGCACGAACGCCCGACCGTCAACGAAGCCGAGCGCCTCGTGCCGCCGTCCAATCATGGCGTGAAGGTCATGAGCATCGGCTTGCTGCTTACAGACGATCAGCCGGTCATCTGGCGCGGCCCGATGATTACGAAGACCATCAATCAGTTTTTGCTCGCCGTTGAGTGGGGCGACTTGGATTACCTGCTCGTCGACTTGCCGCCTGGCACCGGCGACGCGCAGTTGTCGCTTTGCCAGACCGTGCCGCTCGATGGCGGCGTCATCATTAGCACGCCGCAGGAGGCGTCGCTCGGGGTGGTGCGCAAAGGCATTGCGATGTTTCGCAAGGTGAACGTGCCGATCCTCGGCATCGTGGAAAACATGAGTTACTTCACGGCGCCGAACGGCGAACGCGTGGAAATCTTCGGACACGGCGGTGGACAAGAGGAAGCGGCGCGGCAGGACGTGCCGTTCCTTGGCGAAGTGCCGCTCTTCACGGAAATCCGCGAAGGCGGCGACCGGGGCACGCCCATCGTCGTCTCCACGCCGAATCACGCGGTGGGGAAGGTATTCATCCAGATTGCGGAGACCTTGCGCAAGAATCTGAAGTAGTCTTAGTTCGGCGATAAAATTTTTTCCGTCAGGGCGACGAACTGTTCCAAGCTCAACTTTTCCGCGCGTTCTTGCGGCGAGATGTTGAGCGCGGTGAAGGCGGAGTCGAGCTTCTCCTTCGGCCAGTCCTGTTTCAGTAATTTCAACATCATCTTCCGGCGTTGCGAAAAAGCTTTCTTCACGATCTTGCGGAAAGTGTCACGCTTATCTGCCGCCAGCAGCGACGGCTCGCGGCGCACGAGGCAGACGCAGGCGGAGTCCACCTCCGGCGATGGAAAGAAACAGCCCGGCGGAATCTTGAACCAGCCGCGCGGCTTGAAGTCTAATTGCACCAGCAACGTCAGCACGCCGTAATGGTCGTCATCCGTCGGCGCCATCAGCCGCTGCGCGACCTCGAGCTGGAGCGTTACGACGATCATTTTGGGTGCACGCACGCCGGCGGCCAGCTCTACGAGAATCGGCGAGGCGACGGAGTAGGGGAGGTTGGCGACGAGCTTCCAGTCGCGCCAGTCGCGCGGTTCCTTCTGCAAATACTTCAACGCATCGGCGTGCAACAACTCAAGTTTGGAGTTGGTGATATCGGTTTCAAACCGTTCCTGCAAGACTTCCACGAGCCGGCCGTCCATCTCGATAGCCAGCACCTGGTCACTTTTCTTCAGCAACAATTCCGTGAGCGGGCCGAGGCCGGGGCCGATCTCCAGCACCTTGTCGGTTGTGGTCAATTCGCCAGCGGCGGCGATGCGTTCCAATTGGTGGGCGTCGTGCAGAAAGTTCTGACCGAGCGACTTGGTGAGCTGGATGTCGCGCTTCACGAGCAGGTCGCGCATTTCAGAAAGCTTCATGGGAGGAATTGAGCCACAGATGGGCACAGATGAAACACAGATGGAAAAAATGTGTTGGCTTAACCGGTTCTTTATCTGTGTCCATCTGGGTTAATCTGTGGCTAAGACTTGTTTTAGTTCCGTCACAGCTTGGGTGAGCTGCGCCTTTGTGATGGTTAGCGGTGGTGTGAAGCTGATGACATTGGCGTGTTCGCCTTCCGGTAGGAAGATGTAACCGCGATGCAACAGTCTTTTGATCGCTGTCAATGACTCGGCTGTCGCGGGCTTGCCCTTCGGCAGCGAGAGTTCCAGCCCGACCATCAAGCCGAGGCCGCGCGCGTCGACCTTGGACTTTGCGCTTTGGACTTTGGACAATTCACTTAGCAGAAACTTGCCTAGCTCCGCGCTGTGTTCAAAAAGCTTGAGTCGACGAATCTCGTTAATCTGCGCGAGCGCCATCGCACAGCCGACCGGATGGCCGAGGAACGTGCTGGTGTGAATCGCTTCACCATTCGAGACCGGCCACGCGGCGTCCATTACCGCCGTGCGACCGACGCAGGCGGAGAGCGGGAAGCCGCCGGTAAGCGCTTTGCCAAGGCAGATCAATTCGGGAACCACGCCGCTGTGCTCGCAGGCGAACCATTTGCCGGTACGACCGAAGCCGGTGTAAATCTCGTCAAGGATGAGCAGCGCACCGTATTCGTTGCACAGCTTGCGGAGCAACGGGAGAAACTCCAGCGGCGGAACATTGATGCCGCCGCGTGCCTGGATTGGCTCGACGAGAATCGCGCCAATGGTTTGGCGGCGGAAGTGGTTGCGCAGCGACGCTTCCAGCGCGGGCATATCCGCTGACTGCAAAGGGAACTTGGCGAAGTGGCCGAACTTGCCGAGTTGCGAGCGGAACGGACTACGGAAGTGTTCGCGATGCGTGGTGTTGAGCGCGCCGTAGCCAAGTCCATGATAGCCGCCTTCGAATGCGATGACACCGCGTTTACCAGTCGCGAGTAGGGAGGTCTTGAGCGCGGATTCGACGGCCTCGAAGCCGGAGTTGGAAAAGATGACTTTGCCGGTTAAAGTTTTAGACTTTTGATTTTGTACTTTGGACTGGTTTGTCCAGCGTTCAAACGTGATCCGACTCAATTCGCGCGCGAGCTGGGCCTTGAGGGCGTGCGGATGGACATCGCCCATCGCGTGCAAGAGCTTGCCCATTTGCTTTTGTCCGGCTTTGACGACATTGGGGTTCGCATGACCAGCGGCGGCAACACCGAAGGCGGCGGTTAAATCCAAGTACTTCTTTCCGCCCGCATCCCAGACGTGAACGCCTTTCGCGCGTTCCCAAACAATCGGCCACGAGCCGTCCGGTTCGGTGAACAGCACGTTGCGCGATTCGTGGGCGCGCAGGAGTTGGAGGGTTTGCCGCGCGGTCATTTTTCAGTTCAGGCGCACGTCGGCCGGCTGGCCGGGGCGCACGATCATCGCGTCGGTCGGAGAAACCTTCGCCTCAATCATGAAGACCAGTTCCGCCCGCGTCTCGCGGCTATAAATCACCGGGGGCGTGTACTCGACCTGGGTGGAAATATAATTGATCGTCGCGCTGATCGCATGAGGAGCGCCGTCGCAAGAGATGGAAACCGTCTGGCCAACTTTAATCTGTGGCAACATTGCCTGCGGCACGAAGAAGCGGACTTTTATGTTCTCTGGCGGCAACAAAACCACCACGGGATTTCCCGCCGTGACAAATTCGCCCTGACGAAAAAGCGTGTCGTGAACCTGCGCCGCCGCTGGTGCGAACTGCTGCTTCTGATCGAACGACCATTTCGCCTTGGTGAGCGCGGCCTGCTGCGCGGCGACCTGCGCGGCGTCGGCATCGCGCTGCGAACGTGCCTGGTCGAGCTCCTCAGCGGAGATGACGGCAGACGGCGAATTGCGCAGTTCCTGACGACGTTGAAGCGTGGCGTCCGAAAGCGTCAGGCTGGCATTGGCCTGCGCGAGGTTTTTCTCCGCCTGATCCAGCGCGGCGGCTTCAGACTGCCGTTCCAGCGTAAACAGCAGCTGGCCCGGCTTGACCTCGTCACCGCGCGCAACGGCGAGGTTGGTGAGCGCGCCGCTGAGCGGGGCGGCGACATAGACATATTCGCCTTCGATGTAGCCTTGGAAATTGTTAGAGGAATTCTTCGCACAGCCGCCGAGCAGTGCGGCGGCGAGTGCGAACCAGACGGAGTTCAAGAAAAGTTTCATGCGGACGCCGGAATGACGTTACCACGGGCGGCAAAATTTACGAGCGAAACGATTCATTCGACTTTTAACCTACCGAATGGTAGGATGCCAGCGTCGTATGAAAAAATTGACGTTATTCTCGCTGCTGACCATTTTCGCTTTTGCGGTTTCCGCTGAGGACACGAACGCTCCGGCGTGGCTCTCGCGGCCGCTGTCGCAGGCGGATTGCATCAACATCGCGTTGGCCCAAAACGCGGACATCCTCAAGGCGAAGAGCGAACTCGAAGCCTCCGCCGGCGTGGTCGTGCAGACGCGCGCGGTGGCGCTGCCGACGTTGCAGGTAGGCAGCCAGGTCAAACACTCCGAGCCGCAGGCGATTGAAAGTTTTCCTAACACCACCCCGCCGAACAACAATTGGAATTCCGATATCCAGCTGGTCCAAGGTATTTATGAGGGAGGGAAACTGATTGCGGCCATCGAAGCCGCGTCTGCGACGAAGAAACAAGCTATCGCGCAATACCAGACGCAGGTCGCCGACACGCTGCTTGCCGTGCGGCTCGCTTATTACGACGTGCTGCTCGCGGCGCAGCAAATCACCGTCAATGAGGCTTCGGTCAAGTTGCTGCAAAAGGAACTCGACGACCAGCAACGCCGCTTCAATGCCGGCACCGTGCCCCATTTCAACGTGCTACGCGCCGAAGTCGCGCTGGCCAATGCCAAGCCGAATCTTTTTCACGCGATCAGCCAGTATCGCATCGCCAAAAACACACTGGCCAATCTGCTTGGCTATAATCTGCCGCGCGAAGTTCTGGAAGACATTCCGTTGAATCTCACCGACACCTTTGACATTACGCCGTGGACCATGATTTTGCCGGACGCCATCCAGCAGGCCCTCGAACGCCGGACGGAGTTGCAAGATTTGCGTCAGCAGGTCGTTTTACAAAAGTTGAATGTGGTCGAAGCCAAGTCCGGCTACAAGCCGACCGTTCAAGCCTTTGCTGGTTACACGTGGAATAATTCACAGTTTACCGACCCCAACGATTTGACCTACACGATTCATGGCTGGAATATCGGCGGGCAGGCGACCTGGGCTCTTTTTGACGGCGGGCTGACCATCGGCAAGGTGCAACAGGCCAAGGCGCTCTACAAAAAGTCGCAGACGGAGCTCGAAGACCGTTCCCGTCAGATCGAACTCGATGTGCGCACGTCGTATTCTGATTTTCTGGAGGCGCAGGAAGTGCTCGATTCGCAAACCAAGGTGCAGGAACAAGCCGAGGAAGCGTTGCGCGAGGCCAATGCCCGTTTCGATGCCGGTACCGGTACGCAATTGGATGTGCTGGACGCCGAAACTTCCCTCACGCAGGCGCGCACCACACAGGTGCAGGCGTTGCATGATTACGCCGCCGCCCGCGCGCGGCTCGAACGCTCCATCGGCGCGGAACTCGCCTCGGCCAAACCATAATTGTTTGGTCGGTCGCGCGGCACTGACCGCTTCGCTTGGTAGCTGAACTGTCTCTTTTTACACAGGCACGGGGTAAATCCGCGCTTTTTGACTCAGATTGGGACAGTTTCACCTAAAAAGCGGCGTTAGGAGGCTTTCGAGCTCGGCGAAAACGTAATATCTCCGCGAGAGAAGGCTCTCTCTCCCGAAGAGATGACGTTCACTCCGGAAGAGAAGGCTCTCACTCGCGGAGAGATGACCTTCTAGTGCGGAGCGAAGGCTGTCTCTCGGGGAGCGAAGGGTCTCGCTCAGGGAGAGAAGGCGTCCGCTTCGAGAGAGATGACCTTCGCTCAGGGAGTGAGAGCCTACTCTCCGCGAGCGATGGCTGTCTCTTGGGAAGAGATAACCTTCTAGTCAGACTTTATGGTCGTCTAGCGCGGATAATTTGCCTTCAAGAACGGCTAAATTGGCTGCCCGTCTGACCCGGACGGCAGCTAGCGCGTCCGGCCAGGCGACTTTCCCGCTGTTAAAATCTGGGTGCGACAAAATATGTGCCAAGAAGCGCAATTTGCCGGTTGCGGCGGACACGGCTTTCGTAGATTTTTACGCGCGTGAAAATACAACGCGCCCTGCTGTCTGTTTCGGACAAAACCGGACTGGTTCCCTTCGCCCAAACCCTCGCCCAAGCGGGCGTCGAACTCATTTCCACCGGCGGCACCGCCAAGGCCTTGCGCGATGCCGGCCTCGCCGTGAAGGATATTTCCGAGCACACTGGTTTTCCCGAGATGCTGGATGGCCGCGTCAAGACGTTGCACCCGCTCGTTCATGGCGGGTTGCTTTATATTCGCGGCAACGCCACGCACGAGGCGGCAGTTCAGCAACATGCCATCAAGCCGATTGATCTCGTGGTCGTGAATCTTTATCCCTTTGAAGCGACCGTCGCCAAGCCGGATGTGAAGCTGCACGACGCCATTGAGAATATTGATATCGGCGGGCCGTCGATGCTGCGCAGCGCGGCCAAAAACCACGATAGCGTGACGGTCATCGTGGATCCGGCGGATTATGCGGAAGTGGCGAAGCAGATTTCCGAGAGCGGCAACACCACCTTGGAACTGCGCCGCAAACTCTGCGCGAAAGTTTATGCGCGCACCGCCGCTTACGACGCTGCCATCGCGGCGCATCTGCAAAAAGAGTTTGCCGCCGATAAGAATGCGTTGCCGCAAGTGCTGACCATCTCCGCACCGCTCGCCCAGCCGCTGCGTTACGGCGAAAATCCGCATCAGACGGCGGCGCTCTACGGCAAGTTCCACGACTATTTTAAGCAACTGCACGGCAAGGAACTTTCTTATAACAACATTTTGGACCTGACGGCGGCGACCGCGCTCATCACGGAGTTCCGCGAGGATTTGCCGACACTGGCAATCCTGAAACATACGAACCCGTGCGGCGTCGGCCAGGGCGCGAGCCTGCGCGAGGCGTGGGATAAGGCGTTCGCCACGGACAAACAGGCGCCCTTCGGCGGCATCATCGCGGTGAACCAGACGCTCGACGGCGCCTGCGCGGCGGCGATTGCGGAAATCTTTAGCGAAGTGATCGTGGCGCCGGAATTTTCGCAGGAAGCGCTGGAGATTTTGCAGAAGAAGAAAAACCTGCGCCTGCTGCAAATCCAGAAGTGTCCGCTCTCGGCCCAGCCGTGGGATATTCGCAGCGTGGGTGCGGATTCATTTTTGTTGCAGCAACGCGATTTGAAGATCACGGCGGCGGCGGACTTGAAAATTGTTACGAAGCGCGCCCCCACCGTTCAGGAAATGAAGGCGATGCTGTTCGGTTGGCGCGTGGTGAAGCACCTGAAATCGAACGCCATCCTCTATGTGGAAGAGGGCCGGACGCTCGGCACGGGCGCGGGGCAGATGAGCCGCGTGGATTCCAGCCGCATCGCGGTGTGGAAAGCGGGCGAGGCCAAACTGCCGCTCGCGGGCAGCGTGGTTTGCAGCGATGCGTTCTTCCCGTTTCCCGATGGTCTGATCGCAGCGGCGGAGGCGGGCGCGACGGCGGCGATTCAGCCGGGTGGTTCGGTGAAGGACGCGGAAGTCATCGCGGCCGCGGATGCGCGCGGCATGGCCATGGCGTTCACGGGCGCGCGACACTTCCGGCATTGAGAAATTTAAGCGAAGGCGTAAAGACGCGCAGAAGGTTGATTACCGGATCAGCCGGTAAATCAGCATAAACTGGAAGGCGGTGACGCCGACCAGCAACGTCCAGACGCAAAGTTCGCGCAACTGCAGGCCGCGCTGGTGCGGGGCGGCGAGCCAGAATTGGATTTTGGCGGAGCCGAAGGAAATGATGTCTCCATTCCGCAGGCGGGCGGACGTGAGCGGTTGTTCGTTGATGGCGGCGAAGGTGTCCGGCGCGGTGCGCAGCATAAAGCCTTCCGACTTCTGAAATTCCAAGGTGAGGTGATTGTCCCAAACGCCAGGAACTTCAAGGCGCAGGTCATTCTCCGGCGCGCGGCCAATGCGAAAAGGGAAACGGCGGACAACCTGAGTGGTGTCCGCCGTCGAGCCGGAAATGATTTTCAACTGAATCATCAGAAAAGCCGACGACCGACCTTGATCTGGTCGCCGGGGAAAATCGGCGGATCAGGATCTTTGCCGGCCAGGATGCGGTTGAGGTTCAGCTCGAAACGATCACCGTTGGTCCGAATCAGGATAACATCGGTGCGGTCGGCAAAATCGGTGAGGTCGCCAGCGGAGGTGATGGCCTTGCTGACCGTGATGTCTCCCGTGTAAAGCAGGCGGCCAGGTGAACGCACTTCACCGCTGATATAAAAGGCGCGGTCGCTGCTCGCTTTGACGTTTACATTCAGGTGCGTATAAATTTTTGGAACGTAGAGGTCATGAATCGCGTCTTCGAGTTCACCCACGGTTTTGCCGACAGCTTGAACGCGTCCAACATCGGGCAGCGTGATGGTGCCGTCCTCAGTGATGGTCGGTTCTTGTTCTGGTATTTGGTCAGGCGGTCCAGAAAAGGTGATGGTAACCACATCGCCAATGTGCAGTCGAGGCAGGTTACCTTCACCAGGATTCTTAACATAACCAGGATTGGCCATCACGTCTGGCTTTTTTCCGGAGTTGGCACAACTCGCGAGCAACAATGCCAGCACAGGCAGCAGTACCAATAGGCTTCGGCGGAGCAGGTAAAATGATTTAAGTTTCATCGGCAAATTATTTGAGTGTCGGACGGCGGCCCTATTAATCTTTTTGTTTGATTGCAGTGTCGCCGGCAGCCGCTAAGTCGGCCTTGGCTTCGGCTTCTTGGTCGGCGGGGTTGCGGTTGTAATAGTAGTCGTGGTAATATCCGCTATAGTAGTAATACCCTTCGTCCTGTGACATATTGATGTTGTTGAGAACGATGCCTACAAAGTTACCACCAACCTTCTCAATCATCTGCTTGGCGCGAATAGTCATTGGTTGCGGATAGCGGCGATATTGAATGACTTGCATTACCAAATCAACTTCGCTGGCAAGAATGGAGGCGTCGCTGACACCAAGAATCGGCGGTGAATCAAAGAAGATGAAGTCGTAGCGCTGCTTGAGTTCGGTGATCATCTGCTTCATTTGCGCAGAACCGAGGATACCCATGGAGCTGTTTGGCAATTTGCCGCTGGCCATGAAGTCGAGGTTGGGCACGCCAGTGGTCTGGACGATTTCGGCTAGGGTGTTCTGCTTAAGCAGATAATTCGTAAGACCAAGGTTGTTTGTGACCTTGAAAAGTTTATGGAGCGTCGGGCGGCGTAAGTCTGAATCTACAATCAACACTCGGTTGGCTGCTTGGGCGAAAACGGTGGCCAGATTAATGGCCGTGGTTGATTTGCCCTCGCCAGCACCGGCGCTGACTATAACAATGGTGTTGAGAGTCTCTTCCTTGCGGGTGAAAAGCAGATTGGTGCGGAGCACGCGATAAGCCTCGGCATGCTTGCTTTCGGATCCCTCCTCAACAAGGTAACCAATATTTTGCGGGATGACACCGAGAACGGGCGCCTGAAAAGTGCGTTCGACATCATCAATCGTCTTTACGCTGGTGTCGAGGTATTCAATAAAGAAGGCCAAGCCGATGCCCATTATTAACCCGAAAACCAAGCCGAGTACAATGTTGACTGTTCGGTTAGGTTTTACTGGAGTCTTACCTGGCTCGGCTCGGTCGGTAATCTGCACCATGGAACTTTTAGGAATTTCCGCGTCGAGCTTTTCGGCCTCGATTTTCGAATAGAGCAGGTTGTGCAGGCTGCGCAGCTGCTCCAAGTTGCGCTTGGCGTCGTAATAAGGCTGGAATTTAGCTGATTCTTCCATGTCCTTATTCTTGGCATCCTCTACGGATTGTGTCAGAGCATCCAAGGCGGCTTTCTTTGAACTGACCTGACTATCGAGGCTGGAAAGGATGCCAGCAATGCGATCGTCTATCTGCTGGTTCAAAGTATTAATCAGAGTCTGTACGCGGGTCACATTTAGGTTGTCAGCGGCATAGTCAATTTTCAGGGTCGCTATCCTCTGTTCAGCCTCGTGCAACTTGGCCAGCAGGTCGACCAACGCGCTGTCGTTAACCACGTTGGGCAGGACATCACGAAGCCGGTTGTTATTGAAAGACTTTAATTGGGCGAGTTGATTTGACTGCTCCTTGAAAGCTCGCTCGTCCTGAATCATCTGGTTGTGTAGCGTTTGTAGTTGTTCAGTTGTTAGCGATGCCGCATAGCCTTGAGCGTCCGCTTGGTCCATGGTTATGCCTAAATCGTGCCGGAGGTTTTCAATTTGTTGCTGGGTCGATTGAATCCGGTTGGATTCGTCTAGATATTGACCTTCTAGTACATCCAAACCCTTTAGGGTGGTTTCACGACGGGTATCAATACGGTAACTTTTATAGGCTTCGGCGATTGTGTTGGCCAGCAGCGCGGCCTCTTTTGGGTCGTCGCTATAAACAGTAATGGTGATTAACTTGCTGCTTCGCACGGGGGCAAGCGACATGCGGCCACGGAGAATTTCCATCGACTCAGTAGTCTTGAGTGTCTCGCCATTAAAATATTTCTTGCCCCATTCGACGTTCAGGTTAAGCGTGTTGACCACGTTGCTTAATACCAACGACGAGGACATAATTTCAAAAGTAGTCTGGACAAAATACGGGTCGTAAGTTGTCTG
The DNA here is from genome assembly GCA_903865745.1 of uncultured Verrucomicrobia subdivision 3 bacterium. Classification (GTDB taxonomy): domain Bacteria; phylum Verrucomicrobiota; class Verrucomicrobiia; order Limisphaerales; family UBA11358; genus UBA11358. Next base: position 33,862 of record CAIPKV010000018.1, on the reverse strand, counting down.
AGATGGTGTGGGCGCATAACCGCCAGGACTGTCGTTCACATCGTTCTCAATCTTTACTTTGCAAGTGCTGGAGTAAGATTCCGGCAGGATGAAGGTGACAGCCGTTGCAATGATAGCGGTGATAAGAAAGACTGTTATGATAATCGCTTTGCGGATGCGAATCACGCGCCAGTAGTCAAGAAAGTGCAGCCTAGCTTCGGGCGGTGCAGAATTGTTTAATGAATCCATATTTAAAATGAAGGGGAGCGTATGCCGACTCGGCTCCCGGCATGGGGTTCAGATGAGCCTCTTAAGCATCCAGCAGTCATCAATAATTTGCACCAAGACCTAGGTAAACCACATTGCGGCTATTACCGCGTTGGTTAATGGTGGAAAACAACTCACTGAAGTCATAACCGGCATTTGCGGTAAAGTGACGATTGATTGTATAATTGAGATGGAGACCGGCGTTAACCGTGCTGTCTCCAGTGTTGTTATTGTAAGCGCCGTCCTTGTAGCTGGAGTATTGATATCCGCCAATCACTGATCCCGATAGCTTGGAAGTAAGTTGATGATTTAAGCTTAAGGTGAAAATAGAACTTTCCTGATATTGAGTCAACTGACCATCAGGGCCGGGTGTAGATACATCCGTTGCATTTTGGGTCTGCGTAAAATTGGCCTGCACATAACAACCTGGCATGTAGGTGTAAGTGACGCTGGCATTTGCGTATGGTGAAAGTGAGGTTTGCTTGGAAATTGGGTCATTATAAAGATAAGTTGAAGTTGCCCCTAAACTAACAGAACTACTTAAATTGGGGCTAAAAACTTTAGATACGCCAACGTAAAGAGTGTGGGAGCGGTAATTACGAGCATCACTATAATAGTAAACATTTCTGGGTGCTTTTGGCGGGTCAATTAATACATAAAGGGGCGCAATTTGTGAGTTTCCAGTGTAGTCCACCCAAGTAAAGTCATACCCAATAAAGCCAGTAGTCTCAGGCTGGAACTCCCAGTTGAACGTCGTGCCAATATCTTGTTGTATTCGGTTTAACAGTGCTGCTTGACTAGGATTGCTGGGTGAGTTTGTGCCTCCATCGGTGTAATTTACCGAAAGAATACTGTAATGTGTGGTCGTGCTGAACTGCCTAGTCCACTGAGAATTAAGGGTAACGTTAGCAGTATTGGCCACATTGTTGCCGTTGACTCGAATCACGGAACCTCCTTGTACCAACTGCGGATCCTGACCTATTGCCAGAGTATCCGCTATTGTCAACTTAAAGCGTTCATTAAAAGAGTGATCCAACCAAAAATCACCTTGATGTGTATAATCTAATGGGTCAATCCCGTTTTGGGCGCGTTGCAGATAATAGTACATCCCAAAAGTGTATCGCACTCCGATGTCAGTTTGTCTAAGAGCCACATTTGCTGATACGGAAGGAGACAGCTCAAAACCGAAACTACCAGTCTTGTTGTGCGCAACTGCGTAGTTATCGTCGTAAAATCCGCGCAGGTTGGCCGCTACATTCCAAATCTTCGGAGATGCTCCAGCGTCCATGCTTTGGGCATGCACTGATGGCAATCCGGAGGCACCTGCCGCCGCCAGTCCGACCGAGACGAATATTTTTTTCATTTTACGACGCTTTGCATTCAACCGGAATCAACAGTACATACTTGAAAGTTTTCTAACGGCCATTGCTTGTCGAATTTATCAGTCGGGGAAGATGCCAGTCAAAACAATTTTCCGGCAATTATATTAATTAGACGAAGGCAAACCCCATATATGTTGGGGATTGACACTGTTACGCCTTGTTTTTGTAACGTTTTTGTTTCAATTCGATTGCCAGTTTTGGCCGTGAAAGCGTGTTCACTACATCCGTCTTTTCAAGCCAACTCTTACGGGCCAGACCCGCCCCCAGCCGCAAAAAACCCACGTGGGAGTTGTGATGCGAGTCGGGATTGATAACACATTTGACGACCATTCTTGTCGCATATTTCCAGTGGCGCCAGTCCATATCAAGGCGATGGGGATTACAATTCAACTCTATCCATGTCCCGGTTGCTGCGCATGCATCAATCACCGCTGGTATGTTTACCGGATACGGCTCGCGCTGCAAAAGCAGCCGACCTGTTAAATGCCCAAGCATATGCACAAACGGATTTTCGGCTGCACGAATCAGCCGCTTCGTATTCTCCGCCTCACTGCTCGAAGGAACGTGCAAACTCGCCACAACTACGTCCAATTCCGCCAGTACGGCGTCGTCAAAATCTAAACCATCCTTTAAAATATCCACTTCGCAACCTGTCAATAATCTGAACTCACTGTCGCGTGCCGCGATTTTTTCGTTCAGCTTTGTGATTTCCAATACCTGTTTACGAAGTCGTTTTGCATCCAGCCCGTTTGCCTGAAACGACGCCTTTGAGTGATCTGTGATGGCCCAATATTGAAGCCCGAGGTCCTCCATGTATTCAGCAATTTCCTCCAGCGTATTATGTCCGTCGCTCCAGTTTGAGTGATTATGCAATGCGCCTTTTATATCCGAACATTCAACCAACTTCGGGACATCATTTTTCTCTGCCGCCGAAAATTCCCCATGGTCTTCGCGCAACTCTGGTGGCACAAACGCTAGCTCCAGCTTAACGAAAATGTCTTCTTCCGTTTTGCAAGGCACTAGGAGTTTTGCGTCGCGCGTCTCTTCCTTCGAATTAAATAGCCCGTATTCGTTCAACCGTAACCCGCGCGTAATCGCCCGCTGCCGCATGACGATATTGTGTTCCTTGCTGCCCGTGAAATAAGCCAGTGCAAAGGGGAATTCTGAATCGCTCACCACCCGCAAATCGCACTGGATTCCGCCTTCCAAAATTACGCTCGCCTTGGTTTCGCCTTTCGCCAGCACCTTGACGATGCCGCGTTGCGAAACGAAAAAATCAATTACGCCCGCTGCGTTTTTGGACGACGCGAGTAAATCGATGTCGCCAATAACCTCCTTGAACCGTCGCAAGCTGCCCGCTGTGCTGCACCGAATCACGTCCGGGTGCGACCGCAAATCTTCTAGCAACGGTTCCGCTGCCAGCCACGCGTCGCTCAATAGATGTTTGCTCGCGTAAGCGCGCTTGCGGGTGATGCCCTCCAAAATGTTTGCTTGTGTTTTCTCACCGAAGCCGTCCAACTCCGCCACTTTTCCCGCTTTGCATGCCACTTCCAGTTTCTCGATGGAATCAACGCCCAGCCGTAGGTTCATTGCCTGAATTTTCTTTGGGCCTAGTCCGGAAATTTCCAGCATCTCGATGAGTCCTGGGGCGATGGAAGCCTTAAGCTCATCGTAGTATTTCAATTTTCCAGTCTCAACGAGTTCGGTTATTTTAAGTTCCAGCGCCGCGCCGATGCCCTTTATTTCACCCAGGCGTTTTTCCGCAACAATCGTTGCCAGCGGCTCATTTAAACCCTGAATCGTCCGCGCGCCGTTCGTGTAGGCGCGCGTCTTGAATGGATTTTCGCCCTTCAACTCCAGCAACGTACCAATCTCTGTCAAAATCTCCGCAACTTTGTCTTTGTCCATGCACCCAAGATGGCGTTGTAAGTTCCAAGTTTCAAGTTGCACCTTGCTCCGCTAAATTTTGTGCATGACGAAACGTAGACAATTGCCCGTCGCCCTGACCATCGCCGGCTCGGACAGCGGTGGTGGCGCGGGTATTCAGGCCGACCTGAAAACTTTTGCCGCGCTGGGCGTCCACGGTGCGAGTGCTATCACCTGCCTGACCGCTCAGAATCCTCAGCGTATTTTGGCGGTTGAACCATGTTCGCCAAAAATGCTGCAACAACAGATCAAAGCCGTGTTTGAAGAGCTGAACCCAGTCGCAGTGAAAACCGGCATGCTGTTCTCGGCGCAGAACATTTCTGTTGTCGCAAATCTTTTTCAAAAGCGACATTTCATAAGCCGCATTCCGCAATTGATTGTTGACCCGGTGATGGTCTCCACGAGTGGAGCGCGTTTGCTTCAGCCAGCAGCAGAAAAAACCCTGCGAGATAAATTGCTGCCGCTGGCTACGCTCGTCACGCCAAACGTGGACGAGGCGGAAATACTGGCGGGACAGAAAATATCGTCGCCGGAAGACTTGCGTTCCGCCGCGAGGAAAATTCATGGCCGTTACGGCTGTGCGGTATTGGTGAAAGGTGGCCACCTGAAAAAATCACCAGTGGCCATTGATGTTTTCTTCAATGGCGAAAACGAGTTGCTCCTCTCAGCGCCGTTTGTGAAAGGCGTCTCCACGCACGGCACTGGCTGCACTTATTCGGCTGCAATTTGCGCTGCGCTCGCGCTCGGTTACGATTTGCCGAATGCGGTGGGGCTGGGAAAAAACTTTATCACGGCGGCGATTGCCAATAGCTATCGCATTGGAAATTACTTTGCGCTCGGTCAGGTCTCTCCAGCCAAGCGTAAATCTTCAGTTTGACTTACGGGCTCACTTGTACTCGATAAAATCCCGCGCTACTTATAGTTGCGATTGGCCATTCGATGATGGAATTAGACGCGGTAATGTTAGTGATCGTCTGAAATGTGGTTGCTAGATTTGTCGTGGATTGCAGGGTATATCGGCGACCAGGAATGGCTGGCCATGCCAAAACTGGCGGCGTGCCGGTCAGCGTGAGATTAATGACAGGATTAATTTCCCATATGGTCTGTGTCTGGTAGCGATGGCCAGTTAAGTCGGTGACCAGCGCGTAAAAAGGATGTAGGCCCACCCCCAGATACGCGGTGTTCACGGTTAAAACGACGGTGGCCAGATTAGTGGTAACGCCCACCGAGCCGCCGGTGCTGAACAGTTCGATACGCGCAATGTTGGTAGCGTTTGCCGTCACCACAAATTGCAACTGGCTGGTGTTCGTGCCAACGGGTAGCGCGGCTAGTGTTGCGGATAGGCTGGTATTTTGAACCTGCACGTTTCGCACCATGCGGTTTTGCGTGCGAACACTGGTGCCTTCGTAGGCAACGGCAGTAAACTGATGCCATCCATCGGAGAAATGCGTGGTGTCCAATGCAAAATTGACACCCAGCAAATTCTTTCCCGAACTTAGGTAGAGATGATTGCGTGGACGAAGATCGGAGACATTGTCCGCCAACGGATTTGTGCCGGTTGGCGTGGTTAGCAGATTAGTGGAGCTGGTCAGCGTGGCCAGAATCTGCGAAGCCGGCCAACCCGATGTGCGGGCATACAGGAAAAATTGCACGATTGGCTGGCCATACGGATCATAGTCAAACAAGTCCGCTGCGAACACGCCGTCCGTGGCTTGCAGGGTCAAGTTGGCGTTTATCAGGTTCACCAGGTTTTGTGCCATTGTTCCTACGGTGGTGCCGGAAGTCGTATTGGTAATGGTCAGTGTCACCGTCGTGCCGTTGGTCTTGGTGAAGGTGATTTGCAGCCAGTCACCGATGATGGGCGTATTGCTAACCGTCACATATTGGTAACCATAGGCGACGCTATCGAGAAATATTGGGCGGACAGCGGATAACTGCGTTGTCAGATTCGTCGCGGTGCCGCTGGCGGAGCTGGCGCTCACTGTGACATTGCTGCCGGGAACATTGGTAGCAAACGATTGCAGTTCAATCCGGTCGCCCACCGGAAAAGCGGCAACATGGGTGAGACTGCTATGCAGGTTCAAAATGCTCGCCAGCCCAACTGCGGCACTCGGCAAAGTGTCATTTGTCAGTATGGTGTATTTATTTGTGTAGTCATTTAAAATGACTGACAGGACATTTCCGGCGGCTGGCGTCAGGTTAGTCATCGTCTGGAAAAACGTGCCGTCTACAAACAAATCCGCCTGCGCCAGTGGCAGGTTAGTGGTGGCGGCGGTGAAATTCAGGCTCAACATCGCGGTTCCACTCAATACCGTGCCATTGGTCAACGAACTCCAGTTCGCGGTACCGGGCCTTGCGAACGGTGCCGCGAGTGGTTCGCCCACAAACAGTCCCTCAAACGGATTTAGCAAACTCTGGTAGTAGGCCTCAGCCAGCGAGAAACCGCGCGCCTGATAAAAATAATCCACCGGGTCGGGAAACTTCTGGGTGTAGTTGCATGGTTCTACCACCGTTCCGTAACTTCCCGAAGCGCCGGCCTCCAAGAATGCCAGCGCCGGCGTCTGTCCGCTGGATTCCAAAATGTAACCGCCAAACGAAGTCAGGCTGTCGCCCACGGCTCCGGCCTCAAAGCCGTTGGTAGGAAGCAAATAATTCGATAGTCCCGTCAGCAGGCCAAAAAGATTGGTGAAGGAGGTTGAATCAGTATTAATGCGGGTCACGGCATCATTGCCGATTACTTGGTTTTCAAACACTGAATTATCAAACTCGATAAACCGCACGTTGCGGATGCCGTCGGTGGTCTTGGCAAGATAGACGGTCTGAGTTGGATGCGAATAATCCGCCGCCACACTGCGGGCAAGGGTGGCTTCGGCGGTAGCAAGGTTGGTATCCGTAAGCATCATGGCTAGAAACGAATTGGTGATGGCTGTATCGGGTGGCGCCTGACTGAAGGGCAGTTCGGAGTAGGCGTAACTGTTGGAGGAATTGTCCGGCAGCGAGCAGGTTCCCAGAATCGGATCTGAGTTGGTTTTGAATCCGTAAAACAAGGCCGCCGTGGTGCTGTTATAGCTACTGCCATCCGTCACGCGATAAGGAATGTCCATGGATAGCAGGACGAACTGAGCCTGATTCGTCAGACCGCGATTGGCGACCATGGACAATAATGGATTGAGCAAATTGGTTTGAAAGTCGCCCAAGTTCCAATTAATGGACCCACCCGTCCAGTTGGTCATGCGCAGCAGGTTCTGGGGCGGCACCCCGCGCTGTTCGCAATAGTCATTGCCAAGTTGCAGCGAATTAGTGCTGTGCTGATTGACCACGACAATTACGTTCAAACCGCTGCCGCCGGCCCAAACTCTGCCTCCCGTTAGCAGCATGACGAGGACAAAAGTATTCCAAATGTATCGGTTCATTGAAGCTTCTGGTTGAGTTTTCAGGAAACTAATCCATGCCGTTGGGAAAATCCAACCCGTAGCGCGCAAAGCGCATTTCTTTTTTCGCGCATCCGACTAGAATGCGCCTGTGACCGGTACCCTTGTCGTCAACGAAATCTATCTCAGCCTGCAGGGCGAAAGCACCTTTGCCGGCTTGCCTTGCGTCTTCATTCGGCTCACCGGCTGCGACCTGCGCTGCTCCTATTGCGATACCGCCTACGCTTTCACTGAAGGCAAAAAGCAAACACTCGCGGATGTTATTGAAAAGGTCCGCGCCCTAGCTAAACCCTTCAAAAACTCAACCCTCAACCCTCAACCCTCAACTCTCCCACTCGTAGAATTAACCGGTGGCGAACCGCTCTTGCAGAAAAATTCCCGGCCGCTGATGTCAGCACTTTGCGACGATGGCTTTACCGTCTTGATCGAGACTAGCGGTGCCCATGATATCTCCAAGATTGACCCGCGCGTCCGGCGCATCATGGATTTGAAATGCCCGTCCAGCGGTGAAGTTGACCGGAATCTGTTTTCAAATCTCGCGCACTTGAAAGGCACTGACGAAATCAAGTTCGTCATCGGTGCGCTCGAAGATTACGAATGGGCGAAAGCGCAAATCACCACGCATAAGCTGGCAGGCCTATGTCCGCTGCTGTTTTCGTGGGTGCATCCGCTCGCGCCCGCGCAGCAAAATCAAGTGCTCAAGAAAGTTCCAGCTGATCTCACGCCGATCACACGAACAGAACTCGCGGAGAAAATCATCGCCGACGCTTTGCCGGTGCGGTTCCAGATTCAGCAGCATAAAATCATCTGGCCGCCTGACCAGCGCGGTGTTTGACCATGGAAACCTTTGCCATCGATGTGCGCGGCGTGACGAAGAAATTCGGCACGCGCACCGTCGTCAACGACATCGCCATGCAGGTGCGGCCCGGCGAGATTTACGGCTTTCTCGGCCCGAACGGCAGTGGCAAGACCACTTTCCTGCGGATGCTCTGTGGTCTCCTCAAACCCGATGCCGGCAGCGGCAATTGTCTGGGTCTCGATTTCCGCCGCGAATCTTCCGAGATCAAAAAACGCGTCGGTTACATGACGCAGAAATTTTCTTTCTACGAAGATCTGACCATTGAAGAAAACCTCGATTTCATCGCGCGCCTCTACCAAATGCCGTCGCGCCAGGACGCCGTGCAGAAAAGTCTCGAGCGGCTCGGCATGGTCGAGCGGCGCAAGCAACTCGCGGGCACATTGTCCGGTGGCTGGAAACAACGGCTCGCGCTCGCGGCGTGCCTGATTCATGAGCCGCAACTGCTCCTGTTGGACGAGCCGACTGCGGGTGTGGATCCGAAGGCGCGACGTGATTTCTGGGAAGAGATACACAAGCTCGCGGCCGAAGGACTGACCTTCCTCATCACCACGCATTACATGGATGAAGCCTCGCGCTGCCATCGGCTCGCTTACATCGCCTATGGCAATCTCCTCGCCCACGGCACGGTGGCTGAAGTGGTGAAAGCCGGCGGCCTAACGACGTGGGAAGTCTCTGGCGAGAACTTAGCGGTGCTCGCGGATAAGATTCGTAGTCTGCCCGGCGTGGAACAGGTTGTCGCGTTTGGCACCGCGTTACACGTGAGTGGACGCGACGCGGCCAAGCTACAGACAGCCGTCGGCCCGTTCATGGCCGGCGCGTATCGTTGGACCCAAATCGAATCCGGTCTGGAAGACGTCTTCATCAGCCTGATGGACAGTGCCAAGGATAATTTTTCATGAGCTTCAATCTCCAGCGTCTGTTCGCCATCGTGCTGAAGGAGTTCATCCAGATGCGGCGTGATCGGCTAACGTTCGGCATGATGGTCGGCATCCCGATGATCCAGCTCGTCCTCTTCGGTTACGCCATCAACTCGAATCCCAAGCATCTGCCCACCGCGGTTTATGCGGCGGATAACAGCCCGTTTTCGCGCACGCTCATCTGGGGACTGCGCAACAGCAGCTACTTCGATATCGTGCGTGAGGCGCATAGCCCGGCGGAAATTGAGAACTGGCTCGCCGAAAACAAAGTCCAGTTCGCCGTGACCATCCCTGTGGATTTCTCGCGCAAGCTGGTGCGCGGCGAAAAGCCCGATTTGCTGCTCGAAGCCGACGCCACCGATCCGGCAGCCGTCGGTTCGGCGCAGGCGGCCGTCGCCCAACTCGCTACCACTGTCATCAATCGCGACCTCACCGGGCCGCTCGCACCGCTGCAATCTTCCGCGCCGCCGTTCAACCTCGTCTCGCACCAGCATTACAATCCCGAGAATATCAGCCAATACAACATCGTCCCTGGCCTCATGGGGGTGATGCTGACAATGACCATGATAATGATCACCGGCCTCGCCATCACGCGCGAGCGCGAGCGCGGTACGATGGAAAATTTGCTCTCGACCCCCGTGCATCCGGGCGAAGTCATCGTCGGCAAAATCATTCCCTACATCATGGTCGGCTACGTGCAGGTAACATTGGTACTGCTGGCGGCAAAATTCCTGTTCGACGTGCCATTCATTGGCAGCGTGCCGTTACTGGTGGTGCTGACATTCCTATTCATAGTGGCGAACCTCGCGGTGGGCATCACGTTCTCGACCATTGCCAAGAACCAATTGCAGGCGGTGCAGATGACGTTCTTTTTCTTCCTGCCATCGCTGCTGCTCTCCGGCTATATGTTCCCGTTTCGCGGCATGCCCGGCTGGGCGCAGGACTTGGGCGAATGCCTGCCGCTCACCCATTTCCTGCGGGTCGTGCGCGGCATCTTGCTCAAGGGCAATGGCCTGACCGAATGCGCGCCGGATTTGTGGCCAATCGCTCTGTTTGTGGTCGTGATGCTATTCCTCGGCATCAAACGCTACCGGCAGACGCTGGATTAAAATTGCCTCCTCACCAGATTAGCCCAAAAAACTGTCCCATTATTGGTATTTTCGTGGAAAGCGTTGTGAACCAGCCGGTTTTCGATAAAACATCCCCGCCACAACAGACGAACATGACCTCTTGTTGATAAGCAAACGACGTTTGTTGTACAACAAACGTCTTTTGTCGTACAGCAAGCGGGCTTTGTTATACGACAAACGTGGCTTGCTGATAAACAATCGCCGGCTGTCATACAACCCATGCCGTCTGCTGCACAACAAGCCTCGGTTGTTAATCAACACGCGGACGTTGTTGTACGACAAACGCGGCTGGTTGGTAGACAAGCCACCCTTGTTGATAAGCAAACCACGCTGGTCATACCACAAACGACGGTTGCTGATATCTCACCGGCCAAATCGTTGAAGGTAATTTCCGCTTTCGCTTGTCGCGCGACGTCAAACCGGTCACATTTTCCCCGCATGAAGCTTCCTCTCTGGCTGCAAACCAAAACCGCCGGCGTGCTGCTCGGTCTGTTCCTGTTGGCGTTGGTGGGCTGGATTGACTACGTCACCGGCTACAAGATCACGGTGCTGGTTTTTTATCTGGTGCCCATTCTGTTTGTCCTCCGGCGGGTGGGCCAAAGCTTCGCCTTCGGGATGGCCATGTTGTCGGCTGTGGTCTGGCTGGTCGCCGATATTGCCGCTGGCGACCAGTATTCAGATTACCTGACACCGGTGTGGAATCTGGTCGTCCGCATGTCCATTTTCATTCAGGTGGTCATCATGGCCTCGGCGCGGGATGAATTGCAGGTGCTCGTGCGGCAGCGGACGGAAAAGTTGCAGCAGGAAATCCAGAAACGTGTCCGGTTGGAAAAGGAAGTATTGGCTGCCAGTGAACGCGAGCAGCGTCGCATCGGCCATGATTTGCACGATAGCCTGGGGCAGCAACTGACCGCCACGGCACTCGCCGGTAAAGTGCTGGCCAAAAAGCTGGCGAACAAGTCGGCGGAGGAAGCCGCCGTCGCCGAAAGGCTGGTGGCCATGGTGGAGGAATCCATCGAATTGACGCGGCGGCTGGCGCGCAGCTTGCATCCCATCGAATTGCAAGCCAATGGACTTGCGGATGCATTGCAAAACCTGGCCGCGAACATTTCCAAGGCGTTTAATGTGGGGTGCCGCTTTGAACCGGCTGGCACCGTGACGATGACGGGGCGGGATGCAGAAATCCAGTTGTACCGTATCGCGCAGGAGGCGGCGAGCAATGCCATCCGCCATGGCCGCGCCCGTAACGTGGTGATTGCCTTGGCGGCCGTTGGCGAAAAAACCATGCTCACCGTCACCGACGATGGCACCGGTCTGGCGGCGGATGCGCGGACGAAGTCGGGCATGGGTTTGCGCATCATGGGTTATCGGGCCGACATGATTGGGGCCACGTTTGACATTCAAAACCTGCCGACCGGCGGTGCGCGGGCGGTGTGCGTCTTGAATTCCAGTCAGAAACTTGCTGAAAAGGAAGCTGATGAAAACTAAAGTGCTGCTGGTGGATGACCATCCGCTCGTGTGCGAGTGGCTCGCGAACCTGATTAACGAGGAGCCGGACTTCGAGGTCTGCGGCCAGACGGGCACCGCCCGCGAGGCGCTGGATTTATTGGGCAAACTGTCACCGCGCCTGGTGGTCGTGGATATATCGTTGGATGGCGGTTCCGGCTTGGAATTAATCAAGGATATCAAGGTGCAGTATCCGAAAGTGGATGCGCTGGTGCTGTCCATGCACGACGAGGCGCTATACGCGGAGCGGGCCATGCGCGCCGGGGCCGCTGGTTATATCATGAAGCGTGAGGCCACGAGCAAAGTACTGGACGCTTTGCGCATGGTACTGGGGGGGGGACTTTATTTCAGCAATGCCGTGAATGCCCAACTCGCGCAAAAACTGGTGCAAGGCGCGGTGGGCAAGCCCACGGCGACGGAGATTTTGAGTGACCGCGAGCTGGAAGTCTTTCAACTGCTCGGGCGCGGGTTCAATACGCGGCAAATCTCGGAACAGATGAACGTGAGTTTTAAGACCGTTCAAGCATATTGCGCCCGCATCAAGGAAAAGCTCAATCTCGCCAACATCAACGAGCTGATTTTTCAGGCCGTGCGCTGGCACGAAAGCCAGTCGCCGCACTGAATTCAGCTCGTTACGGCCTGTACGGCGGATTCCTACATTAGAATTAGGCCAATTCACACGGTCGTTTTCTTCGCTTTGGTAACGCGGTTGCTACACTGGAGGCAACGCGGTAGCAGTCGGCAATACCGGAACGAAAAAGTCATTATCATAACCCGCCGACTGCGCTGTTCCGCCGCGTGTACGGAAAGTAAACAATATGAAACAGACCAAAAACAACCAAAGAGCGGGGTTTACGCTGGTGGAGATTATGATTGTCGTGTCCATCATCGGACTTTTGGCGGCCATCGCGATCCCCAACTTCGTGAAAGCCCGCGCCACCTCCCAGTGCAACGCCTGCATTAACAACCTACGCCAAATCGATGCGGCGGCCGCCCAGTTCGCAATCACCGCCGGCAAGGCCACCGGTGCCACTATCAATTATCCCACCGATTTGTCGCCTTATATCAAGCTGAACTCAAATGGTAGCATCCCGCCATGTCCTGCCGGTGGCACTTATGCCGATGGCATCGTGGGCACGAACCCAAGCTGCACCCTGAGCACGCTCACTCCGGCGCACCGCTTGCAATAATCATTGTCGGCAAACTACCGCCGCAAGCGTGTCCAATTCATGGAAGAGCGGTTCCATTAATTGGACACTTTTTTTAGGGCGGAATGGCAATTGCCAATGTCGGTCGTGCTAACAGCTTAGCTGTCCACCCTCGCAGAACTTGCAAATTGCGCCATTTTCCGTTTTCATAGGGGTGATGTCGCGACGATTTGGCCGGCTGATTTTAATCGCAGGTTTGTTGACCGCGCGGGTTGCTTTCGGTGCGGAGTCCGCCGAGGTGAATCTCGATTACGTTGCGCAGCGCGCCCTCGAGCGCGCCCAGTCTCCCTTCCATTCCCCGCGCGCCGATCTGCCGAAGGTATTGCGTCAGGATAATCTGGATTACGATAAGTACCGTGAAATCCGGTTTCGTCGTGACCGCGCCCTCTGGTCGGCCGATCAATTACCCTTCCGCATCGAGTTTTTCCATCCTGGCTACCTGTATCAAGAGCCGGTGCACGTGAATGAATTCACACTCACTCATACCCAGCCCATCCGCTTCGTGCAGGATTTCTTCGATTACGGCAAGCTGGATATCGCCGGTCAGATTCCGACGAAGACGGGCTACGCCGGTTTCCGCGTGCTGTATCCACTGAACCAAACCAACCAACTCGATGAGCTGGGTGCGTTCCTCGGGGCGAGTTACTATCGGTTGCTCGGGAAAAATCTGCGTTACGGTCAGTCCGCGCGCGGTCTGGCACTGGATTCGGGCGAGGGCGACCGGGATGAGGAGTTTCCCATCTTCACCGATTGGTGGCTCGGTAAGCCACAGCCGGAGGATACGCAGGTGCGCTTGTATGCGATTCTCGACAGCCCTAGTTGCACGGGCGCGTATGAGTTTTTCATCAAGCCCGGGGAGACGACGATGGCCAACATCCACGCGGTTTTGTATTTCCGCGAAACGAATACGGTTCACGCCGTGCTGAAGAATCGGAAGCCGGTCAAGACCATCGGCCTCGCGCCACTGACGAGCATGTTTTGGTTTGGTAAGGACACGGAACGTAAGTTTGACGACTATCGCACGGAGGTTCACGACAGCGACGGCTTGCTGGTGCACATGGGCAATGGCGAAACTTTCTGGCGGCCGCTGGATAATCCGCCGGTGACGCGGCATCAGGTGTTTCACGCACCCAGTATTAAGGGCTTCGGTTTGCTGCAACGCGAAAGGAACTTTGCGGCGTATCAGGATATGTTCAATCTCTACCATCAGGTGCCGAGCGTGTGGGTGGAACCGGATGGCAACTGGGGCGATGGCGATTTGCATCTGGTCGAGTTGAGCACCGGCTACGAAGGTCTGGATAACGTGGTTGCTTTTTGGGATCCGAAGAACAAGCCAGCACCGCTGCAGCCGTATCGTTTTGGTTATACGCTCTACTGGGAGGGCGGCGATGCGGATGTGAAACGTTCGCCTGACCGTGCCGTAGCCACGCGCATTGGGCCGGACGCGCAGTTTGGCGGGCGGCAGTTCGTGATTGATTTCGCAGGGCCGAAGTTTGACGCCATTCCGGAAAATCAGCCGCCCACGGCAATTGCCAATTGCAGCGGCGGCGCGCGCATCGCCGACTGCTCGGTGTTTCGCAACGAATATCTCGGGACGTGGCGCGTGATCTTGAAGATGATTCCGCCCGCCGGCAGTAAAGACGCGATTGATTTGCGCTGTTCGCTGTCCCAGGGCGCGAATGTGGTTGGCGAAACCTGGGTTTATCAATGGAGCCCGCCTTGAAAATTCTGCCGGACGTGTCCGGCGAGATCGCCGGACGTTCGCTGGAAGAATGGAACGCGGCGTATGTGAAAGTGGAAAACTACTTTCACGCCCTGCGCATCCGCAACAAGCCGCTGCTCGGTCAGCTCGTCCTGCGAGTACTCGAACGCGCCCAGCGCCGCGCGCCCGCCGAGCCTAAGCGTAGTGCCACGGAAATCGCCGCTGAAGAGATGGACCGCATCGTAACCGACTGGTTCGGCGAGGTGTTGCAAACCTCACCTATCGGCAGCGAGCAGACGCTCTCGACTCGTGGGCGCCTCGCGCTGCTATTGGCGGATATGCCGGGTAAATGGCAGGACCAGTTCCTTCGCCCAGGCCCGTGGCCGCAAGAATTTGTCGAGGCAATGCGCGAAAGCTTCTTTCGCGCCGGCCCCGACTTCCAGTTGGCCAAGATGACACCGCGCCCGCTGGACCTCGGCCCCTTCACCACGCTGACCAATTTCAGCAAGCTGCCTTATGTTCGCATGGCCTTGGCGTGGGCCTTCTTTGCGCTGCTGCTCATCGCGGTTTTCTGGCTGACGCACGGCGGCTTCGAGCGGGTAAAATCATGGTTCGAATAAATGGCTGACGCACCCAACATCACCGCTGTTTCCGTGCCGCGACTCCGGCGCGGCTGGCGGCTGTTTTTGTTTTTCTCCTCAGCGGTATTGCTCACCGGTTTCGTTTCGATGTTGTTCGCTGATTTGCTCTGGCGCACGGGCTGGAGCGCTTCGCGCACGGTGTTGCTGGTATTGTTCATCATTTTATTTTTGCTCACGGCCATCGGCTGCATGCACGGCGTCTATGGATTTTTCATCCGCACCTTTGGCACGAACCGCCGCATCATCGGGCTAAAACCGTACAAGGAGCAGAAGATCGATGGCGTCAGCACAGCCATCATCTTCCCGATTTACAATGAAGATTCCGTTCGCGTGCTTGAAGGTCTGCGCGCGACTTACGAATCGCTCGAACGTACCGGCCAACTGGACCGCTTCGATTTTTTCATCCTGAGCGACTCGACAAACCCTGACTGCTGGGTTGAGGAAGAGGCCCGCTGGTCGGAACTCGTGCGCGACCTCGATGCACTCGGAAAAATTTATTATCGTCGCCGCCTGTTCAACGAGGCGCGCAAGAGCGGCAATGTCCGCGACTTCCTCAATACTTGGGGCATGCGCTACCGCTACTTCGTCTGCTGCGACGCCGACAGCGTAATGCGCGGTGAAACGCTGGTGGATATGGTTAAGCTCATGGAAGCGCATCCGACCGTCGGCCTGATCCAGACCGTGCCGGCGCTGGTGAATGCGGAAAGTTTGTTTGGTCGCATCCAACAATTCGCAAATCGTCTCTACGCGCCGGTGTTCATTGCTGGGTTGAATTATTGGGTGCTGGATTTTGGAAATTACTGGGGGCACAACGCCATCATCCGCACTGAACCGTTCATGCAGTTCTGCGATTTACCGCAACTCCCGGGACGCAAGCCCTTCGGCGGGCAAATCCTCTCGCACGATTTTGTTGAGGCTGCACTGATGCTCCGTGAAAACTGGACGGTCTGGCTTGCCTACGATTTGGAAGGTAGCTATGAAGAGGCCCCGCAGGCATTAATCGAAAACGCCCAACGCGAGCGCCGCTGGTGCCAGGGCAATCTGCAGCATGGCCTTGTGCTCTTCGCCAGAGGCTTACGCGGTGTGAGTCGGATGCATTTGATTTTGGGAATTTTTGGCTACGTCGCCAGCCCGCTCTGGCTCGCATTTCTCATCACTTTTGAGTGGATTTATTGCGTGCAGAAGCTGACCGGCCTGTCCGATATCACAGTGCAGTCGTTCAATCCGTATCTCAAGGATTGGACTGGTACGGCGCACGCGTCGCTCGTTTTTATCATCTGCATGACAGTCATCATGCTGCCGAAATTTCTCTCACTAATTGACCTCGCCAACGACTGGCCGCGGCGCAAATTGTTTGGCGGTCTGCTCAACGCCACCGGCGGCGTAATCTGCGAAACAATTTTTTCCACCTTGCACGCGCCACTGCTCATGCTCTGGCACACTCGCTTCGTGGTGACGAACATCGCTGGCATCAGTGTCAATTGGACAACGCAAAAGCGTTCGGCGGACGGTACGGACTGGTTTTACGCCCTGCAACGCCACTGGGGCCACACGCTCATCGGTTTAGCGTGGGGTTCGTTTACTTGGAAGTTAGATCCAGGTTTATTCTGGTGGTTTACGCCGGTATTGGCGGGTATGGTCTTTTCCGTGCCCTTGAGTGTATTGACAAGCCGCCGCAGCATCGGCGCGCGTGCCAAAAGCGCCGGGCTATTTCTGACGCCGGAAGAAACGAAGCCGCCGATGGAACTTGTTTCGTTGCGGTCGCGGATGAAAATTCACGATCTGACAGAGGATGAAACACCGCGTTGCCGTGTCCATGCCGGCCTCGCCGCTGCCGTGCTCGATCCGTATGTGAACGCAATTCACGTTACGTTGTTGCGCGAGAAACAATTGAACCCGGTCTATGCCGAGCATTTCACCCGAATTGGCGCTGGAACAGACGCCATACGCGATCTGGGCGAAAAACTATTGGCGGGCGGGCCGGAAAAGCTAAAGCCGTCAGAGCGAATGGTTGTAATGGCTGACCAGCGTGTGATGGTCTGGTTGCATCAGCAAGCCTGGTTACGACCGGAGGAAAAGCTTGCGCCATGGTGGCGCGCGATGATCCGCGAATTCAGCTACCGCTAAAACTAAAGCAGTTCCAACACACGCTGGAGTTCAGCGTCAGTGTTGTAGAAGTGTGGCGAGAGGCGAATATAGTTTTGTCCTTTGCGATCGGTGCGTAGTGAGGTGATGATGCCAGCGTCGGCAAGTTTTTGGTGCAGCGGTGCCAGGTCCTTCCCTGGCGTAAAAAAGGTGGTGATGCCACTGGCGTTCTCGGGTTTTGGTTCGGCGTTCAAAACGACAAAACCCTTAGATTGTAAGGCCGGCACCAGCCATGCGCGTTTGCGCAACAACTCAGCGGCGATGTTTTCCACGCCGATTTCCAACGCCAGTTCCATCGCCGCGAGCAAGCCCGCGAGGCCGACGAGATTATGTGTGCCGGCCTCAAACTTGGCCGCACCACTGCGGAACTCAATTTTTTCCTGCGCGACAAAATTGGGATTGCGTACGTTGTGCCAGCCGTAAACGGGCGGATTTAATTTCTCCTGCAAATCCTTTTTAACGTAAAGCAAACCTGCACCGCAAGGGCCGAGCAGCCATTTGTGCGAATCGGCGGCCAGAAAATCAACTTGCTCAACGGTCGTCGGAAACGCGCCGAGCGTTTGAATCGCGTCGAGGCAAAATAAGATTCCGCGTTCACGCAGGAATTTCCCGACGGCGTTATGGTCCAGCCGATAGCCGCTGATGAAGTGATTGGACGCGAGCGCGACAAGGCGTGTATTTTCGTCCACTTGGCCCATCACATCTATTGCGCGAATGATGCCGAGGCCGCGTGTATTGAGGAGACGGACCTTCACGCCCTTGTCGGCGAGCGCCAACCAGGGATAGACATTGGACGGATAATCGTCGTGGTAAATCAGAATATTGTCGCCCTTGCGAAAGTTTAATCCAGAAGCGACAAGACTTAACGCCAGCGAGGTTGGGCCAACAAGGGAGACTTCATCTGGTTCGCAGTTTAGCAATCGTGCACCGGCATTGCGCGCGTTCGCTATCTTAAGCATGATGAAAGCTTCCTGATCGCCGAGCGTGCCGCCATTGGCGCAATCAATCATGGCCTGTGCAACACGGCGCGGCAGTGTGCAGACGCCAGCATGGCCGAGGAAGATTTTATTAATTGCAGCGGGGAACTCATGCTGGCGGAGTTCCTCGTTGGAAAGAATTTCAGACAAAGTCATACTATGAAGTTAGCGGAAAATAAAAAACGGCAAAGCGGGAAAATCCGCCTTGCCGTATTGGGTTGAAATTGCTTAGGCGACCGCCTTGTCGAGACTCGCCTTTAAATCACGCTTGCTCTTGGCGCCGACCATCTGTTCGGCGACTTGACCGTTTTTGATCACGAGCAATGTCGGAATCGCGCGGACGCCATATTGCGCAGCGAGCCCCTGATGCTCGTCAATGTTGACCTTGCCAATCTTAACCTTGCCCTGAAACTCAGTTGCGAGTTCATCCAGCACGGGAGCGATCATCTTGCATGGGCCACACCATTCAGCCCAGAAATCAACGAGCACAGGCGTGGCGGATTTCAGTACTTCGGCTTCAAAATTATCTTGCGTGAGGGTGACGATTAAAGGGGATGACATAATTTAGCTGGAAAAATTCTCGACCAAGGGTTTCAGGACAAAAAACAACACGTAAAAATTATAACCAACGGCGGCGAGACTGGCCACGGCGGCGACGTAAATCAAAACCTTATCAACCGTCTTGATGGTTGGCACGACCGGCGCAGCGGCACGTTGGACAACTGGCGCTGGTTTAGTCGCCGCAGCGGGCGCGGCACCTTTGGTCGGGGCGGCTTGCGCGGCGGGCGCAGCCGCAGTTCTCAAGGCGGGTGCCGGAGCAGACGGAGCGTGAGCCGCGGTCACGGGACTAGGTGCGCCGGTCGGCCCACCAGGCGGAAGCGTTGGTAGCTTGATGGTCGGCGCGGCTGTCGGTTTCGGCGGCAAATTGATGCGGACAGTTTCCTTTTTCGGCTGAACCTTGCCAGTTTCCTTTTTCGGCGGCAGCACCGGACTAGTGTCTTTTTTCGGCGGCGGCACGGCACCGGCTGGTCCGGGCGTAGGAGCAGGATTAATCGGAGGAATTTCAGCCATATTATTTGTGGCTCAAGATAAACGGGGCGGGGGTGCTGTCAAATTTAATTCTACGACAATCCCGCTGAGTTGCTTATTTCAAGGTAAGTGGTCAGGCCTTTTCTTCAATCAGCTCACGCCGGGCGCCGCCCAAAAGTTGCTCGACAAAATTGGTCGAATACACACCGCGCCGGAAATTCGGATCCTGCATAATGGCCTGCTGAAAGGACATCGTGGTCTTGACGCCGGTAATCATGAACTCATTCAACGCCCGATTCATACGGTCGATCGCATCGCGTCGGTCTTTGCCGCGGACAATGAGCTTGCCAATCATCGAATCGTAGGTCGGCGGAATCGTGTAGCCCGCATAAGCGTGCGTGTCCACGCGCACTTCGCGGCCGCCTGGCTGGTAATACATCTCAATGCGCCCAGGGCTGGGCCGGAAGTCGTTAAAAGGATCCTCTGCATTGATGCGGCATTCAATGGCGTGTCCTTTCATTACAATATCGCTTTGCGAATACTTGAGCGGCTCGCCCATCGCAATTTCAATTTGGGCGCGCACGAGGTCGATGCCCGTGACTTCTTCCGTGACCGGATGCTCCACCTGAATGCGTTTGTTGACTTCAAGAAAATAAAAATTCCCGTGGTCATCCACGATGAATTCCACTGTGCCAGCATTCGTATAACGTGCGGCTTCGGCAATGCGGATAGCTGCTTTGCCGATTTTATCGCGCAGCTTACGAAATTTCTGTTCCAGCAACGGCGATGGCGATTCTTCAATTAGTTTTTGGTTGCGGCGTTGCACTGAGCAGTCACGTTCGCCAAGATGGATGATTTTCCCCTTGGCATCACCGAGAATTTGAATCTCAATATGGTGCGGATTCTCAATGAACTTCTCTATATAGACCCCGGAATTGCCGAAACATTTTTCCGCCTCTGAACGAGCCGTATGATAGCCTTTAACCAATGAAATATCGTTATGCGCGATACGCATTCCGCGGCCACCGCCCCCAGCGACGGCCTTGATCATGACCGGGTAACCAATTTTTTTAGCGATGACCAACGCATCCTTTTCATTTTCCACCGTTCCCTCGGAACCGGGCGGGGTTTCCACGCCAGCCTTTTTTGCAAGGGCGCGGCTGACCGCTTTATCCTCCAGCGCGCTCATGGCACGCGGGCTGGGGCCGATGAAGCGGATATTGCAACTCTCACAGACCTCTGCAAAATGAGCGTTCTCTGACAAGAAGCCGTAGCCTGGGTGAATCGCATCCACGTCCGCAATTTCCGCCGCGCTAATGATACGGTCAATGCGCAGATAGCTTTCCGAGGATGCGGCCTTACCGATACATATCGCCTCGTCCGCCATCTGGACGTGCATCGAGTTTGCATCCACCTCGGAATATACCGCAACCGTGCGGATGTTCATTTCCTTGCAGGCGCGGATGATACGGACGGCAATTTCCCCGCGGTTGGCAACCAAAACTTTTTCGAACATGATGAATGCGGTAAAACCGTTTAAGACGGACGAACTTTGAACATCGGCTGACCAAATTCGACTGGTTTGCCATTTTCGACCAGAATTTGGGTAATTACTCCCTTAACTTCGGCTTTTATTTCGTTCATTACCTTCATCGCCTCAATAATACAAACCACGGAATCGGGATTAACTTCGGCACCAACTTCAACATAAGCGGCAGACTCAGGAGAAGGTGAACGATAAAGAGTTCCAATCATGGGTGATTTTATGTCGATTTCTCCAGAATTAGCTATTGGAGCTGCAGCTGTCGTTGTTGCTGGCAAAATCGGAGCTGCTACCGGCAAAGGAATCATCTGAATCGACTCTTCGGCTTGAGGTGCCGCTCCCGATGCGCCATTCAGTCCGCGTTTTAAGCGAATTTTAGAGTCTTTTTCTTCGAGTTCAAACTCCGTTATGGAGTTTTTCTTCATCAAATCAATGATGGCTTTAATATCTTTGAGTTCCACGATTCGTTTTCGTTAAAGATTTTATAATGCGGTTAAATTTCAGGTTTGTTTTCGACAAAACTGAGATTGATGTGTGTCCCTACACAACGTAAGGAGAATACTTTTGAAGTTTATTTTCTGAAAGATCGAACGTCAAGCCTTAATTACGGACATTGAAACAGATAAAATAGCCAAAATTACGGCTATTTTAAGCTAAGGTTAACGTAAACTGATGCCTCAAGCCCTAAAATGTATGATTTTGCACCGAATCCGCAGATCTGTCCCTTGCATACTGGGGCAATCAATGACGTGTGGCGGAATTCTTCCCGGGCATGGATGTTGGAAAGATGGATCTCTATCGTCGGCACACCCACTGCTGAAATGGCGTCACGTAAGGCGACGCTAGTGTGCGTGTAAGCGGCCGCATTAATAATAATCGCCTGATATTTGCCCTTGGCTTCTTGTATCCAGGTTACCAATTCGCCTTCAATGTTTGACTGGCGAAAATCCACTTCCAGCTTTAACTCTTCCGCCCGGGCGCGGACTTGTGCCTCGATGTCGGCTAAGGTAAGCCTACCATAAACTTCCGGTTCCCGAGTGCCGAGCAAATTTAAATTGGGGCCGTTTAGAATCAAAACTTTCATGGCAATAAACTAACAATCAGCCTTTTTCTTGTCGAATTCAATTATTTTTTGGCCAATCGCAATGCCCAATAACGTAAAAGCCGTCCACCCCAAAGCAGGAATAAATAGTCCAAACTCACCCAGCCCTTGTGCAAACCAAGCGATGAGTCCGGCCATTATGGCAAACATCATTATGCTACCATCACACCAGTTTTTCCTAATGACTAAGGTCAGAGTGAGGACAATCCAAGCGCCATAGGCCAGACCGCCGACGACACCGGAATCCGAAAATTGTTCGAGGTAGTCGTTATGCGTCAGGCGGGCCATTTCGGCTTTCGGGGACTTGATTTGCGCGTAGGGCCGTTGAAAAGTACCCGGACCAGAGCCGAAGACCGGCTTGGCCGCGGTGGTTTGAACCGCCGCCCGCCAATAATCAAACCGCGCTCCGACACTCGTCGCCCCGGCAGAGAAGTAATTGTGAAAGCGTAACGCAAAAACACCCAGTCCCACGGTTAGCACCAAAGCGAAACTCGCCAGCTTGAGGCTCTTTGGCCAGTCGAGCCGCAGCAAATATAACCCAGCGATGGCGATGGCGATCAACCAACCCAGCTTCGAGCCGCTCCAGAATAAAGCTGCGCCCCCCAGAAAAATCGTCAGTCCGATCACCGCCAGACGAATCATTGGTTTAAGGTTCTTGGTCGTGCTAAAAGCCAATGCCAGCGACAGCGGCCACAGTAGCAGGATGATGCCAGCCAGCGCGTTCGGATACACCAGCGTGCCGGCGCAGCGACCCTTTTTGAATTTCTCCAGCATCGCCGGATTCGCCATTTCCATGCCGTTCGTAAGGATGATGATGTTATCCGTTTTCATCTGCGCGACGGTTTCGGGGGGGAAATTAGTCCAGCCATCGCGTTCACCCTCGACGAGCATTTGCCGGTTCTGCGGAAATTCAAAGACATGCTGATCGATTCCGCGCACGAGGCAAAACGCAAACGCCGCCAGCACACCCGGTAGCAGCCAACGCCACAAGTTATCGCGGGCGAACACCAGCGCCCCCAAGAAATAGCACGCCACGCAGCCGCTAAACTGCCAGAGCGACGCGTGCGTCAAATCCGCATCGCAGGTTTGCGTCGCGGATAGGAACTGCCAGCCCAGCCATATCAATGGCAGCAGCCACAGCCATTGGGACTGCCGCCAGGAAATCTTCGCCTGCAATATCAGCCCCGCACCGAGCCCCACGAGTGGGAGCAGAATCCAATTCGCCCAGTGCGTTGGCCACGCCTGATAGAAGAATTCCGCCGGCGCAGCGGGTGGCGCAATCTTGTGATCGAGGATGACCGGGTTGCCAAATTTCCAGATACACAGGCCGAGGAACAGGCCGAACACGAGCGCGAACAGTTTCGGCGCGGTAAGTTTTTTCATCGCGTCAAAGCTGCAGTTTTAGCAGGCCGACTTCGAGCGCGAGCGCCTCCTGCACGTTGCTATGGAGCAGCCGCTGGGTTTGTTCCAGCACCGACAGATTCGCCTCCGCCTGACGCGGGCTGATGCGTTTGGCCACCTCATCGGCCCCGGCGATTTGCGGCAGGTGCAACAACTCTTCCCCGGCCGCCAACGTCCAAAACCAAACATCCCGCAGCCACCATTGCAACAACAGCAGGACCTCCGCGCGCTGACGCCGGTACTCCGCCTCGATGCCCGCCTTCAATTCCTCCTCCCACTTCTCGCGCAGGTCCTTTTCCGCGTCGCTATATTTCTCCAAGGGCGAGCGCGCGGACAGCGTCTCCTCCACGCGGGCGCGGAGCGCCGTGAGATGTTGGAGCAACGCATCCAGCAGGCGATAACGCCCGAACAAACTCTTCTGTTCCCCGGCGGCGGCGGAGCTGAACTGTTGCAACCAGATCGCCTGCTCAGTGGAAAGCTGACGCGCGGATTCAGCAGAGAAGTTCAAGCGCAGGCAACGCGACAAAATCGTTTCCAAGATGCGTGAAGGCTCCGTGGTCAGCAAGATCAAGACCGACTTCGGCGGCGGCTCCTCCAACGTTTTGAGGAAGGCGTTCGCCGCCTGCGCGTTCAGCCGGTCGGCGCCCGCGATGATGGCAATCTTATAGCCGCCCGCCGTCGGCTTCAGTTGGATCTCGCGCGAGAGTTCGCGGGTCTGGTCCACCGAAATGATCCGCGACTTAGACTCCGCGCGTGCCCAGTGAATATCCGCGTGGGCATCATTATCGATTTTCTGGCAATTCGGGCAGGCATCGCAGCAATCCGTCGCGACGCCGGCGGTCTGGACGGGGTGCTGGCAGTTGAGCGTTTTGGCGAGGGTACGCGCGAGCGTCTCGAGGGTTTCGAGCTGATGGCCGGAGAAGAGGTAGGCATGGCCGAGCCGGCCGCGAGCGAGCGAGCGTTGCAAGAGCTGGACGCCCTGGGACTGGTCAGAAAATTGGGTGAAAGCCATGCTGGTTAAAGCGTTTCGGTTCCAACCCTAAAACTGGCCATTCCGCTTGTCGATGATTATCTGGGGCGGGCAACGGGTCCAAGCCCGGTTGATTAAAAACCGCGCGCGCGCCATAAAAAGGGCCTTTTAAGTGCAACCGGCTGTCTTACAGGCGGTTCCGAACCTGTCACCCACGGTTGGCCACCCTTTCCAAGCCACGCGGAACAGGTTACGCGTCGCGCGTGAGGGGTTCCGCGTCACGCGTGAGAGGTTACGCAAGCCGCGGAAGTACTTCCAAGCGACGCGTGAGGGGTTCCGCGTGACGCGTGAGAGGTTCCGCGTCATGCGTGAGGGGTTCCGCGAGCTGCGGAAGTACTTCCAGACGACGCGTGAGGGGTTCCGCGCCGCGCGTGAGTACTTCCAAGGCAAAATTCATGGGTTCGAACCCATTCGGAACTTGTTCCAAACCTTCTGGAACATTTACCGAACCCGGCGGAACCTGTTCCCAATGACGCGGAACCTGTTCCCGACCACGCGGGGTCGGTTCCGAGACGCTGGGAACCTGTTCCAGACCGTCCGGAACACATTCCAAACCACGCGGAACCTGTTCCCAGTGAGGCGGAACCTGTTCCCAATGGCAGCAAACCGGGCGGCTGGCCGTCGGGTTCGGCCCGCAACGCTCAACTTCCCACCCTCAACTACCAAATATTTCTTGCCTTTACCGTGGGTGTCCCCACTTTAACCGCCAATCATGAGCGAACAGATTTTCATTGGCACGGATAGCGGGGCCACCACCACCAAATTCTCCGCCGTGCGCGCCGATGGCGAACCCGTTTCCAGCAAAGTCTTGCAGCGTCCCACCAATTCGCAGAACGGCCGCGCCGCCGTCATCGCCGGTTGGATCGCGGGCATCGGCGAATTCCTCGTTCAAAACAATTTAAACTGGTCACAGGTCGCGGGGGTCGGCCTCGCGATTCCCGGTCCGTACGAACGCTACGGCGTGTTTGGCAAATCGCCGAATCTGCCCGCCAGCTTCTCCGGTTGGGATGTGTATTCGGATTATCATGCGGCCATTGCCAAACAGATTGGCCACCCGGTGCCGCTCGTGGTGGGCAATGACGGTAATTATGGCGGCGTGGCGGAGGCGCGGCTCGCGCGCGGCCAGTCGCAGGTGTCGGTCGCCATGCTCATGCCCGGCTCCGGCTTGGGCGCGGCCTTCGTCGGCGCGGACGGTCTCTCGCTGGACGGCGATACGCTCGCGGGCATGGAAGCGGGGCACATGCCGGTGCCGTTGCAACTGTTGGGCATGACGGGGAAGCCGTTCCCGTGCGGTTGCGGTCGCGACTGGGGCTGTGTGGAGGCGTACACGACGATTTCCGGTCTGCCGCATTTGTTGGCGGAGAAGTTGTTGAAGTATCCCGACCACGAGCTGGCGAAGTCGGAGGCACCGATGAAGGAAAAGGTGTTGTCGCTGCGCGGTCGCGCGCAAAAGGGCGACGCGTTGGCGGTGGAGATATTCGATTTTCAGGCCCGCGTCATGGGTTTGCACGTGGCGAATCTAGCGATGGCGCTGGACCCGGGCATTTTCGTCATCGGCGGCGGCTTGATGGATCACGAGACGACGACGCCGGAGTTTCGCGAACGCTATCTGCGCCTCATCCGCGAGTCGGCGCACCCGTACCTTTGGCCGCAGCAGCGGGACACTCTCAAGATTGTGCCCGCAGAACTCGGTGAGCTCTCGCAGGCGATCGGCGCGGCGTTAGTCGCCTTGTATCAAAACCAGAAGCAGGGATAATTTATTCAATGTTACAAACCGTTCAGTCCAAAAAAATTCACGCGCGCGGCGACCGCTTTGCCATCGTAGCGTCCAAATACAATGCCCGTTTTGTGGACGCCATGTTGCGCGCGGCGAAAAGTGAGATTCTTCGCGCCGGCGGCCGGGTGCAAGTCATCCGGGTGCCGGGCGCTTATGAAATTCCCGTGGTTGCCGCCAAGCTGGCCGCCAACTCAAAGCTCAAAACTCAAAACGCAGAGCTCTCGGCCATCATCTGTCTGGGCGTAATTCTGCGCGGGGCGACGACGCACGCGCAGCATATTGGCGAGGCGGTGAGCAATGCGCTGGTGCAGATCCAGATTCAGCACGAGATTCCGGTGGTGCATGAGGTATTGCTGCTGGAAAATGTGCAGCAGGCCGTGGAACGTTGCCTGGACAAAAAGCATAATCGCGGCACGGAGGCGGCGCAGACCGCGCTGGCCATGGCACAGGTGATGAAGGGTTTGTGAAACCTTTCACAAACGCCTTGCGAGGTTGGCGTGGGGGTGCTAGTTTTCACCACTAAATCAAGTTATGAAAAAATCCTTATTCATCCTATCCCTCGGAGTTTTCACCCTGTGCCGCATCGCTACGGCGGGCGACATAACGGGTACCATCACCTTCAAAGGCACGGCGCCGGCCGCGAAAGAGATTACGCCCATCAAGGATGACCCGAATTGTGCACCGCTGTATCCGAACGGCCTGCCGAAAACGAAATTTTATGTGGTCGGCGCGAATGGCGAGCTCGCGGATGTCATTGTGTCGCTGAAGGGCGTTCCCAGCCAGTCCACGGGCGCGAGTGCGGCCCCGGTGACCATCGATCAGAAGGGCGCGCTCTACACGCCGCAGATTCTCGCGGTGCAAACGGGCCAGAAGTTGATCGTTAAGAATGATGACAGTTTCGTTCACAATGTGCACACGAAGCCGACGGCGAATCCGGAATCCAATCAGGTGCAGATGGGCGGCGGACCGGATTTGACCTACACCTTTGACAAGCCGGAGCCGTTCCTGAAATTCCAATGCGATGTGCATCCGTGGATGTTCGCGTGGGTGAGTGTGTTTGATCATCCGTATTTCGCGGTGAGCGGCGCGGATGGCAAGTTCACCATCAAGAATGTTCCGCCCGGCAAATACACGCTGGAAGCCGCGCACCGCAAATTGGGCGTGCAGACGGCCGATATCGAGGTGAAAGCCGACGGAGCGGTCCAAGACTTCACGTTCGAGCTGAAGTAATTTTTTCGCCAACGAAGGGCCGCTGCGCGAAAAAAACCGCAGCGGTCCTTCTTTTTTGAAACATGAATAATAAGTATCAACCCGCCCTGTTTTGGTTTGCGGTCCTGAACGCGGTTACGACCTTTCTGCTCATCGGGCTAGGTGGCCTCGTCACCAGCCATGAAGCCGGGATGTCCGTGCCGGACTGGCCGACGACTTACGGCTATAACATGTTTCTATTTCCGGTGGACAAATGGATTGGGGGTATCTTCTACGAACATTCGCATCGGCTCCTCGCTTCCATCGTGGGCTTTCTGACGACGGTGCTGGCGGTGTGGCTCTGGTTGAAAGATGCGCGCAAATGGATGCATTGGCTGGGCATTGGCGCGTTTTTGCTTGTGATTCTGCAAGGGATTCTCGGCGGTCTGCGCGTGCGCTGGCAGCTTGACTGGCTTGGCGTGCCGCACGGTGCGGTGGCGCAGACATTCCTGGTGCTGACCTGCTCAATTGCGCTGTTCTCGAGCCGCTGGTGGCAGAAATCCGCCACGGAAAAACAAATTTCGGTCCCGCGCGGATTGCGTAGCCATGTGCTTTACGTGACGATATTAATTTTCATCCAGTTACTCATTGCCGCGACCATGCGCCACCAGCACGCCGGCCTGGCCATCACGGATTTCCCCCTGGCCTATGGAAAAATCTGGCCAGCGACGACGCCAGAAGCCGTCGCTCATTATAATGCCACGCGCCCGCCGGGCACCATCGGCAAATCCATCACGGCGTTTCAGGTGAATCTACAGATGATCCACCGGTTCGTGGCCTACACAATCTTCCTTGGGGTCGCCGCCGCCGCGATGCTGGCGCGGAAGCGGCTCGGCGGGCGCGACCCGCTGGCGAAGTTTGCTTTATTCTGGCTGATACTACTTTCGCTGCAAATCGTTTTGGGTGCCGCCACCATCTGGTCGAACAAGGCGGCGGATGTGACGACGCTACACGTCATGGTCGGGGCCTCGGCGCTGTTGACGGGCGCGCTGTGGTGGCTGGTGGCGGCGCGGCGCACGCGGTTGGCGGTATAATTGATTCAACAACCTAATTTAATCAATCTATCAACCAAATTTCGTGGCAAACGACATTGACATATTTTGCCAAGGCATGACAAAATAGGGAGAATTAGGCGAGGTTCTCATCTCGTCCCTTTACCAAAAGAATGAAATTATCGGCGGCAGCATTGGACACAAAGGCGGTTTCGGAAAAAAGTTTTACGGCGGTCTTGGCGGATCTCGTCAAGGCCCGGCTGACCGCCCTCGTGCTGCTCACAACTTTCGTTGGTTTTTATCTGGGCGAACGCGGCACCCTGAATTACCTGCTGATGTTCCATGCGCTGTTCGGCACGGCGCTGGTCGCGTCCGGCGCGGCGGCGTTGAACCAGTGGCTCGAACGCGACTACGACGCCAAGATGCGGCGCACCGCCAGCCGTCCGTTGCCGTCCGGTCGGATGCAGCCGGCGACGGTTGCAATATTCGGCGGGGCCTGTTCCGTCATCGGCCTCGTCTATCTCGCGGCATTGGTGAATCCGCTTACGAGTGTGGTTGGTGCGGTCACGAGCGTCAGTTACCTTTTCATTTATACGCCGCTCAAGCGCGTGACGTGGTTGAATACTTTGGTTGGCGCGATTCCCGGGGCGCTCCCGCCGCTGATGGGTTGGACGGCGGCGCGCAATGAGCTGAGCGGCGAAGGCTGGGCACTCTTTGCGATTCTGGCGTTTTGGCAGATCCCGCATTTCATGGCCATCGCGTGGTTGTATCGCGACGAATACGCTAAGGCCGGTTTCGTCATGCTGCCTAACCTTGACGCCACTGGCAGCCGCACCGCGCAGCAATCCGTCAGTAACACGATTGCGCTTTTGCTCGCGAGCCTGTGTCCGTTTGCCTTTCATCTGGATGGGAAAATCTATCTGGTCGCCGCGCTGGCGCTCGGAGTTGGTTATTTCTGGTGTGCGGCGCGGTTCGCGCGACAGCTCACGGAACAGCGCGCCCGTCAGTTGTTTTTGGCCTCAATCATTTATCTGCCGCTGCTCATTGCGGCGCTGGTTGGCAACAAATTGAAATAAAAATATGCAGGCAACCGTTCAACAATTTCCGCCGTTTCGCGAAGTTACCGATGTGCACGCGCATGACGACCATGGCCATGGCCACGGCGAACATCACGAGCCCAATTTCTGGCAGAAGTATATTTTCTCCACCGACCACAAGGTTATCGGCATCCAATACGGGTTCATGTCGCTTTGCTTCATGCTGTTTGGTTTTTTCCTAATGATTCTGATGCGCTGGCAGATTGCACATCCGGGCGTGCCGGTGCCGGTGCTGGGTCCGCTGCTCGAAAAAATCCTCGGCCAGCCGGCGGCACACGGGGCCATTTCGCCCGATCTCTATAATTCCTTCGGTGCCATGCACGGCACCATCATGGTGTTCCTCGGCGTCGTGCCGCTGGCGTTCGCGGCCTTCGGTAATTACGTTGTGCCGCTGATGATCGGTGCGCCGGACATGACGTTTCCGCGCATCAACATGGCGAGCTTCCACGCGTTTTTCCTCGGCGGTGTGGTGATGCTCGTGAGCTTTTTCATTCCCGGCGGTGCGGCGCAGGCAGGCTGGACTTCCTATTCGCCGCTCGCAACGACCATTCCCACAAACGGCCAGGCCTTCTGGCTGGTCGGCATGGTGCTGCTCATCACTTCGTCCCTGCTGGGCGCAGTCAATTTCATCGCCACCATCATCCAGCTGCGCGCGCCGGGTATGACCTGGATGCGCCTGCCTTGGTTCGTCTGGGCGCAATTCGTGACCGCCTTCATTCTGTTGCTGGCCTTTCCACCGCTCGAAGCCGCCGGTGTTTTGCAATTGATGGACAACTTGGCTCACACCAGTTTCTTCCTCCCGACCGGGCTAGCCGTTGGTGGCCAACTGGCCGACCGCAGCGGCGGTGGCAGCCCGCTATTGTGGCAGCATCTGTTTTGGTTCCTAGGTCATCCTGAAGTGTACGTTTTGATTTTGCCGGCGATGGGTATCGTCATCGAAGTTATCGCCAACAACACGCGCAAGCCAATCTGGGGCTACAAATCGCTCGTCTATTCCGTGCTTTTCGTCGGTTTTCTGTCCTTCATCGTTTGGGCGCATCATATGTATCTGACTGGCATGGGCCAGAAAATCGCCACGTTCTTCCAAGCCACCACGATGATGATTTCCGTGCCATCCGTCATCATTTTAACGTGTATGTTCCTCTCGCTGTGGGGCGGCTCAATCCGGATTAATACGCCGATGCTGTTCGCACTGGGCTTCCTGCCGATGTTCGGCATCGGTGGTCTGACCGGCTTGCCGCTCGGCCTGGCTGCGGCAGATTTATATCTGCACGACACCTATTACATCATTGCGCATTTCCATTACGTGGTTGCGCCGGGAACAATCTTTGCCCTCTTCGCGGGTGTCTATTTCTGGTTCCCCAAAATGACTGGGCGCAAGATGAATGAGTTCTGGGGGCGCGTCCACTTTTGGTGCTCCCTCGCGTTCATGAACATCGTGTTCATGCCCATGTTTGCGCAGGGCATCAAAGGCATGTTGCGCCGCATGAGTGACGGTGCGGTGAATTATTCCGCCGCGCGCGTGCCCGGTGCGATTGATGCGCTGCCCGGGAGCGTAATGCAGTTGAACGGCGTCATCTTGTGGGCGGCCGTCTGTCTGGGCATTGCGCAAATTCCGTTCATCATCAATTTGTTTTGGAGCATCAACCACGGTGAGAAGGTGGGTGCGAATCCCTGGCGTGCAACCACGCTCGACTGGCAGACGCCCACGCCGCCGCCGCACGGGAATTTTGAACATTCGCCGGTCGTTGTGCGCGGGCCTTACGAATACAGCGCGCCCGGCCACGCGGAGGATTTTACGCCGCAGGACGAAGCCGAAAGTCCCACTACGCCACTTACCCCAACCGCGCACCACTGATTTTTCATGGAAATCCCCTACACAATTGAGAGCCGGCCCGATACCGGCCTTTACAACGCTAAGCTGGGTATCTGGCTGTTTCTCGCCTCTGAAGTGATGCTCTTCGGCGGTCTGTTTTCCGCCTACGTATTACTCCGGGTCGGCGCGGAGCCGGGCATGTGGCCGCACGGCTGGCTCAACGTTACCTTCGGCACCATTAATACCCTGCTGCTTGCGCTTTCGGCCATAACCACGCTGCTCGCGTGGGCGGCGTGCAAGGTCCGCGACTTTACCAAGTTCAAGATTTTCCATGCCTGCACCATTTTGCTGGCGCTGACGTTCTTGGGCATTAAATCCTACGAATACCATGACAAGCTGATTCATTACGAAGTCCAGTTGACCAATGGCAAATTTGCCGACGGCCATCTCATCGAGAAATCGAAGGACTTTGACCTCGCCAATAAAACCGGCTCGGTCACGTTGCACGGGCGCATCGTTGAGGATGAAAAAGACCTGATGGATTTGCGCACGCCGGCGGCGCAGTCGGCCAAGCTCGATGAAGTCACCATTGCCGCGACCGACATCAAGAAGATGGAAAACTACGGGCCGAAGCATAATACCTTTACCGCGATTTATTTTACGCTTACCGGCCTGCACGCGCTGCATATTTTAGGTGGCACGGTAGTCATCTTTTACTTCTGGGCTTTTGGGGGTGCGATGTGGAAGACCGATCCCGAGCGCTTCACCAACCGCATTGAAGTGTCCGGCCTATTCTGGCATTTCGTGGACTTGGTCTGGATTTTCCTGTTCCCTGTGCTTTATTTGACTTGAGAATTTATGAGCGAATCTGAAAAACCAGTTTCTTTACAAAGCTACATCCGCCTCTGTGGGGTGGTCTTTCTCGTCGTGCTCTGCACCACTTCCGCCATGATTGCTACGTCCTTCTCGCATATTGGTGACGGCTGGACGCTCAAGGTTGCCCTCATCCTCGCCATAGCCGTGGTGAATGCGTTCCTCGTCGCCGGCTATTTGATGCACTTGTTGTCTGAGAAAAAACTTATTTATACCGTGCTCGCCTTTACCGTGTTCTTTTTCATCGGCCTGATTGGGCTGACGATTTGGGCCACGAATGGTTTTCCGCCCGGCACAGTTTCCCATTAAAAATGTCACTCAAAGCCTTCCATCTGATTTTTGTCACGCTCTTGACCGCCCTGTCATTTGGCTGCGCGGCGTGGGCGTTTCAATCGGGCAGCTTGGTTTGGGGCGCGGCGGGAATCGCCGCTGGCATTTTCGTCATTGTCTATGGCGTTTATTTTTTGAAGAAACTCAAAAACGTCAGCTATCTGTGAAATTGTTTCGTGCCATTTTGTTGCTCACGACCGCCGCTTTTGCCCCGGTAAAGGCTTCCGCCTGCGCCGCCTGCGGCAGTGGCAATAGCCAGATCATCGACTCGCCGATGGTTGATGGTATGAATCTCGGCATCCTCACGCTGCTGGTCGTGCTCGGCACCGTGCTGGCCACGGCCTTGACCCTGCTGATTTGTTTCATCCGTAAAAGCGAGGCGCTGACCGCCGCCGCCGAGCAGAAAAATTCCTTAGTTGTCACAAAAGTATGAAAGACTGGTTTGCCCATAACGTTCTCGGATTGCCCCAACTCGCCTCCGCCAACGGCCAGGGCGTGGACGATCTCATCGTCTATGTCCACTGGCTGATGATCGCGCTGTTTATTGGCTGGATAGCTTATTTCGGCTATGTGCTGTATCGCTTCAACGAAGCGCGCAGCCTGAAGGCGGATTATCAAGGCTCTAAAAGCAAGGTGCCGAGCTACGTCGAACTCGCCATCGTTGCCATTGAGGCGGTGCTGCTGCTGGGCATTGCCGTACCGCTATGGGCAAAAAATGTAAATCATTTTCCCGACCCCAAGGATGCGACCGTCATCCAGATTGTCGCCCAGCAGTTTGCCTGGAACGCGCGTTATCCCGGACCGGATGGTAAATTCGGCCGGCAGGATATGAAGCTTATCGCCGACAACAATGTCTTCGGCGTGGACCCCACCGACCCCGCCGGCAAAGATGACGTGCAAGTGCTGAATGAAATCCACGTGCCGGTAAACAAGCCGGTGCTGATTTATTTGAGCTCCAAAGATGTGATTCATTCGCTCAAGCTCGTCGCCATGCGGCTGACCCAGGATGCCATTCCTGGCCTGCGGATTCCCTGCACCTTCACGCCCAATAAAATCGGACGTTACCAGATCGAATGCGCACAGCTCTGTGGCAACGGTCACGCGGCCATGGCGGGTGGCTTTGTCGTCGTGCAAAGCAAGGAAGACTACGATGCGTGGCTGGCGGCCAAGTCTGGCACCGCCGCCCCGCAAAGTTTTGAATAAACGGACTCGCCGAAGTCACTTATTCCTGACAAGTGACACACCATTATCCCGGGTCTCTTTGGGATATTGTCGTATAAAACCATCCGAAACCGGCACAGGAATGGTGTGATCCTGACAAGGAATGGAGCAATCCCAGCTAGGAATACCGCAGAACTGTGTAGGACTGCGCTTAAACTCAACGGGAATAACCTAGAACTGACTAGAAATGCCACAAAACTTGTCGGGAATGCCATGGAACTGAGTAGGAATAGCGAAGAACTAGTCGGGATTTGGGAAATACTGAACGGGAATGCCGTAGAACTAGACGGGAATGCGGCAATACTGTGTAGGATTTCGCAAATCCTAGGCGGG
>CAIPKV010000017.1 GCA_903865745.1 uncultured Verrucomicrobia subdivision 3 bacterium | reverse complement strand
CCATCCACCAACACTCTTCTGCGAATCTCGGCCCAGTCATTCATATTGCGATACATGCTTCATTGTTAATGAAGATGCCGCACTTTTGAACCGCCCCGTCACACACATGACCCCGCCGCACTTTTCAGCCGCCGTTTACACAGCAAATAGAAGCGTTTTGTGATCGTTCCAGTTATGTCCACATGCATGCCCCGTTGGGTTCTGGATATTTGACTGAAAAGTTATTCCTTGAATTGACTGAGCGAGCTTTTCTTGCCAAGGACTTTAATGGTGATGGCTTTGAGGTCGCTGGCGACGACACACGGCTTATTCAATGGCATGATCTGCCCGGCGAGGCCAAAAGCCAGCAATGGTATATTTTCCGCAACAAGGCGCATTACGATTCGTTTGTTGGGGAAAAAGCTAGTTTCCAAGATACATACCCGCTGGAACCTACTGGCCACGACCCTTTCTATTTAGATTCCGCAGAGAATTTGCGCCGTCAACGGGAGATTATTTTGAGCCGCCAAAAAGCCTCCCTCGCGGGAGGCGTGAAAACCGCCTAGTAATCCTCCGGCAGTAAAACCGTGGTCACTTCGCGGCTTGCCTCGGTGATAATCCAGAACTTCGTGTCGCCACTGCGATATGCGGACAACAACCGGTCGCCGGATTGCAGCGCCTCGTCATTGGTTTGACGGTCTTCCTCGTCGAGTTCGCCCCAATCGCCAACAACGTGGCGGTTCAACGCATTGAGGATGTCGGCTGAGTTGAGCTTTTCGAGTGCGTGGCGGGTGATGACCACCTGGCCGAGCGGGAATTTAATTTGTGAGGCTAAAATCATATTGAGAAGTGGCTGGCGGCCTGTTCGACCGCCAGCCGTTGGTTTTTACTTGGTGGGTTGCTTGGCGATCCAGGCAAACGCTTCGCGAGCCATGTATGCCAGGAGCAGCAGGTCTTCGCGTCCGTAGGAATCGGACGTTTTCCATTCCTCACCGTCCTTGTAGCTGCGCTCGAACGTGGTGTTGTAGCGCGGGCCCTTTTCGGTTTCGTTTTTCCAAATCGTGGCACGGATGCCATTGATGCGGATTTCGTGTGCGGGTTTGTTGGTGGCAATTTCTGCCGGTTTATTTTTGCTCATTTTATTTTCTTTCTTGTTTGGCTCCGATTTGCCGGAGCGTTTTGTTTTTCACCAAGACCCAAAACAAACCGACGGCAAAAGGTGCAAACGAAGCCGGGAGCGATTGAATGGCGGGCGGCGGAGCATCAGCATCGGAATGACAGAGGCACGATGGCGTGAACGATGCGCGGAGCAACCAGAGTGATTGAGTGGCAGGCGGGAAAGGCATGGCAAAATAATCGGCGAACACCAGCTCCCGCATGGAATCGCCAATGGTCGGAAGCCCGTTGGAAAAAACAGAAAAGCCCGTGCTACCACGTTGGGCGGCACAGGCGGTGATTTGAGAACTCGTTCCTGCGGGCGCACTGCTGCTGGCATCATGGCCGGCTTGAATGGACGCCAAACCAACAAGTATTCAACGGCGGCGGCGACAGGCGACAGCCATGATGATTTAACCGGCAATAAAATTCATGGCCGGGTGGTCATCTGTGCTAACGCACAATAAAGCTCAACTGACATTCCATTGAACCGTCGCGGCGTGGCGATGGAACGGTGACAGGCGACTGGATTAAACCAATGGCGGCAACCGCCGCTTGTAAGGCGAGCATGGCTCCGGCGGATTATGCACCGATTGGATGCGAAGAGGCGGCGACGGCACAACCGGTGGTGCCGGCGGCTTAAACAGCCGGCGGTAAATGATTACCGCCAGTGCGCCGAGCATGGCGCTAAACAAGAGGGTTGAAAGCGATGGGCTTTTGAAAATCTTCATAAAATCTGGCCTAACTTTTTTTCAATTATATGAGAAAGGAGGTTCCGACAATGAATTATTGGTTATCACGCAGGGAGGCTGCGCGGAAGGTTTCCGTTTCGACGGACACGATTGAGCGTCGTTCGATTCGGTGGCAGGACGAACCGGTTCCGGGGAAGCTTCGCTACAAACTGTTGAAGCTGGGGGAGGACACTTGGCGGGAGCGTCGCTATTTTGAGCCGGATGTGGAGGCTCTTCTGGAAGCGAATTGATGGCTGCCCAAGCTGGCGCCTGACCTTCGTCAGGCATCCATTTCATTTTTGGACCTTCATCGGTGAGCCAGTGCGGCGGCACGCCGCCATACACCGACGCCAGCGTTTTGCCGGCGGAGGTGTGGCCGATTTCGTAGGCAATCTGGATGTCGGAAATCCCGTTGCTGCGCCGCACGGTGACGTAAAATGCCCGCATGGCGTGGCTCGTGATTTTCTTGCCGATGGTGTTGCGCCGCCGCCGCAACGACTGCGTCAGGGCAAACTTGTCGGCGTGTTTTCCGACCGGGTCTCTGTAGTTCGGAAAAAACCATGGCGATTTCGGATACCGCTTTTCCTTCCATTTTTTGTGGGCTTTCAGCCATGCGGCCAATCCATCATGAATCAGCACGAACGGATTTACGGCCTCCTGATTTTTTGCCCGGCGCACACAGAGCGACTTGCCATCCTTGGTGATCCAGCCCGGCTCAAACGGTTGGGCATCCGTTCGGAGCCGCAAGGCTTCGCACGTCCGCAAACCGGTGAATGCTTCAAACATCATTTGCCAGCCCATCGCTTCGGCGCGACGATCGGCAAACAACAGCGCGGCGATTTCATGCAGCGCATCAGTGTCGTGCGGCATGAACTCCCGGCAGTGCCGAACATTCTTGGCGCAGCAATAGCGCGGACGCCGGAAGTTAAGCGGGTTTTGCCGGATGAGGTCACAGCGCATGGCCCAGAGGATGGCATTGCTCAACGTGTTCATTTCCATGTCCACGGCCCGGTCGCCGCGTCCTTTTGTGGCGTGCTTTCTCCGCCATGCGTGATAGCGGTCGCACTCAACGAGACAGATTTCAGTGGCCTGAACTTTGTCCCAAAATTTCAACAGCACCGAACAATTTGCCGTTTCCAATTCCAGGGTGCGGCCAACGCGGGGTTGTTTCTGCCGGTCGGGATAAACGTCCTTCTGGTAGAGCCGGAGAATGTCACCCACGGTCACGGCTGCTTTAGCCTTTTCGACCTCAACGGCACGGACGCCCGCGCGGCGGCGATACAATTCCTCGCGGGCGTGTTTCAAATTGGCGGTGTCGAGGGATCGCCAGGTGCGCCGGCCTTTGAGGCTGGGGCGTTCGTAATAAACGCCGGTGTTGGTTTTGCGGTAGAGACCGGTTTCAACGAATTGGAACCGGGGAACGGCTGCCGTTTTTTTGACGGGACTGATTTCGTTTTTCATGTTGCGTTTTCGTTTGGCAACGATTTGCAACTGAAATTTTGAAGTCGTCGTTTTCCAGTAGTGGACTACTAACTGGACTACTGCGACTTTGTCTGCGGGGGCGGGCGTGAGAAGCACATTGATAAAGCCTTGTAGTCATTGGCTTTAAGTGGTGCACCCAATAGGAGTTGAACCTATAACCTGCTGATCCGTAGGTTTGCCCACCGCAAAAATCGGTAATGAACACGGGCACTTTATCATTATTCATTGGCGGTGTCAAGGGGTGCTCTCTCCTGCACCCCGCTCCAGAGGGCAAAGCAACTGTATCAGAAATGTATCTTTTTTTGATTTCAAACCTGCCGAGCCAAAAACATCTTTGAAAATTCACTCATGACCCAATATTCGCTGATACAATTCTGATACAGTCCCGGTATTCTTCCGAGCTAAAAATGCCCGCCGCAGCCATCCGCAGCTACCGCAGCAACCCCGTTACAGATTCCAAAGTTTCCAATTATATCCATGTTTTTTTACGGATGCCTTACTGCTGTTACTGCGGGTTGTTGCGCAAAAATGTTTGCTAATGAAGCATCGTGGGCTTAAACCGATGCAGTGAACGTGTGCAGGATGTTTTTCCCGTCCTGTTTATTGCTGTCGCATGAAACGAAAGTTTATTCTCGTGTCCTTGATAGTGGTGGCCTTGGTCATCAGCCTGTCGGTGACGGGTTATTGGCTGCTGCTGCGACCAGATGCGCGAGCGATTGCATCCGTTAAAAAAGTCCGTGAGGAATTGCGACAACAGGGCTACAAAGCCGATTTGGCGGATTTTGATTTTTCCGTTTCTCCAGAGGTGCTTAATCGCGAGATGGCCATTACCAATAGTTTCAATGCACGCGGTATCGGTGCCAATGCCGATTCCCCCAATCTGATGCCGGTCATCGGAAGTAATACCGTGGTGGCGGTGGTTCGGGAACCGGCACTGATACTGGACTATGCGCGCGGCCCCAATGGAGCCGATGAGTTGGGCTGGGAGGAACTACGTGAACAACTGCGGGACGGTTCAGGAAAAGTGGATGCGGCGCTGGCCGCCGTGAATTCCGGGCCTATCGCCTTCAACCTTAATTCAAGGGGTGGGTTTGCCATGCTGTTGCCCCATTTGGCCACCCTCAAGCACCTGTCACAAGTGTTCGGTGCGCGCGCCGTTCTGAATTTGCACGACGGCCAGCGTGAGGCCGCTTGGACAAACTTGCTGGCCGAAACCCGCTTGGCAACCGCATGGAATCCGGAGCCGGCCCAAGTCTCACAGATGGTGCGCTTCGCCCTGGCCGGACTGGCCTACAACACGACCTGGCAGTTGTTGCAATCACCGGGCTGGAGCGATGCTCAATTGCAACGGCTGCAATCCGAATGGGAGACCGTGGATTATCTGACGGGCTTGCCTGACACCATGGCATTCAAGCGGGCCAGTGCCGCCGCCAGCTGCGAATGGGAGAGAAATCCCCAGAAGGCGGACCGGTTTTCGTGGGGAGAATTTTGGCGGGAAATATTTCATCACCCAACGTATGCGTGGGATAATTTGCGTTCGGAATACCGGCATGAGCAATATCTTAACCAAGGCAGCTATTCGGATGAAACCAATGCGCTGATATTTTTTCGCGAACGGGAAGATGAATATCGGGCGGCCGTCCGGGCCACCAACTGGTTGCAAATGCGCTCCATGCCGGGTGTGACCAACCGGGCTTTCTTCTTGTCGAAGCAGCATTCACGCTTGCAATCCATGTTGAATCTCCAAGAACTCAGCTTGGCGGTGCAGGGACGCAGTGTGGGTTTTTTAGGCCGGGCAACTGAAGCTGAAGCCCGGCGGCGGGTATTGATCACCGCCATTGCCTTGGAACGGTATCACGCCAAATATGATTCCTATCCGCCAACGCTGGGGTCGCTTACTCCCGAATTCTTGGCGAAACCGCTGCCGGATTTTATCAATGGCGAGCCGTTGTGCTATCGGCTTACGGAACGCGGGAAGTTTTTACTCTATTCGGTCGGTCTGGATGGCGTGGACAACGGCGGAATCCTGGCGAATGCGGAACAACGTCGCCGGCAATTTGTGGATCACAGCCTGATTGGCTCGGTGCCGGATGCCGATATTGTCTGGCCACTTCCCGCCACGGCGCAGGAAGTGCAATCCCGGCGAGAGCAGGAAGAACGTGCTCTGGCGACACAGGAACGTGAGCAGATAAAAAACGATGCCGACCATGATTGGAAGCAATCGCTTGACCGGCAATCCCGAACCGCTTCCATACTAAATACCAAATGGGAGCCGGATTCCGGGGATATGAAATTCAAAGGTCGCCTGCTAGCCGATTATCTGTCCGGCAAATCGGCGGGAGACACGAACAAAATCACCTTGGCGGAATTATTATCGCCTCGGCAAATCATCACGGGGGCGGAACCGGAAGATTTGACCTTCGAGGTGCCCGTTCGGTTTGACGCCATTACCAATGTTGGAAATCTGGTCATCATGGTGGATGCTGATCCTGATGAACCGCTTACGAGCGATACCGGAGCCAAGCAACAGGAAATAATCGCAGCACCAAACGGCAACTGTCGTCTCGTATGGCACGCGATTTTTGATCCGCCGGGTCGGCACGCCTTGCAAATCTTGCTGTCAGCCGCGACCGAGCAAGGCGGCGAATTTGCCGGAAAAGGACCGGCGATAGCGGTTACCACCAGCAATCTTTGCCAGTTCAGTTTGGATTCCGCCACCTACGATGTTTTTGCTGGGGCCACTTTTCATGCCCGCTTGCCGGAATCCAACTGCGTTTATTCCATTGAGTGCGTGACCACCAATGGCCAGCACCTCAAAACTCTGAGTGGAGCCACTACCAACGGGGAATTTAACGCGGTCTGGAATCTTATTGGCGACGAGGGAACTCAGATGCACGGCGAGACGTTCAACTCCGTCGTGCATATTCAATTCCCCGATTCAGGGCGGAGTCAGACCTTGAGAGGACCATAGGTATAAATCAATCGGGAAGCGGACAACCCGACAATACATCCGCAACTACCCGCAGCTACCGCAGCCACCCTGTTACAGATTCCATAGTTTCCAATTATGTCCTTGGTTGTTTACGGATGCCTTGCTGCGGTTACTGCGGGTTGTTGCGCCGCCTGCCCTTGGTTGCCGCCGATGCCGGTTTAGCAGGTGGTCACTTTCATGAGCTGCATATTTTGTTGGGCAAGGTCATTCGCCCTTATTCTTTCACTCGCGTTGGGTCGGGTGGCCGGCAACAAATTGCTAAACCGATCTTGGTAATTTTTGATGGGCTGGGAAATGCAGTTGCCTAAACGCGCCTTGCCATTTTCGTCTCGAATCTTTTGAAAAATAATCACCTCACCCTGATTTCCTGGGAGTTCAATCCTGACCATCACCAATTCCTGCCGGTCAGGAGCCAGAGATGGACGAATGCCGGTGGTGGTGGAACAGACCGGGCTTGCCCATAATTCTAATACCAGCACGGCGGCGAATGCATCTTCGGCCTGGCAAATCAGCCGGAGCGTGCTGGCGAATCGGTCTTGAACTTCGGCGTCCGGCAATTGAGCCGCGTTCAAATTGACAATGCGGTCACGTCCGTAACACAGAAAGGTTGGCTGAATACCACCGGCATGTTCGATGGTTTTAGCCACTGCACGGGTGGTGATGGCTCTGAGGTCTTCAAGGGTTAGGCTTTTCAATGGGCGTTTTTTATTCATAGGAAAATTTTGTTAAACGGCTTTTTCATTGTTTGAATTTTTCAGGCGGAGCCTGATGAGTTTGGAAGGAAGATTTTGAAGATACTGGCCCGCGATGGTTTGATTCTGGCGCAACCGTTGGTCTGCCAATTCACCGTAGGCAATCAGGACGCTCGGCGCTCCGGCGGTGCCGCCCGGATCACCGCTCACATGACAGAAAGAAAGCCGACCGGCGATGAAGAACAAAGATTTAGCGAACGGCCAAACCCATTTTTGAAACGCCTGCGTGTCCGTGCGGGCGAATACCAGCGCGAGGCAATTGTTGTGCGCGGCACAACGGGCGAGCCAATCGCCGGTCTTTGGACCGTATGGCGGATTACACCAAACCAGTCCCTGCCATTTTTTCGACAAGCCATCGTCTTGAATGGTGAAGTGGTTGGCTGCTGTTGCCCAGGGACGTTTGACCGGCGCACAGGGGTCGAGGTCGAACGGGCCGAATGCCTGGATAATTTCCGGCGGCGTCAGCCATTCCTCCTTGCCATGTTCAAGATTCCGGTCGTGCCGGAAATTGCCGAGTTTGATGGTTTCGTGACTGCCGACGATGTCGGTGTCACCCGCGATTTTCCGAATGATTTGATTTGTCATCGGAAATCGCGTTTGACGGCGATTTCTTCGCCGACTCGGTCTGGTATAGCTCCATGCCTGCGACAAAAAAGCCCCAGCGAATTTCGCTGGGGCTTCGTTTTTCAGCCCGCGAGTGCAGCCTCAAACTTCGTCCTCAAGCTGCAACAGCGCCACTATTCAGAGTAACAGCGCAAAACTTTGCCAATAACTTTGAGGGTTTTTTTGTCGCACAAGTTGCCCATGATTACGGTATGTTTGTCGGGGTTGAATTCAATGTGCTTTCGCTGAATACCGCGCAACTTTTGGATGCCGATGACGAGTATGTTTTTCATTGGTTTGTGAAAGTGCTCGATAGATCGGAAGAGCACCGTCTGAACTCCAGTCACGGTTGGACATCTCGTATGCCGTCT
>CAIPKV010000016.1 GCA_903865745.1 uncultured Verrucomicrobia subdivision 3 bacterium | reverse complement strand
AGTCGGGCTACGCCCGCCTTCCACCGGAACCTTGAGTGGCAGCAAAACAACAAACTGAAACCACCGGAAACTGTCTCATCACAAGTGGTCTAATGAACGGGGTCCAAGCATTTACCTAAAATCCGTACCCCGCACCCCCGCACTGGCAATCCTCCCCGGTCAGCCCGTCCGCTTCCCAGCCAGCTTGGCAACGTTTCATAACCATTCCCGAACCTTTGATAATTGTTCCCGAGGCTTTGGGGAAGTTTCCCAAACCTTCCAGAATGATTCCCTAGTCCTTGGGAAAGATTCCGGAAGGTTCGGGAAAGATTATCTAGTCCTTGAGAATGTTTCCGGAGTCCTTGGGAACTTTTCCCTAACCTTTGGGAAAGATTATCAAAGGTTAGGGAATAATTCCCAAGCCTTACGCTTTGCCGGTCGTTTCCTGTCCAAAACATTATTAACCAACGGCTTGCAATGCTAAAAAGGTAAAATAACTAAAATGCACTTAAAACTTAACCCGCAATATTATGCCCAGCGATAATATACCGCCGAACGAGCTGGATTTTCACAATTGGGTCGGGCCCTTTGCCGGCTACGTCGCCGCCAATGCCGTCATCATGGGTTTGGAGGATGAGGTAGTTGCGCCTTTGACCACCGCGGTGGCCACTTGGAACACCGCCTTTCCCGCGCATACCACCGCCCATAAGGTCGCCACGGGTGCCGCTAAAACAAAAGATCAGGCCCACGCCGCTGTCGTGGATATCGCCCGTCCGCTCATTCAGCAGTTGCAGGCCAGCCCCAAGGTGACCGATACGCAACGTAAGCAAATGAAGATTCATGTTCGCAGCACCTCGCGCTCGCGGGTGACTGTCCCGACCACGTCCCCGACGCCTTCGGTGGACGGCAGCCAGCGTTTGCGCCATATCATCAGCTATCTTGATTCCGGTAGTGGCGGCCGCAAGAAACCCGCCGGTGTGGTTTACTGTGAAATCTGGGCCAAGATTGGTGGTCCGGCCCCGACGGGTGAAAATGACCTGGTTTATCTGGGCAACGCCACCAAATCGCCGCAGATGGAGGAATTCACGGTGGCGCAAGCGGGTCTGACGGTCTATTACTGGCTGCGCTGGGTGAATTCGCGTGGCGAATTCGGCCCCTGGAGCGTGCAAGTCGCCGCCACCATCCCCGGCTGAACTCAGCGGGGAATAAAAATCATGAACCCGTCCACCGTCATCCGGTGGGCGGGTTTTTTAGTTGGGGATGAGTGATTAGGTATTTGGCAATTCGCTTTAAATTAATTTGGCAGATGTTTGTTTCTTAGTCGCACCGCGACGGCTGACAATAGCCCGGCATTTGAATGCCGGGAACAGATTAAGATTGCTTAAAGTCCCATCGGGACGGCTGAATGGGGTTCATGTCCTATATCAGTTCCTATTTCCATTGCGTTTTCAGCACCAAGGAACGCCGGCCATTCATCACTGCGGAATTACGGGATCGGCTCTGGCCGTTTCTAGGCGGCATCGCCCGGCAAAATACCATGAAGGCCATTGAGGTGGGCGGGGTGGAAGATCATGTGCATATCCTCCTTTCGCTGCCTGCCACAATGACGGTGGCTAAAGCGGTGCAACTCATTAAAGGTGGCTCGTCCAAATGGATTCATGAGAACTTTTCTGACCAGCGAGACTTTGCCTGGCAGCAAGAATACAGCGCGTTCAGCGTGAGTGTTTCGCGATTGGATAAAACGATTGAATACATCCGGGGACAAGCAGCCCATCACCGCAAGATGACGTTTCAGGAGGAATACATGGCTTTACTGAAAAAGCATCGCATCGAATACGATGAACGGTATTTGTGGAAATAGGATTCAGCCGTCCCGGCG
Source organism: uncultured Verrucomicrobia subdivision 3 bacterium (assembly GCA_903865745.1). Lineage (GTDB taxonomy): Bacteria > Verrucomicrobiota > Verrucomicrobiia > Limisphaerales > UBA11358 > UBA11358. The sequence goes on along the minus strand of CAIPKV010000016.1, from coordinate 16,019 downwards.
GGACTCGGCGGCTGGTGCAAGCATCCCGGCGTTGAAACGCCGGGCTATTGTCAGGTTGTCCCGATGGGACGCAGGGAATCAGATACGCCAGCGCGCTGGCTTACTTAAACAAACTGGCGGCTTCGGCGTAGGAGCGCGCGACTTGCTCCATGGTCGGACGCGCTTCGGGCTTTTTCTCCAGACACGCCATGATGGTGGCCGAGATGTTGCGCGGCAATTCGAACCCGGCTTGAATCGGCGACGGTGGGGTTACCTCACGGATTTGTTTTTCAATCATGGCGGCGTCGCCATCGAACGGATGCCGCGTGGTATGCGCGTAATGCGCCATCACGCCAAAGGCAAAGACGTCGCCCTTAAAACCGTTGGAATAGTCGCCATCCCATTTCTCGGGGGCCATATATTTAGCGGTGCCCACCGGGCTTTGCTCCTTATTGGCTATAAACGGCGGCAGATAACCGGAGAAAAAGGAATGGGAGAAATCAATCAATTGAATATCCGTTGGCGTCGCGGCGGGCACCAAAACATTCATGCTCTTTAGATCATTGTGAATGACTGGCCGGTCGCACAGCAGGCCGGCATGCAAATCGGCCATGGTCTCGGCCACACTTTGGAGAATTCTATGGGTCCGGCCATGTTCTTTGAGGGTCACGCCGCTCTGCACTAAATCATTCAGCGTGGGGCCTTCCAGATATTGGAGGAAGAGGCGGTGCGCTATGGAGTCGAACGCCAGTAAGCGGCGGACGCGCGGGTGGGTGATTTCCTTCAGGATGTACGCTTCATTGGCGATGAAGACGACGTCCCAGAAATTGCGGGGTTCTTTAAGCAGCGCAGGGGAGGGGAGGTGGGCGAATTCGACCCGGGAAAGTTTGGAGACCTTCGCTTCGACCGACAGCGGTTCTTGTTTGGTAATGACCGGTATTTTCATTTAGCCCTGAGTTGATTACGACTTCCAGCGACATCTGGCGGTGTCGGCTGGGCTTAAGATGCGTTGGAATGGCAGGGTTCGCAAGTGGAACCCGCGGATTTACGATTTTGGCAGCGCTCAAGTGAAATTTTTCACAAACTTTTCTTGCGATGTGGGCAGGCACTTGTTAAAACATCGCCTCGATTTCGAGGTAAGTTCATCGACTTTTAATTAGCAGCGGATTTAATTTTTAGAACGCAGTGATTTTCCCTAAGTGGACAAATAGTTTGCCGTTGATTCTGCTCGTGGGAGCAGGTCTGGCTGGCGGCGGTGTGGCCGCTGGCGTGACGATGTATCTCACGCCCAAATACACGCGCGCGGGTTATCAACCGGTGCAGCCGGTGCCCTTTTCGCACAATATCCATGCGGGTCAGCTCGGGTTGGATTGCCGTTATTGCCATAACGGCGTGGAAAAATCCTGGTTCTCTAATCTACCCGGCGCGTCCACCTGCATGAACTGCCATAATCAGGTGCTAAAAGATGATCCGCGCCTGCAAATCGTCCGCGACAGTGCGGCGAACAATACGCCGATTCCGTGGGTGCAAGTGCACATCGTGCCGGATTACGTTTATTTCAACCATTCGGTTCACGTCACTCGCGGTATCAGTTGCGTGGAATGCCATGGCCGCATCGATCAAATGGATGAAGTGCGCCACGCCAAATCGTTGAGCATGAGTTTCTGTCTGGATTGCCATCGCAACCCGGCGGCCCATATCCGTCCGCCGGACAAGGTCACGAGCCTGGGCTGGCAATGGAGCACGAACGCGGTAGAAGCGGAACATTTGCAGGAAGTGAACGGGAAGAAGTTCGTTCATGATTGGAAGGTTGAATCACTGCAGAGCTGCTCGGCCTGTCACCGATGAAAAATTTGAATAACAATTCAGCTACGCCCGCGCTGACCGGCCGCCGTTACTGGCGCAGTCTGGATGAACTGGCCGACCAGCCGGAGTTCAAGGACTGGCTGCACCGCGAATTTCCCGTGGGCGCGAGTGAATTGGTGGAAGATGGCCAGAGCCGCCGCAATTTCCTCAAGATCATGTCGGCGTCGTTTGCCTTTGCCGGCATCGCTACGCTGGGCGCGGGCTGTCGCCGGCCGGAAGAACATTTGGAACCGTACGGCAAGCAGCCGGAAAATTATACATACGGCGAGGCGCAATATTTTGCAACGGCCATGCCCACCCGCACCGGCGCGATTCCGCTGGTGGTTAAATCTTACGAAGGTCGCCCGGTCAAGATTGAGGGCAACGCGCTGTATCCCGGCAGCAACGGCAGCACGGATCGCTACGCGCAGGCCTCGATTCTGGATTTGTACGACGTTGACCGCGCGCGCCATTTCAAGCATGACGGCAAAGTGGTTTCGCGGGAAGAAGCGTTCAGCTTCCTCAACGACCTGTCCACGAAGTTTGCCGCGAACGGCGGCGACGGTCTGGCGTTCCTCGCGGAAAGCAGCACCTCGCCTTCGCGGGCGCGCCTGCAAAAGCTGATTGCCCAGAAATTTCCGAAGGTGCAATGGTTTACTTACGACGCCATTGATTCCGGTATCCATCAGCGGGCGGCAACGCAGGCGTTTGGTCAGCCGGTCAAGCCGGTGTTCCATTACGACAAGGCGAAGGTTATTTTGTCGCTGGACAACGATTTTCTCGGTGGCGAAGACGATGCACATAATCATATTCGCAAATTTGCCGCAGGCCGCAAAGCGGGCGAGGGGATGAGCCGCCTTTACGCGGTGGAATCGCTCTTCACGCTGACGGGCGCGAGCGCGGATCACCGGCTGCGCGTGCCGGCGAGTTTGGTGGGTCCGATTGCCGCGGCTATCTCGGCCACAATTTCACATCGGAATGTGACTGTGCCGGCGGGTGTGGATGCGCAGTGGATTGCTGAATGCGCCAAAGATTTGATGGCCAATCGCCGGAAGGCATTGGTGGTGGTGGGTCAGCGGCAGCCGTTGGAAGTGCATCTGCTCGCGCAGCAGATTAATATGTCGCTCGGTGCTTTTACCGGACCGATTACGCTCTTGCCGGCCGTTGAAAACATTTCTGCCGACCTCAAGGATCTCAGCACGAATGCGCCGGACACACTGGTCATTATCGGTGGCAATCCGGTTTATAATTTAAATTGGTCGGCAAATGCCAAGACGGTTGTCCGTCTGGGCTATTACGAAGACGAAACCGCCGACAAGTCCGGCTGGAATTTCCCGGCGACGCATTATCTTGAATCGTGGGGCGATGCCACGACCAGCGATGGTCGGACGGTCGTCGTGCAGCCTTTGACCCAGCCGCTCTTTGGTGGCGTCACGGAATTAGAATTTATCGCCCGTTTCCTGGGTAGTGATGCGCAGACCAATCCGTACGAAATCGTCTGGGCGACCATTGGCGGTTCGGATGAAGCTTGGAAGAAATCGTTGTACAACGGTTTCGTGGAAGATTCCGTGGCGACGTTCACTCTGCCCAAGCAATTTTCAATTTCGACTCCGACTATTGCAGAGGCTGCCGCACCTTCGACCAATAGCCTGGAAGTTATTTTCTATCGCGACTCGAAAGTGGATGATGGCCGGTATGGTAACAACGGCTGGTTGCAGGAATTGCCGGACCCGGTCACTAAGATGACGTGGGATAACGCGGTTTTGGTGAGCCGCAAGACCGCTCGCGACTTGGGCGTGGCGAATGGCGACATCGTTGAGATTTCATTGAACGGTAAGAGCGTCAAAGGCCCCATCTGGACGCAGCCGGGCATGGCGGATTATTCCCTTGGCATGGCTTTGGGCTATGGTCGTTCCAAAGCTGGGCGCGTTGGCACGGGCGTTGGTTTCAATGCCTATCCGATTTTCTCCGGTAAATATATTGAGACGGGGGCCACGCTGAAAAAGACGGGTGAGACGTATACGCTCGCCTGCACGCAGCATCATTGGTCCATGGAAGGCCGGCCGGCGGTGCGCGAAGCGAACCTTGCTGAATTTCTTAAGGAACCGGAGTTTGCGAAAGAGAACTTCCATGGCGTGGAACCGCCGGTGGTGCAATCCCTTTACCCGAACCCGCTCGATGAAGCCAAGAAGACGGCGCTGCATCAGTGGGGCATGACGGTGGATTTGAACGCGTGCGTCGGCTGTGGCACGTGCGTGGTCGCCTGTCAGAGCGAAAATAATATTCCGATTGTCGGCAAGGATCAGGTCTTGCGCGGTCGCGAGATGCATTGGATGCGCATCGACCGCTATTTCACCACGGACCCGAAGCGCAAAAACAATTCGAGCATTTTTGATCCGAAGTCTGATATGAATCAGACGGACGAGAATCAGCAATTTGCAGAGTGGATAGATGATGTGCAGGCGGTCAACCAGCCTATGCTCTGCCAGCAGTGCGAAGCGGCTCCGTGCGAAAGTGTCTGCCCCGTGGCTGCGACCGTCCACGATCAGGAAGGTTTGAATGTGATGGCGTATAATCGTTGTATCGGTACGCGCTATTGCTCAAACAACTGTCCCTACAAGGTTCGCCGCTTCAATTTCCTGGATTTCAACAAGCGCCCGTTGACGGAACTGAAGGGGACGATTTATTCCACGACGCTCACGCATAAGACGGATGGCGAATGGGATCTGCTGCGCTGGTGGCGCGACCCGAACAGCGGGATGCGCACGGAAGACGAATGGGATCTCATCAAGCTCTCGAAGAATCCGGATGTGACGGTCCGCATGCGCGGGGTCATGGAGAAGTGCACCTATTGCACCCAGCGCATTGAGCACGCTAAGATTTCGCAGAAGGCCAAAGCCGGTGCGAGCGATAATGTGCGCTTGTCCGAGGCGGCGGGTACGGTGCCGAAGACGGCGTGTCAGCAGGCGTGTCCGGCGGGGGCCATCACGTTTGGCGACGTGAGCGACCCGAACAGCACGGTTTCGAAATTGAAGTTGTTGCCGCAGAATTATTCCGTACTCGCTGATCTCTTGACCAAGCCGCGTACGACGTATCTGGCGCGCATCCGCAATCCGAATCCCGCGATGCCGGATTATCATGATCCGTTTAGCACGGAAGAATACGACCATGCCAGCCTCACCAAGAAAGGAAGCAGCTAATGGCTGACTCTGCGCTCAATCTGGAAGAGTTGAAACGGCTCGCGCCGCCGGCTGAGCTGGGTCGCGCCCCGGTTGTCGAAGGCAATAAAGGCCTCGGCTGGCTGACGGATAAGCTGTCCGCTTTCGCCGAAGCCAAGACGCCCATCTGGTGGTGGATTGTATTTATTCCCGCTGCGTTTGCCGCGACGGTTATTTTCCCGGTGTGCCTCTTCTATCAGGTGTTCACGGGCGTCGGTGTCTGGGGCAATAACCATCCGGTGATGTGGGGCTTGGACATTGTGAACTTCATCTGGTGGGTGGGTGTTGCGCACGCCGGTACTTTGATTTCCGCACTGCTCTTTTTGACGAAGCAACATTGGCGCACGACCATTGGGCGCATGGCGGAGGCGATGACGGTTTTCTCCGTGATGATGGCGGGGTTATATCCGGCAATTCACGTCGGCCGCGCGTGGTTTGACTGGTTTATGTTCCCGGTGCCGAACTCCAACGGCAACTGGCCGCAATTCCGCTCGCCTTTGATGTGGGACGTATTCGCGGTGAATACGTATCTCGTGGTCTCGTCGGCGTTCTGGTTCATGGGCATGATTCCTGATTTCGCTATTCTGCGTGATCGGGCCACTACGCGCATTCGTAAGACGATTTTCACCTTCCTCGCAATGGGTTGGACCGGTTCAGCGCGGCAATGGCATAACTACGAAAAAGCTTATGTCGTGCTTTGCGGTCTGTGCACGCTGCTCGTCTTCACCGTAAGCTCCATTGTCGGACTCGACTTCTGTACCGCGCAGATTGCCGGGTGGCATGCGACCATCTTCCCGCTCTACTTCGTCATCGGCGCCGTGTTCTGCGGGTTTGGCATGATGCTGGTGCTGTTGATTCCGCTGCGCAAACTCTGCGGCCTGGAAAACATCATTACCCTGAGCCACATCGACAAGGTGGCGAAGCTGGCTTTGGTGAGCGGCTTGATTATCGACTATATCTACATGATGGAATTTTTCATCGCCTGGTATAGCGGCGATCCTTATGAGCGCTGGGTCTTCGGCCATCGCCTGTTCGGCCATACTTACATGGTGCTCGGCTGGATGTTGATAGGCATCAATGTGTGCGTGACACAATTGCTGTGGATCAAAAAAATTCGTTCCAACCTTTGGGCGCTGTTCATCATCGGCCTGCTCATTAACTGCGGTATGTGGAGCGAACGTTTTGTCATCGTCGTCGGCTCGCTCTATCAGGATTTCCTGCCGGCGAACTGGGGTAAGTACATGCCGACCATCTGGGATATCGGTCTGTATATTGGAACGCTCGGCGCGTTCTTCATGCTGTATCTGTTGTTCGTGAAATTCCTGCCGGCGATTGCCATCTCCGAAGTGAAGGGCGTCATGCCGGAAGCGGATCCGCATCATCCGCTGGGCGGCGCGAAGAAGGGAGACCACCAATGAGCGAAAAAATCTACGGCCTGATCGCCGAATTTGATTCGCCAGCGGCTATCCTGCACGCCGCAGAGAAGGTTCGTGACGCCGGCTATCACCGCTGGGACGCATTCACACCGTTCCCAATTCACGGCATGGACAAAGTAATGAAGCTAGGTAACTCGCTCGTCGGCTGGGTGGCTCTGGCGGGCGGCGCGTTCATGTTTCTTAACATCGCCGGTCTGATTTGGTTTACCAATGCGTTTGACTATCCGCTCATCGTTGGCGGCAAGCCGATGTTCAGTGTGCCCATGACTTTTGTGCCGTCGTACATCATGATGATTATGGGCGGCGCGCTCGGTGCGCTTATCGGCATGCTTGGTCTAAATCAGTTGCCGCGCCTGCATCATCCGTTGTTGGACCAAAAACGTTTTGCGCTCGTCTCGCGCGATAAATTCATTCTCGTCATAGGTGCGCAGGATGAAAAGTTCTGCGTCAACGAAACGAAGAAATTGCTGGAAGCACTCGGCGGCACGCACGTCGAAATCGTGGAGGACAAAGACTGATGCGCGTCATTATCTCCATCTTATTGATTGGGGCCGCCATCGGTGCGGCGGTGTTTGGCATGCTGGGCTTGCAAGGCAGCCAGATGCGCAAGCCACCCTTTGAACTGTTCCCTGATATGGATCGCCAAGCGAAATTGCGTCCACAGGAACCATTTCATTTTTTCACGAACGGCATCAGTTCACAGTTACCGCCCGCAGGTACGGTTGCGCGCAGCCAGCCGATTGAAACGGTGAGCGGCGAGGTTTATCGCTTTGAAGATTCACCGGTGAATACCGGGCGTATCGCTGGTACGACGAATTACGTGGAAACAAATCCCTTGGTCGTGAATGCGGCGTTGCTTGAGCGTGGTCGCGACCGGTTTGATATTTATTGTGCGCCGTGTCACGGACGTTTGGGAGATGGCAACGGTATTACCAAAAAAATCGGCGTTATGCCGGCGGTCGCGAATTTGCATGATCAGCGCATCGTCGAGATGACGGACGGGGAAATATTTAACACCGTCACGCATGGCAAAGGTTTGATGGGCGCGGTCGGTCCGCTGCTGCCAACCGAGGATCGCTGGGCGGTCATCGCGTATGTGCGCGCGTTGCAGTTGAGCTGGCTGGGGACGACGAACGACTTGACCGCCGGACAATCGGCTGCCTTGAAATAATATGAGCCACCACACCAAGCATGTGACGCCGTCGCTGGACTTGTCCGGCTGGCGCAAGCTGCCGTCCGTCCTGATGGTTGTCGGCGGAATATTGTCAGTGATTGGAGCCGCGCTAAGCTGTCAGCATAACGATCTACGCGAATTCGGCTTTTCGTGGTTGTTGGCGTTCATGTTTTATTACAGCATCGCTCTGGGGGCGTTGTTCGTGGTGATGGTGCACCACTTGACCGATGCCGGTTGGTCGGTGGGCATCCGCCGTTTCAGCGAACATATTGCGTCGCTGCTGTTTCCCTGGCTTGCAATATTGTTTTTGCCGGTTGGTTTGCTGGGGCCAAAAATTTATAAATGGATGACGCAAGATCCGGCCGCGAACAATCTGGTCGCAGCTAAATTGCCAGTGTTCACAACCGCTGGTTTCTGGGTGACTTCCGCGGTCTTCTTCGCGATTTGGTGGCTGCTTTCGTCGCAGTTGAGCCGCTGGTCGCTCAAACAGGACGAGACCGGGTCAGTGGAATGCACGCGCAAGCTGCGCTTCTATTCCGGCTGGGGTATTGTTGCATTCGCACTGGCGTTGACCTATTCCGGTGTGTTGTGGATGCAGGCCACGTCTTATCAATGGTTCTCCGCCATGTATGGTGTGTATTTCTTTTCTGATTGTGCGTGGATCGGGCTGGCGACGGTTTATGTCATTGCCGTGGTGCTGTTACGGGCGGGCATTCTGACACCGGTGCTGAAGGAGAATTACTTTTATTTCATCGGCGTATTGTTGCTTGGCTTTACGCTGTTTTCAGCCTACACCGAGTTTGCGCAATACTTCGTAGTCTGGAATGCCAACATGCCGGAGGAGACTTTTTGGTATCTGATTCGCGAGCGCGGCAACTGGTGGACCTTGAGCCTGATTTTGATTTTTGGAAAATGCTTTATCCCATTCTTCATCCTGCTGCCGGAAAAGATTAAAATGAATTTCAAGGTCATTGTTCCGCTTTGTCTGTGGATTTGGCTGATGCATGCGCTGGATCTGGCGTTCAATATTTTTCCAGCACTGCACCCCAACGGCTATCCGCTCCGGTTGATCTGGCTGCCGCTGGGCTGTCTGATGTTCATGGGCGGATTTCTGGCCAATAAATTCTTGTGCAAGTTTAACGCTCACCCACCGTATCCGCAGCGTGACCCGCGCCTCTTGGAAGCGATGGGCGTCAGCCAAAATGTCGTACGCGACCTCACGGCTGCTAACACTGGAGGTGCTCAATGAAATCCGTCACCATTAACCGTGCCTCCGGCGCCGCGCTAGGATTGATTATAGCCAGTGCGATTTTTGCTTTTGTCACCGTGGGTGTAAAAGTATTAGTACCCGCGACCGGAATTGATGCCGACCGCGCTGCCAGCCGTGCGAAGGCACTCGCTGAAATCCACGCGACCGAAGAAATCTCACTAAAATATCCGGCGGTGCTGGACGCAAAACGCGGCATTGTCCGCTTGCCGATTGAAACCGCCATGGCCCTCGCTGCTCAGAAGTGGCAAGACCCGGCCGCCGCGCGCGCCGACCTGAATAGCCGGGAGGAAAAAGCCATTGCGCCCGTCAAAACTGAATCGTTTGAATGAACCTGACTGAGAACAACTCTTCCTGCGACCGCGAGATCAACGACTCGTTGCGGGTCCCCCTGTTGGCGCTATTCGGTGGCGCGGCAGTGTGGCTGATTGTCGGGCTGGTACTTGGCCTCATTGCTGGCATCAAGTTTCATGCGCCGGATTTTCTCGGTGCCTGTCCGGTGATGACTTATGGCCGCGTGGCGCCGGCGGCGAACGACGCCGTGCTCTACGGTTTTTGCATTCCGGCTGCGCTCGGTGTGGCCTTGTGGATTTTTGCACGTTTGAGTGGTCAACCGCTGGCATTGCCGCTGGTTCCTGTTGTAGCAGCGAACCTCTGGCATCTCGGCGTCTTCATTGGCACGGCGGGGATTTTACTTGGCGCCAGTTCCGGCCACACCTGGCTGGAATACCCGCGGGCAGCAGCGGTCATCTTATTTGCGGCATTTATGCTGATCGCCGTTTCGGCGGCGGCAACGTTCGGCTGGCGGCGGCAACAAGAGTTATATCCTTCACATTGGTTTCTGTTTGCTGGGCTGCTGTGGTTTCCGTGGATTTATTCGACGGCTAATATTTTGCTTAACTCCCATCAGCTGCCGCGCGGGGTTGTCCAGCCCATCATCGGCTGGTGGTTTGCGAATAACCTGGTTTTCGTCTGGCTGGCGCTAGTCGGTGTCGGCACCGCATTTTACTTTCTGCCGAAAATAGCCGCCCGTCCGCTGGCCAATTCTGGCTATGTCCTCCTCGCGTTTCTCACTTTGGTATTTTTCGGGACCTGGTGTGGTATTCCGCAAGGTGCCCCGGTGCCGGCATGGTTGCCAACTTTGAGCAGTGTGGCGGCGGCTTTGACGCTGGTGCCATTGCTCGCAATTTCAATAGTCACGCTGAAAACTGTCTGCGGTTCCAATGTGTCCTGTAAAGGTGGACCATTTTGTTTCATAAGATTTGGCGTAATGAGCTTCATTGTTTCGGGTATCCTTTACGTGTCCGCCGCGTGCCCGCAGTACAGCCGCATCCTGAACTTCACCTGGTTCGGCGCCGCCCAGACGCAACTGCAACTGCTGGGTTTTGCTGCGATGATTCTTTTTGGTGCGATTTATGAACTGCTGCCGCAAGTCATGGGCAAGCCGCTACCGCAGCCCGCATTAGCCAAGGCGCACTTTTATCTCTCAATGATTGGCGTGCTGCTCTTCTTTGTCCCGCTAGTTCTCGCTGGTGTTGTTCAAGGCGAAAAACTGGCCGATGCCAATATCCCATTTGCTGATGCCAACACCGCCGCCTTAAAGTTTCTGCGCGTTAGCACCACGGGCCAGATGTTGATTCTGCTTGGCGCCCTGTTGTTTGCTGTGAACATTTTCATCATGACGATCCAGTGGAAACTCGGTATCGCCAAGACCGTGATTGCCTATATCAAATCGCCCCTTGAAACTGCGGAGGTGAAATCATGAAGACCGGCCTCTCTATTTTCATTGCCGCTTTTATTGCGCTCGGCACTTCGTGGTGCGGCTTCGTCCTCGCGCCGCTGCTGCAACTTGGCAGCGCGCAACAGACCGTCATCCTGCAAACTACTGATAACTGGCCGCTCCAGCGCACCGGCGCCGCGACGTTGGGCTTGCAAGTGTATCGCGCCTATGGCTGCGCCGCCTGTCACACCGAGCAAGTGCGCCAGACCGGCTCTGCTTTCGAAGTCACCTTGACTAGTCTTGGTAATCAGAAGCCCGCCGACTTCATTGAGTTTACGAAATCCCTCTTCGTCCTGCCCGGGTTGGCGAATTATACCAATGCCATCGCCGCCAGTCTCAATGGTTGGAATGGTGGTTTGCCCAAGACGCTGCTGACCGCCACCGACAAGGACGTTGCCACTGAAATGGCTGATCGCTTAAAGGCCGTCGGTGTGAAGTCCGAGACGGCCATCATCGCCACTGGTCCCGATATCGCGCGTGGCTGGGGTTCCCGCCTGAGCGTGGCGGCGGATTTTCTTTATGACCAGCCGGTGCAGCTCGGCAGTTTGCGCGCCGGCCCTGACCTCGCGAACATCGGCGTCCGTGCGCCGGATGCCAATTGGCAGTTAGCCCATCTTTACGCGCCCAAATCCGTCACGCCCAACTCCACGATGCCGTCGTTCAAATTCTTGTTTGAAGTCCGCAAGGTTGGCGCGAGCCCATCGCCCGAGGCGTTGAACTTGCCGAAAGAATTCGCCGCCGCGGATGGTTTTGAAATCGTGCCCAAGCCCGCGGCGAAACAACTTGTCGCCTACCTGTTAAGTCTCAAGGCCAATGTGCCGCTTTACGAGGCGCCGTTCACTCCTGCCACTGCTGCCAAATAAAAAATGAGCGACGAAAATAAATCCAGTTCCGTTCCGTCCGCCGGCGAGCCGGTCGCAACTCGTTCCGCCGCCCCGATGTGGATTATCGTCACCACGCTGGTGTTGTTGTTTATTGGCGGCATCTATTTCGACCGTCATAGTGGCTGGTTTAATCCCAAGGTCTATGCGCCTTATACCAGTGCCGAAAATCTGGAAGGCTTTCAGCCCCAGTCCGGAGCGGCGGCGGCCTTGGCGCGTGGCAAAAAGACTTACGAAGCGGTCTGCGGTATTTGCCATGGACCGGATGGTTTGGGCAAGCCGGGTCAGGCCCCGCCGCTGGCCGGTTCCGAATGGGTCGTGGCGAAAGGTTTTAATCGGCTGGCGCACATCCCGCTCATGGGCTTGGCGGGTAATATTAAAGTTGCCGGCAAAGACTGGAGCATGAACATGGCCGCGATGGGCGCCGCGCTGCCCGACGACGATCTGGCTGCGGTGCTGACTTATATCCGCAGTGCTTGGGGTAATCAGGCTTCCGCCGTCGAGGGAGATGACATCAAAAAGATTCGTTCGGGCATGGGCGGCGGTTCTCAGCCCATGACGCACGACATGTTGATGGCCATGCCGGAATAAAAAAATCTCTCTCCTAAACAACTCTCCAACCGTTCCGCGATAGTAAATATCCGGAGCGGTTTTTTATTGGACCGGAGGCGCCGCGTTCTCGTCCAACTCCAGCCGCAAGTAATCGTAAATGATGCCATTCATCAGGCCACCAGCGGGGACCGTTAGCGCCAGTACATTTTTGCCAGCCGACAGCCGCGCCGCATCGAACGCCAGATCGTGTTCCGACCAGTAGCCGCCGATACCGTCGCGACTAATCGTGCCGTTGTAAGTGAGGCCACTGATGCTGCCCAGCGGCTGGCCATTCAAACCCACCGACAGAGTGCGCACCCCCACGCCGCAGATCGCCAGGCGCAAAGTCGCTTTACCGTGCGGAGCCGCTGGCAGGTTAAAGGTGATCGTCCAAGTCGTTGCGCGCCCTTGTCCGGAGCCGGTCAGGTTGCCGGGGTCTTCATTATGCGGCACCTGTTCGAAGAACCAGTCTTTGCGAAAATCACTCTGGCCAATGACGTAGTTCACATCTTGCGGAAACAACTTCGGATATTTCAGATACCAGCCCCAATGAAAATAATCGTCGCCCTTGAAAAACTCCGCGCCGCTGCGATTGGGAATGCCGATGTCCCACAGTTGTTTGCCATAACGCACTGGCCGCCAGTCCACCTTGCCCAGCGCCAAATCTTTACCCGCCGCCACCACGATGTTCGTCACCGTCAAATCGCCCAGCACCCCGTCGGCGATAGCGTGCAGCGAATAAGTACCCGCGCGCACATTCGGAATCGTAAAACTCCCGTCGCCGCTGGCGCGTACCCAAAATTCATAATTCTTCGCGTCATTTTGCCAATCCACGATGCGCGGCATACCGCCCGCCGCGCCGCCACCGCGCGCATGGTTAGGCCGTAGCCGCAGCGACCCTTTGCCAGCGGAATTCTCCGCGGCCCCGCTTACAGGCAAAATCGTCTGGTTCGTCATGGCCGCCTCATCATCGCCGCCGCCGGCGAGACCGAAGCCGCCCCGGTGGCCGGTGCGCGGGTTGGCGGAAATGACGGCGGGCGCATAATCCGGTGCCGAGAGACCGACCAGCAGATTGGATATCACCAGACCCGGCGCCTCCGGATCGTCGAGGACGATTTTGCCGCTGACCGCCGCGCGTTCGTTCCGGTGCGGATAGTCCACGCCCTGGACCCAGTCGAACGGCCACGCCGCCGCTTCCTTATCCGCCTGCGCGAGCGCGTCGTGCCACAGCGCAGTGTGATCGCCACCGGCATTGCAGTAGATGAGAAACGGCCCGATGACCTTGGTCCAAGCTTCACCCGCCGCCAGGTTGCAAATGGTGCCGCCGTAATGACTGCCGCGCCAGTAGTTCAATAGCGTCGGCGGAGCGGGGGCGTTAAGGTTTTTGGTATTGAACGTCGCGTCGCGGTGCGAGGACAATTCAAACTTCGTCGGCCCGCCGCTCAAGTATTCCACGCTCGGGTTCACGAGCCAGAGGCCGACGCGATCCGCGCTGCTCGACCAGCCCCACGCGCGCACATTGAACTGGTTCGCGGCATAATCGTATTTATGTTCCACCTCGCCTTTATAGATACCGGTATTCATCCGGCGCCCCTCCTTGAAATTCATCTGCGTGCCGTGGTTCCAATCGTAGGTGGAGATCATCTGCAAATTCCGGTTCGCATCCACCGTCATCCAGTCAAAGCGCTGGTCATTGAGCTTCAGGCAAAAACGCGCCTCGCCGACGGACGTCGCGGGGTAATTCGCCGGATGCGCGAAGATGCAATAAGTATAAACGCCGGAATCGGCGCGACCGAGCGCGTAGCGGATTTCAATATCCGCAATCACCGTGCCGCCGGGACCGCCACCCATCGGCTGGCCGTTGGAAATGCCGAGGATGGCCACTTCGCCGCGCTCGCCGCCATTGGCTTGGGGATCAATCGTGATGCGGTCCACTGGCCGGCCGCGCGCGGCGTTATGCGACCAGTAGCCCGGCTGACGCGACCCGGTATCGAGCATTTCGCGATGGTTGAATTGGAGCGAAATCAGATTGCCCGAACGTTTATCAATGCGGGCCGAGACCACGCCATTGGCGAGAACGAAGGCGTCAGCGTTTTCGGTAACCGTGACGTCCGGGGCGGCGGCGAAAAGCTGGTTGGGCAACCATACAGCCAACGCGACCACGACCACTTTGATTAGATTCATAGATGATTTAAACGGCCCAACGGGATGCGCCGTTAGACGTCAGGGCGAAGCATGGAGTTACTAGAAAATGTGTTATCCGAAATCCGCTCCTTGCGGAAGGCCACTAACAAAGGTAGGGACGGAGCGCTGCGCCGTCCGCTAGCTGGCGCATTCCGGTTTCCTGCCAGCTAGCTCCCCACGAACCGTTGGTGGCTTCCGCTGGCCTAGGTGGCCATCCGCAAGGAACATCGCCGCGCAATATCCCTAACTATAAAAATGAAGAACGCGTCGGAGGCTTCCGGCGCGTTGCGAGTGTGAACGATGATTTCGCTGCGTTCAATCGGCCGTCAGGCTGGCGGGACTGCTGTAATCGCTCATGGTGTCGCCCGAGCCCGAGGCACTGACATCAATGGTATATTTCACGCCGGCAATCAGGCCGGGGAACGTGTGGGTCGAGGCCGTGTCCTGCACGATTACCGGCACTGCTCCCGGAGTATTCGCCTGGATGCGGTGGTTGTAGAAGACCGCGCCAAACACCGGACTGACTTTGGAGACCAACTGACTGAGCTGCGGCCCGTGGGTGACCGTCAAGCCTTGCGGCTGGGCGGGTGTGCCAATGGGTGCGCCCCGGCCTTTTTGGGGCGGGAACCCGCTCTTGATGATTTTCGCCAGATTCCCTTTGCACGTGACCGTCACGTAGCAACCCAGCAGGCGCATTTTGTTGGTCAAAATGAGCTTCAAGTTTATTTTATTGATGGTGTCCGCCGGGCTGGGGTTCTGCAGTAATACCGCAGTGGTGTAGTTACCTAGATCAAGGGTGATCTCAGCCAAGGGTGGGGTGGGCGTCGCATAGATGTCCACATTTTCAGCCGTGGTATTCAGCACCACGGTGATGTTGTTGATGAGCAATAATTCCCCGTTGGTATTAAGCCAGCCGATTGCGGGTTTTGCGTTCTCGATTAAAGAACTACCCAGGTTTTTTCTCATGTCATGTGTTTTGTCATTGGTTTACTGCATTTATTTCTTTTTCTTAGTTTTAGTTTCACTGCCGTCTCACCCTGCGCCTCTACCTCAGGTGAGTCAACTGTTTATTTAGCATTCTTAAATAAATGGTCGTTTACCCCAATGATTGGGGACTTTTCACCTGAAAGATAATTTCGTTGCCCGCCGGTTTGGGTCGGAGTTTTATCCGCCGATGCCGCAGATTCCGCTGATTAGGAATAAAAAAATCGGCGACCATCGGTGAAATCTGTGGACGAATCGGGCCGGTGCCTCAGCCCGAAGAAAACTGTCTATAGACAAGACCATGGCCGGTGCATCCTTGGTCATGTATGGTGTGTACTGGGTTCTGTACGGGCCGTACTAGGTCCAGTACGGCATGTACTTGGTTAAGTACGGCGCGTACAGGGTTAAGTACGGCTTGTACTAGGTCGAGTACGACGTGTACATGGTTAAGTACGGTGTGTACTAGGTCCAGTACGGTATGTACTGGGTTCTGTACGGCGTGTACTGGGTCCTGTTTGCACCGTACATGGTTAAGGATATGGCGAAATGTCCCCTTTCTGGGCAGGTTTGGGGATAAAGTTGCTGGGAAGGCTGATATTACCGCGAAATACCCGAAATACGCGAAAATGGAAGGGGACTCAATATTCTGCTCGCCAAGGGGCGGGGGCGGGCTTAGGATT